>NZ_JAKKRM010000011.1:0-163203 GCF_025654295.1 Shewanella sp. SM23
AAGATAGGTTCTCTTGGCCGAATTCTTCGATAGCTTGCCAGCCATCGCAACCTGAAGCGATAGCGGCTAAAACAAGAAAAATAATATCAACTAAATCATGGTCTAGGTTGATGTGAGAGCGAGGGTCTTCGATGAGTTTCAAGTGTTCAAACAGTGACATTAGGAATAGGTCGTTAGCATAACATGCTTGCTCTGATCCTGTTTAAGCCTAAAAGTTTCCGTTAGTTAACAAAGTATGATCCCGCCCTGATTGGGTGTATATGGTAAATGTACATCTCTAATTAGAAATAGCAGCACTTTGTGCTGGGAAATAAAGCTAAGTTTATTATTTTAAACTCATTGTTTATAACAACTTATGCTAAATTTAGTGGAGACTAAAAATGTGGTGTTGAAAGTTTTAAGTTCGAGGTCTAGACTGGAAACTAAAGGACTGATTCACTGAAAATTGAAAATTAAGTGAAAAATGGAAGAGGTGACCTATGCGCTTTTATATGGCAAGACAGCCTATATTAAATAGGAATAAACATGTTGTTGCTTATGAACTACTTTTTAGAAATAGTCGTGACAACTGCTTTCCACAGGGTATTGCTGATAACGCCGCTACAGCAAAATTGCTCGTCAATAGTTATTTAAATATGGATTTAGATGATTTGACGGAGGGGAAGCCAGCATTAATTAATTTCCCCACTCACTTTTTGAGTGAGTATTTATTATATATGTTTCCACATAATAGAATCGTGGTTGAAGTATTGGAAACTGTTGCGCCAAGTGAGGAGAATTTCATTGTAATTAAAGAGCTATTTAATTTGGGCTACTATCTTGCCTTAGATGATTTCGTTTACTCGGCGGCATGGGAGCGGTTTTTTCCATTTTTTAAGCTTATTAAAGTAGATATTGTTTCTACACCGTTAGATAGTATTGCTCATTTAATTCCAATGTTTAGGAAGTATAATTTAAAGTTACTGGCTGAGAAGGTCGAGACTCTGGCTGAATATAAACAAGCTAAATTATTAGGATTTGATTATTTTCAAGGTTATTACTTTTACAAGCCTGAATTGATTGAAGGCTGTGAAATTGGTGCTTCTCAACACTTTACATTGTCAATTTATCATGAGGTTTTCAAGCCTGACTTTAGCTACAAAAAGCTCGAAAAGTATTTTTCTCAAGATTTAGATTTAACTTACAAACTACTTAGGTTTGTCAATTCAAGTCAATTTGAACATGTAACAGAATTTACCTCAATAAAGCAGGCAATGATTTTCTTAGGGGAAAATAAACTTCGTAAGTTTGTTAGCCTTATTATGCTAGCTGAACTCAACCCAAACAAGCCTGTGGTGTTAATTCATAATACTATGATGAGAGCTCGGCTATGTGAGGAGTTAATTTCATTAATGGGATTTTCTTTTTTAAGTGAGTCAGCATTTCTTACGGGCTTATTGTCAACGCTGGATGCCATTCTGGATAAACCAATGGAAAGAGCAATAGGCCCTTTACCGTTAGAGCAAAAAATCAAGAGTGCACTACTTAATAATCGTGGGTATTTGGCTCATTGTTTACAGCTTGCGGTAGCATATATGGAAGGGGATTGGGTTACCGTTGATTATTTCATAGAGGTTTACAATATTGATCAAGACAGATTTATTTTAAAATGTGACAACGTATATGGTTGGTTGAATCAGTATCAACGTTCAGTTCAATAGCGCTGATTGATAGTGAATAATAAGGATATTTTATGATGAACGTGATTGATTTGAACTTTTTTGATTCTTGTGCGTTGCTGATTTCTACTGAAGGGGAGTGGTTAGGGGAGAATAACCTTTTTTTGGCAGATCCATTTTTAGTGGGTGCTAGAGAGTCTATTGTTTCTCATTTTAATAAAATTAAGGCCCACCACCTTATTAATGAAAATCTTAAAATTAACGATAAAATAATTAATTTCAAAGTCATAAAGATGACTGATGCATGCTTTGTTGTTCTCTGTACTGTAGAGGATGGCGTGTTAACGTTAGATAAACTGAAAAACAGCCATTTTGGTCGCTTAGATTTTAATGATATTTCACCAGGTCAAACAGCAGTTAGTGTTATTGGTGTCAGTAGCGTGGCTATAATTGACCATGTTTTTTGTGAGTTTGGCTGTTTCTTTCCGTATCTTCGCCTTCGAGAATATATCGGTAAATCATTTTTTGATCTAATTAGTGATGTTTTTAAATGCGAGTTTACGAGACGGAATAGTAGTAGGGTTTTAAGATGGTTTAGATATAAGTTTGCAACCAGCAAAGATCTACTTTTAGTCTTTAAAACTAAATCTGGTATGTATATCGAGTATCGGGACATTTTACATGATGATGGATCCAGATTAGGATTGCTTACAGACCAAACAAGTAAATATAATAAAAGAAATATTTTAGTCGATAAATGTTCTGAGTTGATGCAGTTGAATTGTGCTCAAAATGATTTTATTGCGACTCTCGGTCATGAGATACGTACTCCATTAAATGCAGTCTTAGGTTTGATTGAACTTAGTTTAGGCCGTGTAAACGAACAAGATAGAAAGTTGCTGTTAGTCGCATTTAGTACTGCAAAACAAGTTTTGTTACTTATTAATAGTATGTTGGACTTTAGGAAAGGTAATGAAATTAATCTAATTAGCAAAAGTGATTCTGTAGATGTTAGGGTCTTAGGGGAGTCAATTATTGATGTGTTTAGTCTTCAAGCAAGCAAAAAAAATATTAACTTAGACTTTTATATGCCATTAGGGTTTAACTCTAGAGTTATTTGTGATGAAGTGAGGCTTAATCAAGTTATTTATAATTTGATCTCAAACGCAATTAAGTTCTCAAATAAAATTGAACCATCAATCTTACTTGATGTGGAAATTGTCGAGCAATCTTTTGAAAATATTAAGATAAAATTTTCTGTTATTGATAATGGTATTGGTTTGACGCAGGAAGAACAATTAAGAATATTCGGGAAGTATGAGCAGGTGTTATCAGGTTCGCATCGTCTGCATGGTGGTGTTGGTTTAGGGTTATATATTAGTCAGAGCATTTGCCATTCAATGGGAAGTGAGCTTGAGGTAGTTAGTCGAATTGGCGATGGAAGTGTTTTTTACTTTGTTGTTGAATTTGATGTTGATGATAGTTCAATTGCGCTCGATGAAGCTATATTTCATCGTTCAAATATGAATGTTCCCATTACCGCATTTACTAATAGTCCTGATTTTCATGAGGCCGTAACAAGATATTCAAGCGATCTAAATTTTGAGTTGTTATTTTTACCAAGTAATGAATTGGTTGATTTTGATACGGATGATTCAATACTTTTTGTGGACTTAAGTCAACGTGATATTATCTCAAGGAATGAATTTATAACAAGTTTGTTCTCAAAGAAGGAAAGAGTTGCCGAGTTAAGTAACTTATCGCTTTCTCGGTCTCACTCTGATTATGAAGTCATATCATATCCGCCCTTAAAAATTTATCAGGTTATAGATTTTGTTAATGAAAAGAATAAGTCTAGTATTGTCAGTCTTGATGATAAAACGAATTATAGTAGTGTAAGTGTATTGGTTATTGATGATAGCCAAGACAATCTGTTTGTGATTGAGAAGCAATTATCGTCAGTGGGGGTAATGGTGACATGTGTGCAAGATCCGATGCAGGCCATTGAGCTTTTTAAAGCTAATAAATTTAATGTAATCATTTCAGATGTTGTAATGCCAACTATATATGGTCCAGATCTTATTGCAGTTATTAGAGAAATTGAGGATTATCGACATCTTGCTCCTTCAATTATTGTAATGTTGACTGCAGAACATGGGGATGAATGTAAGGAAGAGTGCTTGCAGGCTGGAGCTAATCGTGTACTTGTCAAGCCACTTGCACTGATAGATCTCGTTCACCTTTTAGATGATGTTAAAACAACCTTAGAAAAACATTCAAGTTTAGAGACCGAAACCGTTAATACTGATGATGTTTCATTGGGCAGTGACTTTTTTTGTTTAGATAATACAGTAGATGAAGCTGCCGATGTTTCACAGATTGTCGATTTTTCAGCGATATATAAGTTCGTTGGCCAAGATGTTACTGATGATGAGTTAGAGTTTTTTCTGGAGCAATATTACAGCAATTTATTAGTGAAGCGCGAATCATTACGAACCGCAATTATGGATAATGATATTCGTTCCATTACTGGGATAAGCCATACCCTTAAGAGCAATTCTCTTTATGTTGGTGCCAAAAAATTAAATTTATCTTGTCAAGAGTTGGAACGTGTATCTCGTAACAGTGATATCGAGTACAAACAGGTACTAGAGTTTTGGCAAGAAGTAGATGATGATTTATTCGCATTGTCTGATTTTTTTATGCGTAGGAGTAATGTCCGTGGATAGAGTTAATTTTGAACATATCGTCTTCTTTACAAATGATCAAGATAATGACCGTTTATTGATAAGTGTTCTGATACGTCACTTTTCTCGTATTCACGTGATTAAATCAAATGTTGAGCTTGTTGAGCAGATCAAACAGTCAACACCAAAAGTGATTCTTGTTGCAGCAGAAACATTACAAGAGACTTTACTCATTTATTACGAAGCGATTGAAGAATTGCAGGCCGTAGATATTTGTGAACATGCGGTTGTTAGTCTAATTCCAAAACATCAAGAAAAAGAAGCATACGAGGCTTATCGAAGTGGGGTTATCAATGATTATCTGATTGCTAGGCCTATTTATGAAATACATCGAGCGATTATTATATGCACTCATTTATTACGAGAGATTGGTCTGAGAGGTAAGAATAAAAGAGTTGAAGATTTTATAAATATTCAGGAAAACTACTCTTCGCATATTAAGGAAATTGTACTTAAGGGAGTTCAACGAAAAAAGGATTTAGAACAAAGCTTTGAGTCAAATTTAGCAGAAATTGAGGCATCGTTAGACAGGGCTGAGGCACATCTTGCAAGCAATAAGACTGCAGAGTTAGATTTAGCGTCATTGAAAAAAATATTATCGTTTATTCGTTCTAACGAGATTAGACCTGCTTTGTTGAAGTTGCAGAGCAAGGCGCTTCACTTACTTGAACTTGTTGTTACTGATGTTTCAAATGTTGCTATTGTTGCTGAAGCTCCTCTACCTGATGAGCCTTTAGAGGTTGAAAGTAAGACCGTAGCGAGTGTGGATACCACTAAGTATTCGTATAATAAATTATACACAGATTCAAAAAACGCTAATGTACAGGTTGAGATCCCCGTGGTGCCAAAGATGTTAATTGTTGAAGATGATCATATTAGTTTGAACCTGACCATTATGCTCTTAAGAGCATTTGCGATTGAACTTGATACATCTTTGTCTGGTCGAATGGCCTTAGATTTACTGGCAAAGAAAAAATATGATGTGATTTTAATGGATATAAATCTTCCTGATACTAATGGGTTTTATCTTATCGACCACATTAATAAATCAAATGGAATAAATTCAAGTACGCCTATTATTATGCTGACTGGTAACAAAAATAAGTCATCTGTGCAGCAGGCGGTTTCTGTTGGTGCGAAGGGTTACATCATAAAACCGCTTTACAAAGATTTGATTGTAAAACTATTCAAAAAATACGATATACCATTACATTTAAGGTAATATATAACCTGAGATCGGTTTAACAAGCCATAACTGCAATAGTATTAAACTCCCCGTTAGTGAGGTTCAGTTGTGGCTTATTGTCTTTCAATTGCGGGGTTATAAGCCCCGCAATCATATTCAGCATAAAACCATGCACGCTGCGGTATCTGGAGTGCTCTATTTGTGAGATATTTTTTAACTGGTCGTTGATGGTTTCTATGATGAAACGTCTCGACAGCATCGCTCTATCCCACAACGACAGAGGCTGTTCATAATTCTGTGTCAGGCTAATTCTTCAGCCGATAATTTGGCGGAACTGATGTAGTAACGTGTCTGCAGCGTTCCTTTGCCTTTGTTTACCTGATAACTAATGACTTTACCAAAGCTGCGTATGGTCGGCCATTTGGCTTCAAGTCGCTCTTTGAGTGCATCTATAATTTGGTATTCCCGATATTCTTTTCGGCCATGCTGCGCCTCGATTTTAGTGGTGTTTTCGACATTCTCTGACTCAGCGGCAAAGGCCTCTTTTACGCGCTGATGTAAAGCACCTTGATTACCTTTGACTGTTAACAGGAAGTCGGCACCTTTATCTATGATGGTATGAGCAATATCGGCTTGAGTGCCCATTGCATCAATGGTAATCAGTGCGCCTTTAATATCCAATAAGGCTAATAACTCAGGGATCGCAGTGAATTCATTGAACTTCACATCGGTTTTAAGTTGCCCCATCACCACACCGTTGGTGACAGAGAAAGCATTCACCATATGAATAGCGGATTGACGCTCTTCTCTGTTATAAGAACCGCGTAAGGTTTTGCCATCAATGGCAATGGCTTGGCCTTAAGTCAATTGTTGGGTTGCCTGCATCCATGAAATAAAAGCTTGTTGCAACGCTTCTGGATCAACTTTGTTGATAATTCGTGCGATGGTGTCATGAACAGGAATACTTTTGCTGAAATCACCATACTTCTTCAGTATTTCCAAGTGGCAATGGCCAAAGTCTTCAATATCTTCCCTGCCCTCAGAGCCACCGATGACCGCCACCACGGTTAGGAACAACACATCGAACAAGGGATAAGTCACTTTGGCGGCCTGTCGGTGGTCTTCAATAAGTTCAAAGTGCTTGGTAAGAGAAAGAAGGCTCATGATTGTGTCTCGGCAAAAGAGAATATAAGCTCACAAAGCCGTCAAATTGAGAAGTACTGCCCGTTTGAATGGCTGAAAATTGTTCGCGATCTCACCCTGGGTTTTACTCTCAATTACTCGTATTGTTGGGATTTTAGAAGAAGAAATTCAAGAGATTGAAAATGAAATCGATACCATTCTCACTGCCTGTACTACCATGAAAAAGAACCATGATTTACTCATGAGTGTCATGGCTTTGTTTCCTAACAGAAATAACTACAGAGTGCTTCTTGATCGCCAGTATGGCGCATAAAACCCTTGTTTCATCGTCAGTCGTTTATCTGTAATCAGAATATTATTTTGATTTAAACCCGACAAACATTGGATTTCACTATTAGGAAACAAAGCCGAGTGTGATCGGTATAGGTAAAGTAATATCCCGAGAGTTAGTCTATCTTTTTTCAGCTAAAAACTTTTCAACAGCTAAGCAAGCTGCAGCATATGTTGGCCTAGCACCTAAGCTAAATGAATCAGGTTTGTTTAAAGGGAGAACGACACTGAGTAAAATTGGTCCATCCAGAATTCGATCCAAAATATTTTTAGCAGCAGTTAGTGCTGGAACACATAACCCAGATATTAAAGCACAAAAAATCGACTTCTGTCCGCAGGGAAAACAAAGATACAAGCGTTAAGTGCCGCAATGAGAAAGCTAATTCAAATTTGTTTTGGGGTGATAAAGAACCAAATAAGGTATCAGTCTGTTCTGGTCTAATCCCATCGGACACTTAATTTTGAGACAGTATGGTCAATAAATTAAGCGGTCTATATGAGTTTAAAAAAATCACATAAGAGTTATCCGCAGGCATTTAAAGATGAAGCCGTCTTGATGGTGCTAGAGCAAGGTTATAGCGTTGCCGATGCGGCAAAGTCTCTTGGAGTTAGCACGAGCCTGCTTTACAACTGGAAGGAAAAACACCAAGCCCTGCAACAAGGTATCACCTTAGAAGAGTCTGAGCGTGATGAGCTAAAGCGATTACGTAAAGAAAACAAAGAATTACGAATGGAGAAAGAAATTCTAAAAATACCCAAGGGGCACGCCGAGGCAAGCGCCTTCTTTGCGAGAGAAATGAAGTAAGATTTCGTTTCATCAAACTGCAATCTCACCTATTCCCCATAGCACTGTTATGTCGAGTAATGAGTGTCAGTAAGTCAGGCTATTACGATTGGCATAAACGCCCTGCAAACGTGATAAGCCTTGAAACACTGAAGCTTTATCGCCTTGTTCGACAGCAATTTAAGCAAAGTCGAGGCAGCTTAGGGAATCGTGAAATGGTGAAGAAATTGCGCAAGGAAGGCTACCTGGTTGGTCGCTATCTCGTTCGTAAAATTATGCACCGCCTTCGACTCAAAGTAACCCAGCGATGTGCTTACAAGGTGACGACACAGCGAAAACACTCAGATGCAGTGGCTGATAACCTGTTAAACATGAACTTTAATCCAGTATCGGCTAATCAGGTCTGGGCGAGTGACGTGACCTATTTAAAGACGGGTGAAGGCTGGAGGTACTTAGCTGTGGTGATGGATTTATATTCACGCCGGATTGTGGGATGGCACATAGACAAACGCATGACCACAGATTTGATATCCAAGGCATTAATAAAAGCCTACAACCTGCGCCAACCGGCCAGAGGGTTGGTATTTCACAGTGACCGAGGCTCGCAATATACCAGTAAGCAATTCGGTAGGCTGCTATCGAGCTATGGTATCCGAGCCAGCATGGGTGATGTGGGTGCGTGTTGGGATAATGCCGTTGTTGAGCGTTTCTTTGGTAGCTTGAAACACGATTGGATTCAACCAACAAGGGAGTTTATGAAGCAAGACGTGACGGCTTACATGAAATATTACAACTTGGAGCTGCTGCATTCTGCTAATGACGATCTGTCACCTGTAGAGTTTGAAAATTCTCAAGTAAAAGTGTCCAGTTTGGGTTGACCAGTACAGTTTTTAGTAGATCAGTCTGACTGTCTCATCCTCAAATCAAGTGTCTTAGCAACTTGCTGGTTGATTAATCGTTAACATAATAAGTACATTTGATGTTGTTACATAGCGAGCCGAAACTCTTCTTCACGTGCCGCGATAACCCATGACATTCTGGCGAGCTTATTCGCGACGGCCACACAGGCTCGGTTAAAACCTCGGCGTTCCGCTAGCTGGATAGCCCAACAACTCAACTTATCCGACTTACTCCCACTGTGTCGCAACACCGCTCTGGCGCCGTGGATGAACAGCGTACGTAAATAGGCGTTTCCCCGCTTACTTATCCCGAGGAGGTTATCTTTACCTCCGCTGCTGTGCTGCTTAGGTACTAAGCCACACCAAGCTGAAAAATGTCGGCCATTGCTAAAGTCTGTACCGTCACCCACTGCAGCATAAATCGCCGTAGAGGTGACAGGCCCAACACCAGGGATAGTCTGTAATCGCTGACAAATCACATTGTTTTGAGTTTCGTTTAGTACTTGAGTGTCACAACTCTTAAGCCGTTTTTCAATGTCGATAACCTCATCATATAACTGATAAAAGATGGCTCTACCCTTGGTGGTCAGTGTATTGGCTTCATCGACCAAAATATCAGGTAGCTGGGCTTTAAAGGCCGATTTACTTTTGGTCATCACAATGCCGTATTCCGCTAGCATCCCTCTGACTTGATTGATTAAGGCTGTTGATTGTTTAGTTAATCGTTCGCGCATACGGTGGAGCAGTTGCACATCTTGCTGCTCGACGCTTTTGGGTTTTATAAACCGCATGTTCGGTCGCTGCGCGGCTTCAGCTATGGCTAGCGCATCGTTGTAGTCATTTTTGTTACCTTGCCTAAAAGGAACCACATACTGCGGGGCAATTAACTTAACTACGTGCCCAAATTGCTCGAATTCTCTGGCCCAATAACTCGCGCCACCACACGCCTCCATAACGATAAGGCAAGGCTCAATTTTCGCGACAAAGGGCAGCAAGTCTTTGCGTCTAAGCATTTATTTTTGATTAACTTGCCCGCTTTATCAACACCAACAAGATGAAAAACAGACTTTGCGATATCTAAACCGATTGTAGTAATCTTCATAGCTGGACCCGTCCTCTTTTTGATGAGTTTTAGCGACTACATCGTGGCCCATTGCGAGGCCGATTTAAAGTGGATGGGTCCATTCCATTATCCCCTTCGATAAGAGGGGATGTTTTCATGTGTAAGAATCTATATTAATAAGGTTTTTTAGAAGTTATACATCACAGATACACCGATGTTTCTTGGGTCGATAATTGCAGCGTAACCGTCCACATAACTGCGGCTGGGAGGCTCATTTACTGTCAATGCTTGCTCATCAAATAGGTTGTTCACGAAGCCACTCACCCGCCAGCTGTTGGCTTGATAATCGACGCTAAAGCGAGTTACTACATAGTCACCTGCCATGCGGTCTTCTGTGTTGTTGATATCGGCGAAGTATTCACCAACATAGTTGCCTGATAGGCCAAAGGTTAGCTCGTCATTGAGCCAATATTTAATGCCTAAGTTTGCTGTAACGTGTGGCGCCGCATTCAGTTGATTGCCGATAACATCCCCATAATTAGGATCTGCTCGTTTAATTTCACTGTCGAGTAAGCCCACTCCAGTCGTTAATTGCCAGTTATTACCAAGCATTGCAGTCAGAGCTGTTTCAATACCATAGGTAACTGCTTTGTCTACATTGGTAATTTTTCGAGCTTGATTAGATGCTTGATATCCATCGAAGTTGTTATAGAAAAGGTTGGCACTAAGGTTGACATTACCGTCTAAAAATTCACTGCGCGAGCTAAGTTCGAAGGTATCAACAAATTCTTCATCGTAATAGTAGTATTCACTTTCTGCTAACGACAATGCTCCACCGCCAGCGTTATATCCGCGGCGCGCACTGGCGGCTAAGGTCGTGTTATCTGTGATGGCGTATTGCAGTACTAACTTAGGCAGTGTGACTGTGGTGCCGTCATCGAGGTTTTCATTTAGTTGATTGCCTTGGTATTGCATCGAAAAATTACGTGTTTGTTCATCACGCATCACCCGACCGCCGAGAGTGACCCAAAGTGAGTCATTTAAACCATAGGTGATTTCACCGTAAATAGACGTTGATGTGCTACTGTCATCGCCGTTATAAATTGAGCTGCCTGTGCTATCAAAGTCTTGGCTGCGCTCAAAATAAGATAGGCCAATAAAACCATTCAAGTCGCGGTTATTTAAGCCAAAACTGTATTTACCATCGACAGTGTAACTTTGATCTTTCATATCCACATATTGCTGTGCTGTCACTACTGGCTCGTAAGATTCAAAGCCCCAGTCATAATCCATGTAGGCGACAACTAAATCAAATGCTTTGCCTTCACCAAGATCGTAGTCGATTTTTACTGAGTGTGAGGCCGATTTAGTTTCAATATAACGCTGAAAGATAGGGTTATATGCCCAAGGGTCATTTCCCGTGAAGTAGTTACGTCCGGAATCTCCTTTCTCATCATTAAACGAGAAGCTATACATCACTTTTAGAGCGTCAATCGCACTTGGTTGCCATAAAACCTTGCCGCGCCAGCGATTAGTGATGAGTTCATTTTGGTCGAATGTGGCTGGGTTTGTGCTGTATTCCAAACCTTTGTTATAGGTTTCACCTGTGACATTTTGCCCGCTGATCCTAAAGGCTAATTCGTCGTCTAGAATCGGGCCTGATAGCATCACGGCGCTATCAATATAGTTATCTTGGTTGCGGTAACCTAAACGGGCGGCACCATGCCAATCAAACGTGGGATCTTCAGTTTTTATAAATACAGTGCCACCAATACTGTTACGGCCATTAATGGTCGATTGTGGCCCTCGAAATATTTCAATTTGTTGAATGTCCCATAAGCCTGTATCGCCAGTGAGATCGGCTACAAAGGGTTCTGCCACACCATCAATCAGAGTGGAAACGCGTGCACGAGCACCGCCAGTGAATGAGTTGAAGCCTGAAGCCGAACCATTGCCTGAGACACCACGGATATCTGGTACCGAGCCTGTTAGTACGACAACGTTAGGTATTTCGGACAAAGCATTTGAAATCGACTGATACTGACCGCTATCGAGTGTTTCTTTGTCAATAACAGATACCGACGAGGTCGTATCTTTTAAACTGCGCTCAATTTTTTCGCCATATACAGTAATTTTTTCAATAGCATCTGCCGACGCTATCTCGACGGCAGCGGCAGCCGTTGACATGCTAATACTCGACAGAAGTGCCGCAATCATATTTTTCTTAAATGCCCTGTGTTTCATGAAGATCCTCGGACTGACTATTAATGAATA
Source organism: Shewanella sp. SM23 (assembly GCF_025654295.1). Lineage (NCBI taxonomy): Bacteria > Pseudomonadati > Pseudomonadota > Gammaproteobacteria > Alteromonadales > Shewanellaceae > Shewanella > Shewanella sp. SM23. The sequence goes on from NZ_JAKKRM010000011.1 coordinate 12,085, forward strand.
GCGTGGTGTTAGCTAGAAGTGCCGACAATTTACATTAAAATAACCTTAATCGCAATTGCGAATGTATGTCATTTACATTACCATTTATCGGTTTTGTGACCTCTACCAAATAATGAAAATAACAGGGTAAATATGTTTGGAATTTCAGCTTTTGTAGCGACAGTTATCGGTATCATGCTTATTTACGGTACGAGTAAACATCAAAGATTAAGACGAACGTCATTACCTAAATCATTTTTGATAATCGGATATTGTTTACTTTTATTGGCACTATTTTTTTGGTCGCAGCATTTGAGTTTGATATCCGCATTATTCACTTGGTTTTTTAATGTCTTGCTATTGCTGATATGCATTCCGTTGGTCACGCTCGTAAAACATAGAGGTGAATTGTCATGAAGCGGTTAACTGAAGCTGAAAAGATTCAGCCTCATTGGTGGCGAAAAAGCCTGATTGCAGGTGTGTTAGGTCTTACATTCGCCTACGGAGTGGTGGCCGTTTTTGCTTGGTTTGGCCCCGGAGGAATAGATGCGCCAATGAAGGTACAGCTTAATATGTGGCTAATTAGTTTAATTTGGTTGACCGTTGTTTCACTGAGTTTTTTATTCAAGACCGCAACCACAGCTTTGTGTGGCTTGGTTTTGGCTAATGTTGCTATTTATCTTATTTTCATCGGGTTATGGACATTGTTATGAGAATCCGTGCAGATGTGCTTCGTACTTATCAGTCTATCCATACGTGGACGGGAATATTAACTGGACTGCTATTATTCATTGCTTTTTATGCGGGTGCATTGACTATGTTCAAACCGCAAATTGAGCAATGGGCTATACCGTCAAATCAGCAGTTAGCTCAAGTACCCAGTGAGCGGTTGGATGAGTTAATTACGCAGGCATTGAGCCAATATGATAAAGCTAGAGAAGGTTTTATTATCAGCTTTGATGAAAATGAATCACCAATGAAGTGGTACGAACATGGCGGCGGTCGGGGTATTCGATTAGATGATCAATTACGGCATGCAAGCTTGACTGAGCGTGGCGAGATTATCACTCAAATGAGTAGTACTAATGAGTTGGGTACGTTAATTGACCAACTGCATCGTACTGCTGGCATCATCGGTAAAGTGGGCCATGAAGATTTAGGCGTGATTGTTTTAGGTGTGGCAGCCCTATTGTATTTTTTGGCGTTAGTGTCAGGTGTTATTATTTTGCTGCCTACTTTAGTCAAAAACCTGTTCGCACTGAGGCAAAATAAGGGAAGTAATCGCCTTTGGCTAGACAGCCATAATCTCGTTGGTATCATCAGTTTGCCATTCCACATTATCATCGCATGGACAGTGATTGTTTTTGCATTCCACGACTTTTTTTATGGTGGGTTGGGTATCGTTTATGGTGATAAACCTTTATTTGAACGGCCTGTACGCTCAAATGTTGAATACTCAATTACTGAACTTCCATCAATGGCAACGTATCGACAGCAATTGAGTGCAATGACCCATGGCTATCAAATTGTTTCTATGGCGTTTTCAAACCTTTCAACTACCAATCCCGCGCTAGCTGTCGAAGTAAAAACCGATGGGCAGATAATGCGTGGTGGCTATAGCGATTTTATTTATCTGAACCCTTATACCTTTGCGGTGCAATTTAACACACTTAATCAAGCCAGTGAGGGGGCGTATGGTCCAATTGTAAACAGTTTGTTTGCTCTGCATTTTGGTAATTACGCGGGTGACTTTGGTCGCTGGATGTATTTTGCCTTTGGTTTATTAGGGGCATTTTTGTTTTATAGTGGCAATTTACTCTGGCTAGAAAAACGTCGTAAAAAGCAAGCAGAGCAGCAAGCATCGACACGTTTTATGGCATCGCTGACAATTGGTGTTTGTTTAGGGTCAATGTTGGGGGTGAGTTTCGCTATCTTGGTGACTAAATGGCTTTATCTGGTAACTCATCAGGTCAATAGTCATTATCTTGCGTGTTACTACGTTATATTTTTTGGGGCGATTATTTATAGTTTTGTTCGTAACCCTGCGTTGGCCGCAATCCATATACTGAAGTTATTAGCATTAGTTTGTGCATTGATCCCTGTGAGTACACTCATCTCACCGCTGTTTGCACCATCCGAGTCGATTGCTTATGCTAGTTTGGGGCCAGTTGATATGGTGGCGTTGATTTTTGCAATATGCTTTTATTTCTGCGCCCAGAAAGTTTATAAGCGAGCTTATTTTGGAGAACGAAATAGTATTTGGGCATTGTCGAAACCTGAACACTTAGTCAAATTAACTGCTGCACAGCAGTGAGTTTTGTTAGTACCAAATTCAAACCCAATTTAGGGTCCACCACTAATTCTGCACAATTGGAGTCATCAAATTAGTTTTAAACTAGTACACCATATAGTAAGACGAAAAATGCACTTTAATATATTAAAATGCATTTCTGTTACGAATTAGTCATGTGGTCAGTGTTATTCACATAGCTTCTATTGGGTTGTCAATTTTTGTAAACAGCTATAGCCGACATATTTAACTTTCGCGGTACTCGTCTTGCTTCAGGCGCTTGAGGATGCAACAGTCGCTAACATGTTGGTTATCGCAGGAAACTAAGGATGAGAGTGAAGCTTCTAGCTTGGCCAACTCCCGCTGAGTTTGGCGAATACGTTTGAGCTGCTCGCTAATAATCTCATCGACTACTGCGCAAGAGTTGTGAAGATGCTGCTGGACTTCTACCAGACGACGAATGTCACTCAGGGCAATATTCAACGCTCTGCAGCGGCGGATAAAAATGAGGGTATCCACATCTTGCGGAGCGTAGTACCGGTAACCATTGGCCATTCGCTTTGGGGAAGGCAGCAATCCTTCCTGCTCATAGAAACGGATAGTTTTTACTGGAACCTGTGAGGCGGATGCCAGTTCGCTGATTTTCATCTTGACCTTCCAGTAACTGTAAGCTTTAGCCTTGCATCATACCACTTACTAATTATTTAACGCTATAGGACATACCTATGCCTCACTTGTCGCCCTTAGCCCTTCTGTTATTATCCTTAGGCGCAACTTCATCCTATGGCGCTCCGGTCAATGAAAAAGACGAACACGCCGCAGAGTCGGTCAGCCAGCATGAACATGAAGCCGTCCATGAACAAGATAGCCATGATGACAAACATACCGATGAACACGGTGATGAGCATGACGAGGGAATGGAACGAATTTTGGTTCAGTCCACTCGTTTAGGGCGGGTAGTTGATGATCAGCCCATGAGGGTTGAAGTGGTCACTCACGAGGAAATCGAGGAAAAGGCGGCTATGCGGCCAGGAAACATTTCCATGATGTTAGCAGAAACGGGTGGGGTACGAGTGCAAACCACTTCACCCGCTCTCGGTAGCGCAAATGTGCGTTTGCAGGGAATGGATGGCCGCTACACTCAATTGCTGGCAGATGGTCTGCCGCTATACGGCAATCAAGCATCATCACTAGGTTTACTGCAAATTCCGCCTACGGATCTGGGACAGGTAGAGGTTATAAAGGGCTCGGCTTCATCCCTCTATGGTGGCTCGGCTTTAGGCGGGGTTATTAATTTGGTCTCTAGACGACCGGGCGATGAATTTGCTGGCGAGACACTCCTTAACCTGACCTCTAAAAATGGCCAAGATTTTACGGGTTACGCCGAATCTCCCCTCAGCGACAATCTCAAGGGATCTATTACAGCAGGTGCCCATTATCAAACCATCGAAGATATAGATGCCGATGGCTGGGCCGATCTGCCGGAATATGAACGTTACACCCTGAGACCAAGGCTGTTTCATGAAGGTGACAATGGCGATAACCTCTATGTGACTGCTGGCTACATGACTGAAAATCGTCGTGGCGGAACGCTAAATGGGTACACAGTGGCCGATGGTAATCCCTTTGTCGAGACTCAGAACTCAGAGCGTATGGATGCTGGTCTTGTCTATCATAGACCCGTTGCCGATACTTTGACCTTTAGTACCCGCGCCTCCGCCATGGTGCAGGAACATTTCCACGGCTATGGGGTTGATAACGACAACGATAAGCATGGCAATTACTTGCTAGAGACCAGCCTGTCTGGCTATCGCGACAATCTAGATTGGGTGATTGGTGCGGCGTATCAATCAGATACTTATGAATCGGACAACTATTCCGACTTTGACTATTCATTCGACGTGCCAGGGCTTTTTGCAATGGTGGACTACAGCTTGATGGAGGATTTGATCGCTTCTGTCAGCGCCCGTATGGATCACCATAGCCAATATGGTACCGAGTTTAGCCCCCGATTCTCACTCTTGTACCGTGCCGATGGTTTCACAGTACGCGGCTCCTATGGTCAAGGCTATTACGCACCAACCCCATTTGTAGAAGAAATCGAAGCCGCAGGCTTGTCGCGACTTGAGCCTCTTGGGGAGCTCAAGGCAGAAACCGCTCAAACGGCCTCAGTCGATTTTACCTACCGCTTCGATGATTTAGAAACTAGCCTTACCCTATTTGGTTCGAATATCCGTAATGTGACCAAGCTTGAGGCTTTTTCCTTTGAAAACAATGATACCTTCGACAGAGTTCGTCTCGTCAATGCTGAGGGAGAAAGCCAGATCCGCGGTTCAGAAATACTACTACGCTACTACCTTGGCGATCTCAAGCTGACAGCAAGTTACCTTTATCTGGATGCAACTGAGTCGACTCAAGGCCGAACGTCTCGCCGCGAGATTGCATTGACGCCCAAACACTCCGCAGGATTCGTGGCGATGTGGGAGCAACACGGTAACTTTCGTGCAGGGTTCGAAGCCTATTACACTGGTATTCAACGTCTTAATGACAACCCTTATCTGACCGAGTCTGAGCCCTACTGGCATCTTGGCCTGATGGGTGAAATGACCTTTGGCCGCTACAGTTGGTTTATCAATCTGGAGAATCTGCTAGACATTAAACAAAGCGATACTCATCCGCTGCTGTTGCCCGAAAGGACTCCTGCGGGACAGTGGACAACTGATATCTGGTCGCGTAACGATGGATTTATTGCCAATGCAGGAGTCAGGATTAAATTTGGCTAAGCCCGTATGCCGAGTGTAGTGTTATAGCAACTTTTGGCGCATTTATCCTTTGTTGATATTCGCTGAGTGGCAAAAGGATTTTTATTAGTCCAAAATCATAACTCTCTGATTATAAATTATTAGGCGTTTATGCACTTGTCCATGAGTTATAAAAATGCTTCGAAATGGGGCTTATTAGTCCTGTTGATTGGATTGGTGCTAAGCACGTTATTAACAGGGTTGACGGGGCGCATGAACGCCAAAAAAATTGACCAAGCCTTGCGCGAAGACGCGGAGCAAATCAGTGAGAACGTGATTAACCGTATCACCTTATATCAATATGGTTTACGCGGTGCACGCGGCACGATAATCACTGCGGGTGAGCATGATATTAGTCGTGCTAGCTTCCATCGTTATAGTTTAACGCGGGATGTGGACCATGAGTTTCCCGGCGCCCGTGGATTTGGCTTTATTCGTCGAGTACCCAGTCCCGATGAAGCGGCATTTATAGCAAGAGCTCGTCAAGATGATTGGTCTGACTTTAATATTCGCCAACTTAACGCTCATGATGGCGAAAGATACGTTATTGAATATATTGAGCCTGTAGACCGCAATAAAGCTGCCGTTGGCTTAGATATTGCCTCAGAGGCACATCGTAAAGCCGCTGCCGATGCGGCTATGTTATCCGGTGAAGTGCGCTTGTCTGCACCCATCACATTAGTGCAGGCTACGGGTAGGCCGCTACAATCATTCTTAATTCTGCAGCCTATTTATCGCACGGGTTTAGTACCTAAATCACAACAGGAAAGACTTTCGGCCGGGTATGGTTGGAGTTACGCCCCCTTAGTGACGAACGAAGTTCTAATGGGATTAGCGTTGAATCAGAAGATGACCAAGCTGTTGCTTAGCGATATCACCCAAGCTGAGCGTCCCATCAGTTTTTTTGAAACACACCCTGATGAGGCGTCTCCACTATCTGCATATCGCCATAAAATGACGAAAGACATTTTTGGTCGTAAATGGCAGATAGAAGTCATCGCTTATCCATCCTTTATTAAGTCATTGCATCTTAATCAACCCAGTTTAGTGCTGTTGAGTGGCAGTTTGTTTAGCCTGCTTTTAGCTGCGTTAATTGCCATGTGGTCCATCAGTTTGCAGCGTAAGCAGCAGGTGCTGCTTGAACAGGCTAGGCGCGCCAGCATGCTGGAGCATTCCCTCGATGGCATTATCAGTTATGACACTAAAGGCCAAATTACCAGTTGGAACCAAGGTGCTGAGCAGTTATTTGGCTATACCGAGGCGCACGCTCTTGGCCAGTCGTGTTGTAAATTGATTGTTCCTGCCAGCATAGTGCAGGAAGAAAGAGCATTATTCGCCGAAGTGTTAGCGGGGAAAACCTCTTTAAATCGGATAACTAGCCATCAACGACAGGATGGTAGCCATTTATCGACCTCAACTACGGCCGTGCCTATTTATGACGAGCACGGCAAGATTGCTGGCATGAGCCAAACGATCCGCGATATTACAGCGCAGCTTGAAGCTGAACGACATATTTTAAGCTTGAATGCGAGTCTCGAACGGCAAGTCAGCAAGCGTACCCATGCGTTGCAGCAGGCGTTACTCGAAAACCAAACCTTGCTCGACACTATTAATCAACAGCTACTCTATTCCGTTACTGACCCCAATGGTGTCATCTTAGAGGTGAATGATAATTTTTGCCGCATTAGTAGCTATGCGCGTGAGCAAGTGGTGGGGAAAACCCATGCAATACTCCAGTCGGGTGAACATGATGTGTCTTTCTGGCGAGCTATGTGGCAACAGATAAACGTGGGACAGTCTTGGCACGGTGAAATCTGCAATCGTGATAAGCACCAAGCATTGAAATGGTTCGATACTGTGATAGGTCCAGTATTTGATGAATACGGTAAAATTGAACGTTATGTTGCATTACAAATCGATATCACCGACCGTAAGTTGACACAGATTGAGAAAAATAACTTAGGGTCATTACTGACTAACGTGCTCGATGCCGCCTCTGAAATGTCCATCATAGCCACTGATGTGCAAGGGAATATCACCATTTTTAACCGTGGAGCAGAGCGCTTACTCGGTTATTCAGCCGAGGAAATGATAGGTCAATCTACCCCTGCGCCTCTGCATTTGCTCGAGGAGGTGATGATAAGGTCTGCAGAGTTATCCGCTGAATATGGTAAAGACATTCAAGGCTTTGATGTTTTCATCTATAAGGCAAGAGCCGAAGGTTCTGAAACCCGCAATTGGACCTATGTGCGTAAAGACGGCAGTCAATTTCAAGTGTCTCTTTCTGTCACTGCGATGCGTGACAGTGTTGGCGAGATTATTGGCTATTTAGGCATTGGTGTCGATGTATCACTGATGTTGCTGCAGCAAGAAGCACTGATAACGGCCAGTAACCATTTAAGTAAGGCCGCCGAAGTGGCTCAGTTAGGTATTTGGACTTGGAATTTGTTCAATAACTCATTTGAGTGGAACGAGCGTATGTTTGCGATTTACGATCAGCCTGAAAGTCTTCGGGAACAAGGATTAACCTATGAGCACTGGTCTATGCGGGTTCATCCTGACGATATTGTTGTTGCCGATGCTAAATTAAAGGCTGCCCTTCAAGGAATTGATCTGTATGACTCTATTTTTAGGGTGGTAAGAACAGACGGTACGATTCGTTATGTTCAGGCAGCCGCCCAAGTTGAGCGCGATAAGCATGGTAATACTATTAGAGTGATTGGGATTAATTTAGATATCACAGAGCAGCGCCAGTTAGAAGAGACTTTGAGGGCGGCGAAACATGAAGCTGATGCAGCGAGTGCGGCTAAGTCTGCATTTTTAGCCAATATGAGCCATGAAATTCGCACCCCAATGAATGCTGTATTAGGTATGCTGCAACTTATTCAACACACTGCACTTTCTGTGCAGCAACAAGATTATATTAATAAAACACAAATCGCAGCGAAGTCATTGTTAGGGTTATTAAATGACATCCTTGATTTCTCTAAGATAGATGCGGGAAAACTCACCCTAGATCCTCATCCTTGTTCGATTGAATTGCTGATGCGGGACCTTGCCGTTGTATTGTCAGGTAACCATGGCGATAAGGATGTCGAGGTGATGTTTGACCTAGACACGGCTTTGCCGTCTTGGCTGTTAGCAGATCAACTTAGATTGCAACAAATCCTCGTTAACCTCGCGGGAAATGCCCTTAAATTCACTCACCAAGGTCAAGTGATTGTCGGTATTGAATGTTTACGACATGAGGCTAATATAGTCACAGTACAAATTTCAATCACCGATACGGGTATTGGTATCAGTGACGAGCAGATTGAGCGGATTTTTACCGGATTTGAACAGGCAGAATCCTCAACATCCCGCCGTTTTGGTGGCTCAGGGTTAGGGCTAGCGATCAGTAAAAGGCTCGTTGAGCTCATGGGAGGGCAGTTACAGGTAACGAGTCAAATAGGTGTGGGTAGTCGTTTCTGGTTTGATGTGACGTTTCCAATTATGACGGAGAAAGAGAGTGAGCGGATTGATCTCTCTAAATATCGTATTTTGGTTGTTGATGATAATCAGCTAACAACAGAGATTTTACATAAAGTGTTAACGGGGTTCGGTTGTGAAGTTGAAACTGCATCTGGCGGTTACGAAGCCCTTGATAAGGTAAAGCAATCAAAGCCCTTTGATGTTGTGTTAATGGACTGGAGAATGTCTGACCTTGATGGGCTGCAGACTGCAGAGATGATACAAAACACAACTTCTGTTAGCCCCCCCCCATTAGTGGTAATGCTAACAGCCTATGGCCATGAAGTGATTGCCGACAGTCAGTATATTAAAAATGTCCCTTTCGTTAATTTCCTCACTAAACCTGTGACCTCGCAGACTTTGGCTGAAGCAGTAATGAATGCTATCGAAGGCAAGACAACGGATGTGCACCCCAAGCCACTTTCACAGCGGTTACTCTCAGGGTTAAGTATTCTAGTCGTCGAAGATAATCAACTCAATCGACAAGTTATCGATGAGCTACTGAGTTACGAAGGTGCAAGTGTGGTACTCGCCGACGGCGGATTGGAAGGTGTATATCAAGTACTAGAAAGTAGCGATTTATTCGATATCGTTATTATGGACGTGCAAATGCCGGACATAGATGGCCTCGAAGCAACTCGCCGTATTCGTGCTGATGGACGTTTTTCTGAACTCCCCATACTTGCAATGACTGCCAATGCTTCACCATCCGATAGGCAAGAGTGTCTCAATGCGGGTATGAATGACCATGTTGGCAAACCCATCGATATGCCATTATTACTACCGAGTATTTTGCGCTTAGTTGGCCGTGAGGATATGACCTCTGCTGAATCTGAAATGCACAGTCCCGAAGCGACGCAGGAGCAGAGTGATGAGCAATTACTCGATGATATTCGTATTATCCTGCGTCGTTTTGGGGGGAATCAGTCTTTCTTCCAAAAAATGGCCAAAAGTTTTGCACCTGAAATGACGAAGCAACTAAATCAGTATAAACAATCAACTAAAATTTTTGATTATTCAACTGCTGCAGCGATTAGCCATGGTATTAAAGGCATTGCCAGTAATTTTGGTGCTCGGCGTTTAGCTGCGCATGCGGCTTACTTAGAGAAACAGTTTAAGCAAGAATGCCCTGAGCTTATCGATATTAAGCGTTGGACAGATAGGCTAGAGGAACTTATCCATCAGAATAGTCAGCAACTTTCAATTTACTTTGAGGCGGAAGAATCTACTCCAGTTATTAGCGATAATGTAGAAAAGTCAGTATATTCTTCGGCATCGATGCAAAGTGTTAAAACGGACCTTAATACCCTAATGACCCTATTAAAAGAGAACAATTTAGAAGCTATGGCCTTAACTGACCAGTTAGCTGAATTGCTGTCAGGCCATCCACAATGGTCCATATTGCATGGGCAAGTGCAAGCGCTCGATTTTAATCAGGCATTAGATACGCTACGGATTATCATGTTAGAGGAGGCGTAATGCATCTTGCAGAATTAATTGCTCGGCCCCAAAGTGAGAAAGGTAAGATCCTCATCGTTGATGATCAGCCGCTCAATATCAAAATACTGCATCAACTCTTCAATGAAGAGTATGAGTTGTTTATGGCGACCAATGGTGAGCAGGCGATAGCCATATGCCAGAAGGTACAGCCAGATTTAGTGCTGTTAGACATTGAAATGCCTGGTATGTCGGGTTTTGACGTTTGCCAACATCTTAAAGCCGATCCTGAAACCGCGACTATTGGGGTTATTTTTGTCACGGCTCATTTTGATGAAGTGCAAGAAGTTAAAGGTTTTCAGCTGGGTGCAGTCGATTTTATCCATAAACCTATCAATCCAATTATCACCACTGCGCGGGTAAAGAATCAGTTTACCCTCAAGCGACAATCCGATCTGTTGCACTCTATCGCGCTGCTTGACAGTTTAACGGGCGTCGCCAATCGACGTCAGTTTGAGCAGCGACTTCCTGAAATATGGAAACATTGCTGCCGCAACGAGTTAGCCTTATCTGTGGTGATGCTAGATGTGGATTTTTTTAAACGTTTTAATGATCGTTATGGTCATCAGGAAGGCGACCAATGTTTGCGACAAGTTGCAAAAGCCATTAGTGATTCTCTGCAGCGCGCGACTGACTTTGTTGCACGTTATGGCGGGGAGGAGTTTATTTGTATTCTGCCAGAAACCAAGCTTGCCGGTGCAATTCATACGGCACAGAAAATAGTGAATGCAGTACAAGCTTTGCATCTTGAACATCTCGAGTCGAGCTTCCAAGAAGTGACGATTAGTGCTGGTGTCGCGAGCGTGCTACCTAAAAGTGATTTGACTTGGCAAACATTGATCGAAACAGCGGACCAGCAATTGTACTTGGCGAAAGAGAGTGGACGTAACCAAGTAGTGGGCCTAGGGCTTTAGCCTGTGAGTTTTATTTTTAATGTAGATCCCTAAGGGATTGAATAACATATTCTACAAAGTGAGTTATCAAGGCCGATTCTGCCCGTCGCTGAGAATAAAGGGCGTAAAATTTTGCGCTTTTTTGGGCGATAGGTTGGCAATACTTCGTGAACCATACCTTGCTCTAATTCGTTGGCTACGAGATAACGAGGCAGTAGTGCTATCCCAAACCCCTGCAATATCGCTGCGTAAATCTTTAGTTTGTTACTAAAAGCCAGCTCTCCGGCAACTTTCACTGTCAATTCTTTGGCATTATCCAATAAAGTCCATTGCTTATAGCGCGAATAGTCAGTGCATCGGGTGATTAGACTATGCGTCTGTAGACCCTTTGGATGAGTCAACGGCGGATACTGTAAAAGGTAAGCTTCTGACGCACATAAGACCATTTCATCTTGGGCAATGAAACGTGCCATATAAGGTTCGTCGTTTAGCTCAGTACTGCGAAATGCCACATGGATATTGTCCCTCAGTAAGTCTGATTTGATGTTGCTAAAGTCGGTTATCAAACGTACCTGAGGGGGGCTTGCCCGAAACTTAAGTAACACTGGAGTTAACATGACCTCCCCCTCATAAGGTGGGAGCCTTGATACGAAGCTAACCGCAGAAGGAGTTGCGGCGATTGTTTAATTGTAGATTCGATAACCTGCATCGGTGACGATAAGCGGGCAGCATCTTGGCGGCAATACGTTAGCAAGCTCAGCTAAGAAAGCGTTATGACTGCGCGGGATATTGCTATCTCTAAATCATTAGCTTCAAAAAGAAAAGTGCATTCGTACAGAGCAATGGATCGATCTGTAACACTTATTGATGCGCGTAAGGTCATCATTCGCAGTTGTTCGCGTACACCAGACCAATCCGCAGGAATAATGGGCATCACTCTTAATTCATAGAGAATACTCCGCAGAGATACTGTGCATGCCATTGATAAATAGAGAACTTACCTTTAACAACATGCAGATTTCCGAGCCGTCGGTCAATGTGCTTAATATTTTGTTTTGGTGCAACGTTATTCGTTATGTTCCGGCCTAACGGGGTTAACGAGAGTTGATTACCATTGAGTAAAGACTCGGTAGCAACCATCAGAGAATTAAGGTGTTTTTGGTGTATTTGGGGGCATTGTTTTTTGAGCAAATCGTTTAATATGCCGATATTACGCATGATGTTGGATCGAGTAGTTTTTTGGCGAAATTGATAAGATCAAACAGTATCATGCGTGTCTACATATTGGAATCCCATCGAATTTAACTGGGAATTAGCTAGATTGCGGCGATATATCAGTAAAAAAGATGAAGCTCTTTTTCTCTTTTTCTCTTTTTCTCTTTTTCTCTTTTTCTCTTTTGCTTTGCAATAAGCTATTGAGCAATCACCCAGAGATTAGTTTTGATGATGCTTATTTTCAGTCTTCTCAAGTTCAAATAGATCACCAATCTGCAAATCTAAGTACATACATAGTGCTTCAATCACATCAAGCTCAATCCTTGTTGCTGTTTCATTATACAGCCGATGGAGGGTATTTCTGTTTATACCAGTATCTCGTGATACTTCAGCAATTTTCTGTTTTCTCTCGCCCAAAATCCGAGATAAGTGACACTTTATCATAAAATCCTTCCTGAAATGAAAAAATACCTGCAAAAGAGAAAAAAGGCTTGCAATGGTTCATTTTAGTGCTAAATTCTCTTCTGTGGGTTATTTTTGTTTTCAGAAGAGAAAAAAGAGAGGATTTGATTATGCCATATACTTACCTTACAACAGAAGAACTATCTGCACGTATCCGCTATGACGTTCGTACTATCCGTCAGTGTTTGAAAGATAAACAATTGTTTGAAGGGGTGCATTACATTCGGCCGTTTGGTGGGCGGAAATTGCTCTACATCTGGGAAAGAGTTGAGGAATCTATGTTGCTTGGGGCCTCTGCCCATGATCTGATTAATCAGATGAACTAGGAGGTTGCCATGGGAACAGTAAATAGCCGTGATGGGAAACTTTATTTGGATTTTCGCTATAAGGGTGTGCGTTGCCGAGAGCAGACGAGTCTTGTTGATAATTCAGCTAATCGGCAGAAGCTAAATAGGTTGCTAACGCTACTCGAACAGCAAATGAAGGCTGGTAGCTTTGATTATAGGCATCATTTCCCTGATAGCCCTAAAGCTGAGTATTTCAGACAACTTACTAAAGTTAGCCAACTTAAAGCTTCGGAAGGACGGATGCTGTTTGGCACTTTCGCCAACCTTTGGTTAGTTGAAAAGAGAGTTGAGTGGCGAGCCAGTCAAATTGAGACCGTTGAAGGTATCTTGAGGTGCCATCTGTTACCTGCAATGGGGGATAGTATGATTGCCACTATTAGTAAGACTGACATTCTTGGCTTTCGCACTAGGCTGTGCGAACCGGATCTGGCCACCTTAAAAATTCTATCAACCTCTCGCATCAACCATATCATGACATATTTGCGATTGATCCTGAATGAGGCTGCTGAACGTTTTGAATTTCAGAGCCCGTGGCGAAATATCAAAGCGTTACCTATGCCAAGAAGTGAAATTCACCCATTTTCTCTCAACGAGGTATACAGAGTTGTAGAGAATGTGAGAACAGATTTCCGTACTTACTACCTCGTTAGGTTCTTCACGGGGATGAGAACAGGGGAAATCGATGGCCTAACTTGGGAGCATATTGATTTTACAAACAGACTGATCCACATCCGCCAGTCACTGGTTCGTGGCAGCCTTGGCCCAACTAAAACGTCTGGTTCATGCCGAGCTATTGCAATGAACCAGCCAGTATATGAAGCACTTCAGACCCAACGTGAGCAAACCGAGACTCAGAGCAACTTCGTGTTTTGTAACCAGCGTGGTGACGCACTGAGTCATCACAATGTCACCAAACGCGTTTGGTATCCACTACTGAAAAGTTTGGGGCTCGAAAAGCGAAATCCTTATCAGACAAGACATACAGCAGCAACCCTTTGGCTCGCTGCTGGAGAGAGTCCTGAATGGATTGCTCGACAGTTAGGGCACGCCAATACTGGTATGTTATTTAGGGTTTACTCGCGCTATGTACCTAATTTATTGGGGCAAGACGGTGCAGCATTTGAACGGTTGATTGGCAATGGACCCAAAGGGGAGTCGTCAAAATGAATATCAGATCCCGAACAAATAATGCAGATGACTTGGCCTGGGTTCATCTGATTGAGCGCAGAGAACAGGTAGAGTTGTGGCAATTTAGCTGCTTAAGAGAGTGTTATACTCTTGAACTATCCCCTAATGTTATGGAAGGTGTAGAACCTGACGGGCAACTAGTGATGGTTCAATGGAATCATTGTGATGATTTGCAACGGGTAAAAATAACTTTGAGTATTCCTGAGGTCACTGATAAAGCTGTTGTGCATCATCATTTTAAACTCGTACCAGCAGGTTGTGAGTCGATCATTATCGATATCTGGGGGATTTTGGGGCTTATCCATGATGAGGCATTGAGACGTTTTTACTTAGCAGTGTTACTCAACAATGAGTTGATGGAGCAGTTTTTTACCGCCAGAGCTAGTCGTAGTCACCATCATAATCATTCTTGTGGATTACTGGAGCATAGTCATGAGGTGGCGGTGACAGCGGCTATGCTTTGTTGGCGTTATAATGTAGGGCCCTTGAGTGTATGTGTGGCTTTCATTGGGGGTCTTTTGCATGACATAGGTAAAATTCACCTTTTTTACAATGCAGATACTCGGGATGGCATTGCGGGTTCTCACGAGTCTTACAATTTTATGGTGTTGGCTGGACCTTTGGAGGCATTGCATCGTAGTTCCCCCAAGATTTTTGAGGCGTTGAGTAGTTGCTTTTCGGTCAAGGTAGGGCGCCGCTCAGAGGCTTATCTTCCAGCCTCTATGGTGAGACTATGTGACAATCTATCTATGGAAGTATGTCATTGGCGCACCGCTTTTGCAGACGTGCCTCCCCATCATTGGTACGCACATTCCGCCATGAACGATCAATGGTATAAGCGGCTTGGGTGAGGCGTGGGGGCATTATTTCTGCTCCCATTGCCTTATTTGTTCCGCTTTGAATAGGATGATCGCCAGCCGGTGGAATACGGTTTGCAATGTCGGGGAAGAATATTGGCTTATTGCTTTGCCACCGTTGCTTTTGATGTGTTTTTGTTCATTGGTATGACGTAAAAATAATCTTCCAGCTCCTTCTGGATATTCGTTTATTTTCAGTAACGTGTCGCGAGTTATTTCGATATCGGGGTGACATCGCCACTGATTATATGTTTTGCCATATTGATAACGCAGTTTAAGATGCCAGCGCTTCCAGGTAAAAAGTTGGCTTACCAACGCCATGAATCGCTGAAACTCTGTCGCTTTATCAAAGAAGATCGACGTGTGGCTGCTGGTTGTATGCGTCAGACAATACTGAATAGACCATCGTAATTCGACTTTTCCTTCTTTGCTCGACTTGAGCTTGCTACATGCTTGTAACGCTGAATAAATATCCTTTCGATCAGCAATGTCAGTAGGTTCTGCGGGTAGCAGTGCATAGCAACGTTTTTTTGAAAATAATCGGTCAATGTCTTGTGGTGTTTTTAACATCCGAAGTGCAGTTGCAGCATCAAGCCAGCGTTTGACCTGTTCTAGGGGGAGGCGATAATGAAGTGCAACTTCTTGATAGTCATGACCAAGCTCAATCCTCCTGAGTATAGCCAAGGCCTGAATGTAGTGACTGCTTTTTTCAACCTCGTTGTTCTGAAGGACTGTACTTTGACGAATGCTGTTCACTGGGCTCATAAAAGGTGAGAGCCGTTTTCTAAAGAATGGCAGTAAACGTACAGGGGTTATGTTTCCTGATTTTTGCATCACTCTATAACGATAAGGGCGTACTCCAAGTACCACTTTCGCGGTGCCAGCAGGTATTTCTTGGGCATTTACCGCCAAATGGCTGCCCAGTAATATGTCGGTGAAATGTAAGTAGCTTCTGAATGTTGTGTCTGGGCTGCTATGGCCTGCAAACACAGCCAGCGCAGAATATCTGTCACGTAACCGTCCTTCACCAAATATCAATTTACGTATTATCTTCCGTTGCGAAGGGGTGTACGGCAGCATAGCCTTCACTACTTCTGGCAAGCCGATCAGGTCATCATGGGCAAGAAGCTGAAGTCTGGATAATGCTGTATGGCGTAGATGATACAGTCGATAATAAATACCGCCGGTTAATTGAGACAATATCTCTTTCATCATCAAGGATATTTGACGAGTGTTTAACACTTCAAAGGGATTTCCATCTGCGTGAATGAGCAATTCGGCATAGTGGTTATGGCAAGCCAAAAGACGTTCACTAAGATGGCTTTCCACCAAAAGCTTTTCGTTGTCAGTCAGTAAAGGCAATAAAGGCACTTTTCGAAGCGCTGAGTCGGTTTTGTTATGTCCGTGGCGACTTTCACGAACAAATAGCCAGCCGACAGAAGAGGGCTCGATGTCTTTTAGACGCAGTTTGGCGACTTCTCCTGGTCTGAGACCAGTTCGATAAGCAATGATGAGAAAGCACTTTAATATCCGTTTGGCAGCATGGTCTAAGTCTTCTAAATAATCAATTTGACGCAGCAGGGCTGAAAACAGTGCCTCATCAACAATGGCGGCACTCACATGGGGAGTAATATTGCTCCCTTCGCTTAGCGGCTGATTAAGAGGAGGGAGATCAAATTTCTGTTGTGCGAATGAGTGTAGGTTCTCAAATCGACCGGCCTTATAGTGCTGTTCCCGCTGACTGTATGTGCGATTCATAATTTCTTGATAAATATAGATAAAGTCGTCACTACTCAAGCAGTGTAGGTCAACGCCTGCGGTCGCAGCCAACCAGTGGCCTCCAATTGCTCCAAAGTACCTATTAGCTGTTGATACTGCATTTTTCTCAGTATTCAGGTGGTGAATTAGCCATTGAAGAAGGATCTCTTCGTTTAGGCGGAGGCTTGGTTGTGTTAGATCCCGCAACTTACTGACAACATGAATCTTTCCTTGGGATTTTGCGTTATTTTGCTTAAGTATTTCTCTTATTTGATTCGGTAGGTATCGGTTACCTAGCTTAGAACTGCGTGATGACGGTGTTGCTGAACTGTTTGTTTGCGTTAGATCATACCATTGCTTGAATTGAGCAAAGCTCCTTACATTGCAGGATCCCGTTGTGCCTTTCAACAATCTGAACCAGTAAACACTTGGTAGAGATGCGCTTTTTTGACGTCCCAACGAATACTCTATCAACACTTGTGGTAGATCGACATTTAGTTGAGTCTCTGCAAAACAAACCCCGCCTTGTCGAAGTTGTGTTATTGGAAGATCAAGCTTGAGTTCAGACTTGATTATCTCTAAACATTTTGTAATTGATTTGGGGTAACGCCAATTTTTGGGCCTGAAACTTAGGAATAGCTTCATCAGACCAAGGCTTATCGGGTCGGGGAAGAACTGAACTTCCACCTGAGCTTCATTGGGCCCCATACCGTCGTGATCGGTATAGAGGTTACTGGCAAAGTCCTTCCCATGATTTGGCCTCAACGTTAGCCAGCAAAGGTCCTTGTTGCCATTTAATGGTTTATCATCGGTTAATGCTTTAGCCAGAGCAGGCCATAGTGCAGGTCGGTTCAGGCCTCCATAGCAAATGCAACTCATCAGCAATCTGGCAAAGGATTGCTGGGGATCGGATGCTTTATCAAGCTTGTCTAGCAAACCGTCAATTTTTGATGCGAAATCAGAAGTATTGTGTTGCCAAGTCAAATTTCTAAGCGGTCGAACTCTACGAAGGGTGAGATAGTCTGAGGGAGGATTGATCTGCCAAAGCCCTTGTCGGTTACCCGTTTCTAGTTGTCTGCAGATAAAAGAATACCCTCGGCGGTAGGCTGTTTCCGATTTGAGGACCTTTCGCAGAGCCGAGTCAACCTGTGGCCAAACTGCCGAAAATCGGTCGTATTTCGGTGGTGTTTCAAACAGCTCAGGTAGATGATATTCAAGCACCGCCAGAGCTTGTTTTATTATAGTTATATGACTTTTTTGCCGAGCAGCTGTTCTGGACTGATGCCCCAATAACCGTACTAGGGATTTCTGTTCATGTGGAAGGATCAGCGGGTTTTCCATGCGTCAACCACCGTAATTTCATGAGTGTTCAGTAGCGTTTCGATATGCTGAGCAATACGGTTGAGGTATTGAGTTGATAGCATGCTATGACGACCCATTGATTCTTCTCCAATATCTTCGTGCCCCATCCAACCATCTATTTCTTCAGGAGCAACACCGAGACGCTTTAATTCGCTGCGCATGTGATGTCTCCCCCAGTTGCCAGGCCAGGGTAACTGGTCTCCAAGAAATGCTTTTACTCTAGCAGGCGTGAGTTCTTGCGTAATTTGGGGGATGTTGTTCTGTTCTTGATGTTTTATAAAAAATAGAAGATTTCCGCTGCCAGTAATTGCCTCGTCTGCACGATTGAAAATATCTTTTGCGATGAGTTGACTGCGTTTTTTCAACTCTTGAAGATGTTGTAGATAATGTTCAAGTTGCTTCACTGCAGTCTTTGGGAGTATCAGTGTTCTAGCAGATATCCCATGTCGGTTTTCTTTATCGCTTATCCACCAGGTATTGTTATGGCTGTTGAAATCGGTACGCTGTCCCATTGGTGCATTAACATCGCGGTGACCGGTTGCAAACGTCAAAAGCGCCCATACGTAGCAGACATAGTAATTATGGAGTGTCGTGAGTTCTTCCAAAGATTGCTTTCGCGGGCGAGGAATTTGACTCCTTAGAACGCGGAAAAAATTGTGCAAAGTCCGTGGAGGGAGAAGTAATGCACTCCCCAATTGCTTTTTGATGGGTTTAACTTTGGGGAGTTGCGGATCGCTCTCAGCCATCTTGAAGATTGAACTCACGTATCTGTGGTGGTTTTCAATCAGTTTATCTGCATCGAAATTTGAATAGCTCAGTGCAGGCTGGTTTCGAGGTGCTCGCCCTTTTATGAGTCCGACTTCGGCACGATCTAGTCCATTATTGAGATACCAGTGTTCAAGAAAACGGGTTATTCTTCCAAGGCTTAAACGACATCGGTGTTGCTTGTTAATGTCATTAATGACTGACTTCAAGTATGCCGTGCCCACGTTTTGAGTAAGCTCATCTTGTAAAAATTGAGGGAGCGGCAGCACCAAATGGTTTATTGTATTGTTCAAACATTTTTCTAGTCTTACATGTTGTTTGCTTGCTGGCACTGTGTGGGTTAGAGATATACAAGGGCGTTTTTTGTAATGTGTTAGACAAAATGTATTTGAAGATTGTACTAGTGAAATAGGATCTCGACCGCATAGCAGGCACAAAAGTAGGGTTGAGCAGCTTTCTGGGTCTACTCCAGTTTTAATTCCATTGGTCGTAAAACGAATGAGTTGACGTATATCCCATTCGGTCAGTTGATTGTAACTGCAATTTAAGGATAACTGCATAATACTGAGTTTTTCGGTCAGACACTTATGCTGTATAGCCCGTACCGCTCTTGAGGATGGGGAATGGGTTGTTTTTTGATTATGCGTTAAGGCACTATCTTCAATACGAAATGTTCGGCCTGCTGTTACCGATATTGCCTCATCTCGTTCTTGAGCCGTTGTCGGTTTTGTGGATGCGACACATAGTTCTTTAACCTCTAGGCCTGCGTCTTCAAATGCATCTACGGGATTAAGTTCGATGAAGGTGTCAGGGTCTGAAATAGGAGGAATTCTAATTCTTCTTCGCCGTCTTTTAGTCCAAGATACTGCTTCTCTAAGCACTAACTCTAAGTAGCCAAGGCCGTATTCTTGCAGGGCAGGATAACTCTTCTCCCGTAGTTTTTTAAGCTTTGACACCAGTAGTTCAATTGATTCTCCTTCATCCAACTCTGGCAATATATCTAATAGTTTTCGATGCTTGGGGTCCATCGCAACCAGACGTAGCTCGCGTAATGCTTTTTCATTTCCTGAGGCTGCTAGGTGCTGGTCATGGGTATAACGGATGAAACAACAGATGAGCAAGATAGCTTGATAAGCCGTGTATTTTGTTATCCATTGTGGTGTTGCATTGGGTGGTAACACTGCACAAATGGTGGCAGCAAATGGATATGATGTAAGATGCTTATTTTTCTTTAAAATTCCAAATATTTCAGTGTTGCTCACTGAGCCTGAAGACGTTTTTGTTATCAGAACCTTTACTAACCTATGCATCAGTTCAAATTGTTCCCAATATCCTGCTGGAAATGCTTGAATACTGTAGGCGAGTTGCATTAACAGAGTTTGCTTGAGCTCTGGATTTAAATGCTCTGGCACCAGCCATTTGTTTAATAATTCCTTTAATTTTTTGCTGATGTTGCGTGCCGGAGGAGTCATTATTTGGGTTCCCATGGCATTGTTAATTCGGAGACAATATCGACAGAATCAGATGTTGGACATTTAGGAGACTGGCGTTGCCGCTGCTGAACCAGAGTGCCTCTCGAGATAGATAACAAATCACAAAATAGCTGGTCAGGTAGTGTATTTCTCTCAAAGAGTTCGCGTGAAAACTGCTCTGGCAGTCCTTGGCGCCAGGCATCAATAAAAGCTGCAATATTTTTAGAATTGATGGATAAACTGAGCAGTTGCAATAGTGACAACCACGCTTTTTTCTCAATTATTTCAGGTGTCAGTTGGTCTTGAATGTTTGCTTCGTAAATCAGCAAAGTACCTTCTGGTGGGCGTCCATTATCCCAAAAACTTGCTGCCCAAATAGGACTATAAAACTGAAATGTTTTGCCGCGATGTTTTACCTTATTGCTTTTTACTCTCGAATCTATGTGCCCCAAACAATATATTGTTTGGGAGGCAAATTCAGACCTAATACTTGCAGGTAGAGCATGTTTATTACAGAGTGCAGGGAATGATTGCATTACATCGAATGCATTTCTCGCTGCGGGATGTAAAATCAACTCATGCTTGTCTTGGAACTTCGAAATCATTTGGGCCATCAGAATTCCATTTCGTGTGATTATGTCCTTCCTTTAATATAGTACTCACTTTTTCATCGCCCAATTCAGATCAAATATTGATCATGGAAAAGATCGTTTTTTGTGATCGTGATCGGGTTTGTTTCCTTAATCGAAGTTATGAACAAGCCCTAGAGTTGCTCAAATATTAAACTGCGCAATAATTTTCAGCATTCCTAGCCCTGTAAGCTGGTTTAAATCCTTAATCATGGCGTACGTTTTATGCTGTCATTTCTGTGATTCCAGCAAGATAAAATGAAGGTACAGAGAGCGATTCAGAAATCAACGCGGGTGAAGATAGCGAAGTTGTATCGGCTACTGAAAGTTCATCAGAATTAACGGCGAATGTATAGACTCTTAAATAATGATCATAAACCAATTAAATCGAGATTAGATAAAATTAGGCTTGAATAAATGAGAACTGTTGAGGAATGGCGCGGGTTTGTTGGGGGAGTCGTTCTGGTTACCGCGCCTTTTTTTGTTCCTAGTATGTGCAATCTCAATTTGATTATTGGCGATCCAATTTAGTCGAATGCCGCTAAAAAAGTGATCACTGCAATTTAAACCTATATGACGTTTAAAAGAGGTTTAAATTTTAATTCCCAATATCCTTCGAGATGTGAACTATCTGTCCAACAACGTGGAAGTTATGTTGTTCAGTCTTTGGCACTTCGATTGGCGGGTATAAAGGGTTATCACTCAATAAAAGCCAAGCATTTGGTTTAACCTGGACTCGTTTAACCCATAACTGGTTATCACTGCGTATCACATAGATATTACCATCGGTTAAGGTGGTTCGTTGTATGTTCACCAGCAGGGTATTGTTGTCGCTAATAATAGGTTCCATGCTGTCGCCCTTGGCCCACACTATTACTAAGTCCTTTTCAGAAAAGCCACGCCATTTAAGCCAGCGTTTTCTAAGAGCAATATGACGGCTAGGCTCTTGAGTATCATCTCCTTCACTACCCCATCCTGATGATATTTGAACGCTATAGCCTGATATCAATGCAAACTCAGATAGAAAGTCATTGTTAGCTTTATAAGCCCCACACCTTCCCTCCATGACTTGATGCTGATGGTCAGACTCAACAACTCTATTGGGATACTTTGGCCCTTTACCTGTGGCAAGCCATTCAACTGTTACTCCAGCAGCCTCAGCTATCGCCACAAGCCTTTCTACGTTTGGCGTTGAATCGTTCACAACATACTTCTTTATTACAGGTGGAGACAGATTAGCCCTTAATGCAAACGAACGAATACTTTCATCCCCAATAACAAGACTCAATCTATCGCAAAAACGTTCATGCTCACCCATAGAACTTGGGTGAGATTTTTCGTGTTTATTGTCTTCGTTCATGTTCTATTCAAACCATTGATTTAAAAACAAATGCGTGCACTTGTTGAATTTAACCCATAAAAATGAACATGAATGCTTAAATTTGGCTTGAAAACAATCGTGTTCACGAATATATTTGTGTTAATTTTTTAGTGAATCTCACAAACAAAAGGGCAAAAAAATGGATAAGCATAAACCTATCCCAAACCCAAAAGATGATTGGCATCACGCAGACATTATTGCCGCCCTTAAAAAACAAGGCACCAACTTAACCCAAGTAGCAAAGGCTGCTGGTTACAGTAATGCGGGTACATTGTGGAATGCATTAGCAAGAAAGTGGCCTAAAGGCGAACGCATTATCGCCACTGCAATCGGTGTTGAACCAAACGTAATTTGGCCAAGCCGCTATTTACATCCGAGCAAAAACACCCAGGGCAATCTTAGCACAAATGATTGTGTAAACGCACAAAACACACAAAAGGAGGTCGTATGAGGCCATTTGTGTTCGCTTCACTTCCATATCTGTACTCGGTCAATAGTAATCAGGCCGATCGTCGCTTTCATAGCAGCAAGATCTGGCTTTGTTTGGAATACCTCTTTAAAGGCATAACCCAATGAGACGCAACTGGGAAAAGGTCAGAGCAAATAACTTGCGCCACTTGATGGCGCTGTGTTTAGAGTTTGCTCGCGAAAAACAAAACCTTTCAGTAGATCGTGTTGCCGATCTGATGGGCTTGCCAAGTAAATGGACATTGTATAAGTGGCTTGAGAATGGTCGCATTCCTGCCGTATTGATCCGCCCATTTGAGCACGCCAGTGTGTGGATTACATGACCTTGTATATCGTCGCCTCTAGCAACCGTCTTGTTATTGATATTCCCAGCGGCCGCAAGATCCTCGCTTGGCACGTTGGTGTATCTGAAAACACCAACAGTGTATTCGGGACAATTAGCTAGAGCACATTAACTATGGGAATACAATCCAGAGCGATTTCGCAAAGGCTATGCAAACGCCTCAATCGAAAGAAAACATGGGAAAAACAATGATGGATAAATTTGAACTAGACGCTGAAGAAGTTGGTGATGTTCCGGACTATCTGGCGCAAGAGGGATTGGAATCAGTTGTTCTTTACTTTGAGGAAAATGATTTTATCTAGCAAACAAGCATGTAATGTTTTTTAGGGGGAGGTGAAGGTGAATTAATATATTCAAAGGAATACAGGTTTTTAAAAGCAATCCCAGAAAATAAAAACACCAAATTATAACGATATTCGCGATAGGTTCATCATTTATCGCACAGGCCTTTATTTACCTTGTATTAGGCCAACATCATATTCAAAGCACCTGACATTTAACAATCAGTAGGAGTAAAGCATGAAAATAAATAATCGGCATTTATCTATAACAGCCATGGCCGCGCTTTTTGCACTATCAGCTTGTGGTGGTGGCGGTGATTCAGGAACAACAACCCCAACCAACCCTGATGACGGTTCGACGGGAGGTGACTACAACGCCAGCATTAACTGTTGTAGTCACCTCCGCGCTACCAGCAACAATTCAGGAAGGCGGTGAGGGCACTTATGTCTTGACCGTCACGGGTGCTCAGAACAGTTTTAGTGTAAAAACCGCGCCGACTGTCAATGGTGGTGTTGCTACAGTGCAACATACTGTTGCTGACGACAAGGTAACGGTGACCATTAAAGCTGGTAACGTGGACTTTGCCACCGCTGCAATTACCAGCGTAGTGACCATTACTGATGGCAAAAATCGCCAAGTGCTGCAAACCAGTAAGGCTGTGTTAAAAGATATTACTGCTGCCCCTGTGATTGCACAAATAGCAGGTTCAGCCGCCAAGATAACCCTCTTTGCGGAAAGAACACAAAGTTTAGCTGTAGTGAGTAAGCTCTCTGAAATCGCCATGGTGATGGGGGAGGCCGTTTCGGTTGATTACGCCAAAGAGTTTCAATCAGCAGTAAATGGCAGTACCAACAAGACGTTATTGTTAGCGTGGGCAGCCAATGGCCCGAGTCTCGTGTCAGCGTACAATGCGGGGCAAATAAGCGAAACCGCCTTAAGTGATGCAATGACGGATATTTTGGCGAAGGCGCAGCAGCATTCCCAAGTCGGTTCGCAAGTGTTAGCAGAAGTAATTTCTATGGCAAGTGGTGCAGCAGGTAACTTTGCGGTAACGGGGGTGTATGCAAACCCAATCGATTACAGCCTGTCAATGTTCGAAGGTAACCCAAGCCTCGGTGCATATCAGGACGGAGTGTGGAAGTATGCGGCCCCGGTCTCCTTTTTAGCCGCCATTGTTGGTGCAGACGCCAATATGTGCTCAGTAAACTAATTCAAATTTGAACGGGAATAACGAAATGAAAAATATGACCAATAAATTCTCTGTGGTAATGCTAGCGATGGCGGCGATGTCAGTATCTATGTCTGCACTGGCAGGTGATACAGTTCGGGTCGTGATCACGAAAGATCCAGTGGTTAACAGCCAAAATGCCGTCA
This sequence comes from Shewanella sp. SM23, assembly GCF_025654295.1. Classification (NCBI taxonomy): domain Bacteria; kingdom Pseudomonadati; phylum Pseudomonadota; class Gammaproteobacteria; order Alteromonadales; family Shewanellaceae; genus Shewanella; species Shewanella sp. SM23. The sequence goes on from NZ_JAKKRM010000011.1 coordinate 36,958, forward strand.
GTAACCTCAATCGAGTGGCAGCAGCGCCAGTAACACCGGCAGCAACATGCGTACCAACGCCAAATGGCGAAGGTGAATGGTGTATCGGCAGTACCGCTTCGGGAGTGATGCGCTCTCAGGCATTAACCAGCAGCGCAAGCCCAATGCAGATTGTTAGCTTACCTAGTTATGGTTATACCGCAGAAGAAGTGGCGCAACACTTAAACGCTCATGGTAACGTGGGTTATGTTGAGGCCGATCTGGAAGTGTCCACTCGTGAAGATATGGTGACCAGTGAAGGTGGCGTGAGCAGCAGCGCCACAAACGATCCGACCTACAGCACGTACCAACACTACTACTTCGAGAGTGCAGATGTCACCCCTTCTGGCTCTAATATCGTCGGACTGTGGGATGCCGCGGGGATGGCGAATATCACTCAGCAAGAAGCTAATTCGCCAGACGTATTGGTGTTTGACTCTGAATTCTTCACCAATAGTGAAGTGCCATATTATAGCGGTCGTAACTTCTCGACTACCGTTTTGACCTCAGGTGGTGAGCCGCAAAAGCACAGCGACGACTTTCGTCCACCAGTGACCTGTCCCAACTACCCCAGTAGTCATGGGTTGAACGTGAGCAGTATTATTGCGGCAAAAATCAATAACGCCACGGGAATTGCTGGGGTAACTAATAACGTTAAAATCCACGCGATTAAGGCGTTAACTTGTGGTATGGGCTTCCTGTCTGACGTTGCCGATGGTTTATGGTGGGCGAGTGGTGTAGCTTACCAAGGCGTCACTCCTTACGCGGGCAAACCTGGCGTGATTAACATGAGTATTAGTGCACCAATTGCTGAAACTGATGCTTGCCCTGCCTACCTGCAAACGGCAATTGATGCGGTGACAGCAAAAGGGTTCGTAGTTGTTAACTCAGCTGGTAACTATGGTTCCAATACTGTCGGTTATGTGCCAGCGAAGTGTAACAATGTAATCACTGTAGGGGCGGTTGATCGTACAGGTGACAAGGCGGGTTTTAGTAACTACGGTGACGAAGTGGATATCGTAGCGCAGGGCGACGAAATGGCGGTGATCTGTGAATACGGTGCATGTTATGGTGAAGGGACCTCGTTTTCAGCCCCTTTAGTGTCAGCAGCGTTGGCAGTAACACAGAACGTTTCAAAGGTGACCCCCGCTGAACTCGGCGCTGCACTGTCAATCTCTGCCCGTACCGATACTTGGGGTTCGACCTGTGCCTCTGGTGTGTGTGGAGCTGGAATCATGGACGCTTCTAAACTTTATCAGGTAGCTAAGGCTGTAGGCGCCGGAACTGCAAACCGTTTAGAACATGTATTGGCAAATAAAGAAGTGTGTGAACAAAAATGGTACATAGATCACTTTGGCCACGCTGCCCGTCTGAGTGAAATGTATAAGCTGACCATGATGGACGGTATCACCAAAGAATATGTGATTTACCGCTTATATTCAGTGCCTAAGGGAGACACTATGGGGGAAAATGCTCAGCTTGAAGGTGAGTTCAATACCGGTACTGTGATGCTACATGGTCTGATACCCTCGACCCGAGATTACGCCATTAAGGTGTGTCAAAAAGGTGATTGTAATGATTGGCTGGCTGTAGATTCAAAGCGCGCTCAAAAGCCCGCAGCTTGTAACTAAAAGTTCGACAACACGCTAAAGGAGGCACGACCTCCTTTCTTATTTTTAATAAATGTTCAAAGATTGTGCACTGTGAATAATGAACATGCATTGAGCGGTCCACAACAATTGAACAGCTTGATAGAAAAGCTGTAAATTATACAGTAAAATACTGATTGTAAAGTGATAGTGCACTTTGATTATACTTAAAGTGCAGAATGAGGACGCGAACAATTTTCAGCCATTCAAACGGGCAGTACTTCTCAATTTGACGGCTTTGTGATCTTATATTCTCTTTTGCTGAGACACGATCATGAGCCTTCTTTCCCTTACCAAGCATTTTGAACTTATTGAAGACCACCGACAGGCGGCCAAAGTGACTTATCCCTTGTTCGATGTGTTGTTCTTAACCGTGGTGGCGGTCATCGATGGCTCTGAGGGCTGGGAAGATATTGAAAACTTTGGCCATTGTGCTTTGATGGACATTTATCTACTTTTATTCATGCCGTAAAGTGATAACCTTAGGCCGCCATTTTACATGCTTTATTCATATCAAATGCCTGTCCGCGGCTCATCACCACAAACACCATCCGCGCCATCTTATTCGCCAAGGCGACCGTCACTTTACAAGCGTGTTGGCGCTGTTTAAGCCGTTGGAGCCACAGGCTTAGTGAGTCGTCTTTTTTATCGCACCAGTTCACCACGGTTCTTGCACCATGGATAAGTAATCGTCGGAGCGTTTGATTACCGCGCTTGGTTATCTTGCCGAGTCGATTAGTCGTATCGCTACTGTATTGTGAAGGGGTTAGCCCTAGCCATGCAGCTAATTGCCGGCCATTTTTAAAATCATTCACTTCATTAATACTGGCTAATAGGGTCGATGCGACGATAGGGCCTACACCGGGGATGGTTAGCAATAATGGATACTGTGGCATGGCTTGGGCAAGGGCTAATATTTCCTCTGCAACCTGGTCGATTTGTTCATTTAAATACAACTTAAACTCATAGATTCGTTGAATAAACCCTCTGGCAACCGTGGATAACTCGTTGTCAGCATCTTCAAGAATGAGCGGAATAGCTAACATCAACTGGCGGCTAGTCTTTGCGATAATCAGGCCATATTCCACAAGGAAACCAGACAGTTGATTGCAGTTAGCCGTGCGATTCTCCACTAAGCGCTCACGAATGCGCAGCAAAGATTGAATATCCTGCTGCTCAACTGTTTTGGGGCGCAGTAAACTGACCGTTGGCCGACAAGCCGTTTCACCAATCGCGATAGCATCGTTGGCGTCATTTTTATTACCAACCAGCATGGGATTGCGCCTAGGAGAAGCGATTTCATTGCTGGTCGGTGATATTGATGCGGAGCCGGTGCAAGTGCATATTCGAGATGCTAAAGGTTGCTAGGATAGACTGGTACAGTTACCTCAACGTAACTTGTTAGCGTTGAGGCATTATTGGCGCACGCACCGTCATCCTCGTTTGTTGTTTCCGGGTAAAGATAACCAACCTTATTAGCTCATGTACAGAGGTGGGCTCCAAAAAGCCATGAAGCAGGTCATTTCCGAGTGCAACATTGATAAAGCCATCAGTCCGCACCACAGCCTGCAGCTTTAAAATCATTTTGACCATCAGAATTCCATGTCATGTGCTTCCTTGAATGTTGCGATTACTTTTTAGTCCTCAAAACTGATCAAGTATTGATCAGCAAAAAGACAAGTTTTCGTGACCGTGACCACCAAATTATCGTTAATTGTCATTAATGAACAGTCCGATGGTCATGTGTTTAATGCTAAGAAAATCAATTGACAACAATTTAGGTAAGATAGGGAACGGACTATAATCCATATCTGCACGGCCTGTCACGCCGGGGGTCGCGGGTTCGAGTCCCGTCCGCTCCGCCAAATTGCAAAAGCCCCATCGAAAGATGTGGATTTTTGCTTTTTACTGATCTCCTTAATTTCTGCGCTGTTCATCTTATTAGCGATGAGACTCGATTCAAATGTCAGCAAGGATCACGCTGAAATCTTAATATGATTAAGTGATAGCTACTGTGGAGCCTGTGCGGTGTCGGTGAGGATGACTTCAACCCGACGATTTTGCTGGCGGCCACTGGCGGACTCATTGTTGGCAATAGGTGAGCTTTCACCTTTACCTAGGCTACTGAGCCGATTGGATTGGATCCCTTTTCCCTGTAAAAAATGGCTAACACTATCAGCTCTTTGCTGCGATAAACCCAGATTGTATTGTTCACTGCCTACGCTATCTGTATACCCCTCAATCATGGCACCTCGCGCGGGATACTTGTTCAGAAAGTTTGCTAGGTTGGTTAGATGTTGACTGGTCGATGACTTAAGATCCGCTTTGGCAGTATCAAATAAAACATCACCTAAGGTTACGACCCAACCACGTTCTGACTGACGGGCATTCAGCAATGTGAGCTGGGCTTGCAGTTCGGTTGTTTCCTGACGCGCATCTGCAGCATCAGCACGGGCTAGGCGCGCATCTTGATGGGCTTGATTGGCCTCTGTGGTGCGAGCATCCAATCTGGCGTCATCGCGTTTTTTAGCGAGGACTTTGTGTTGATCCTCGGCAAAGCGGCTCTGCGCTTGAGCTAAGGCAATATTGACTTTCTTATCAGCAACAAACACTAGGTGCTGTGATTGTTGCTCATCTTTTACCGGTTGTTCAGCAGTGCGAACGGCTTCTTCAGCTTGTTTAATGGCAGCAGGGGCTAAAATTGCCAGTTCATTATTCGCTTGCAGTTTATTAAGTTCTGTACGGATATCACCGATGCCTTCAGCTATTTTAGGCGTACTGCTACAAGCTGCTACAGTTGTTAGGAGTAGGCTATATGCCAGTATATGGCTAAAACGTAAAGGCAGACCCGACGAAGCGATAAGTTTTTTCATTACTGAATTCCTCCTGAACGGCGTAACATTTCTTGCTGCAGTATGCTGATATTGTTTTTCATTTCATTATTGACGCTATTGGCTTGTGCCAGCTCAGCGCGAGCTTGGGCCAATTCTGCCTCAAGGCTCGCCTCTATGGCGTAACGATCGGCGCTGACAGTGTCCATATTGAGTAATGCGCTGCTTGCAGATTGAAGTTTAAGTCTGGCCTGTGCCAGTTCATTTGAGGCATATTGGCCGACTCTTGCTTGCTCTGCGCGGGCAATGGTGTGTTCAGCCCGTTCCATTTCTGCGGTCTTAGTCAATGGCGTTGAACTGCAGCCCACGAGCGCTGTTGCAATACAACCTGCTAATAAGAAGTGCTTGGCTCGCTGCAGGCCGATTGAATATTGCTGTTGTTGATTTTTATTGATGTTCATTTGAAATTCCTTTCTCGGAAACAGTGCCCCGAGTGTGGTCTTTAGGTTTGTTATTCCACCATGCACAGTTAAATATACTGGTGAATAGCCCCATTTTTGAGTCAGTTAGTATGAGTGAGTAATTTGACGCCACGGAAATTCATGATCTACTCCTCTGAGTAAAGAGGGCCGGTACACTAAGGGTTGCATCGGCTTGAGCTAAACGCAGTGTGTTACTGCATGGTTTAGTTTTTGCACTTAATCAATGAAACTTTTCCCTGTTTGTTCGTCACGTCCTAGGCTAACGAGTGATGATTTGGCTCTTTTTCAGTCCAGTTTTCTTCCTTGTCGTTTGATTTAAGTTCTTCAACCTCGCTTATTGTGTGTGCTTTTACTGGTATCCACGTCTTGTTTAGCTTTATCTGCAACTGTGGTTTTGATCATCTGACGGTTGCGGGCTACGACGGGAGGATTGGCCTTGTTGGTGTTGGAATTCTGTGCATCGTTATCGACGGATTTATGTTGTTCTGTGAATTTTTTCATATAAACCTCAAGTAACCCGGTGTAGTGCAAGAGTGCATGAACCGTACATTCAGCATGACCTGTTAACTATTAAACGTCTGTGCGTTAGCACGCATGGGATCCGTGGTGGCAGTATTGGCTGCTCGGCACGTTTTTTGTTTGCTGGGTGGGCTAAAAAATGAGTAACCATAATGCTTTGATTACAAAGGTAATATGGTGGATATTAGGCAGCATCAGTTTTCGCCATGTTGGCGTGTCGGGTTGATGACTGCCTGTTCTTATTTATGGTTTGCAGTACCAGTGTGGGTTTAGTACTGAAGTGGCATATGGGATAACGATAGAATGGCTGTTGTACGAGTGGTCTAGCCATCCGCTATGTGTATTTTTATTTGAAGTACCGGTTAGGATATAAGAATTGAAATGTGAGTCTTTATGGCTGATGTAACTAAAGTATCGGTTGTTTTTAAACACTTCCTTTTTAACGCACTCCCTATTGTTACTGTATTCTTATATTCACTGTAGGTTTATGTTTGCTGCGCTTGTTGAGGTGGCATCAGCCGTTCTGATTCCTGCCTAACGACCGTGTAACATTCACAACAGGTTTGTTCTAGTAACGCGCGATCGACCACTTCAATATTCCCACGACTGTAATTGATAATTCCCATGCGCTGCAGTTTGCCTGCCGCATCGGTGACACCTTCACGGCGTACGCCGAGCATATTAGCAATCAATTCCTGTGTCATTAACACGCGATCATCGGGCAATCTATCTATCGAAAGCAATAACCAACGACACAGTTGCTGTTCAATACTATGGTGGCGATTGCAAACCGCGGTCTGGGCCATTTGGGTCAGTAGCACCTGACTGTAACGTAGTAACAGATGGAGCAGGGCGCCATGACGGTTAAATTCGTCTTTAAGCCGCTGACCAAACAAGCGATAGGCAACGCCAGCACTTTGCACTACAGCGCGAGTCGTGGTGCTTTCTCCTCCCATAAACAGGGCAACGCCGACCATACCATCATTGCCAACGACAGCAATTTCAGCGGATGCCCCATTTTCCATCACATATAGCAGCGAAATAATCGAGTCCAGCGGGAAATACACATAACGCTGCTTTGAGCCTGCTTCACAGACTACTTGTCCGAGTTCTAATGGAACCAGTTCCAGATGCGGGAAAATACGTTGTTTGACTTCTTCTGGCAATTCACATAACAACCGATTGGATTCTGGCGGGAAGTGAGTTTCCGGTGGCGGTCGCTCTGATACAGATTTCAGTTTTAGTGTGTCCATTATGATAGCGTGTCCTTGTTTGGTGATGTCGCTAACTCAGGTTACAGCGAGAAACACCTATGCTATGTACGGTAGCGAACATAATGGCAGGTTTTTTGAATCGTTGAGTGGAAAATATGCACTTAAGTGCGCATTGAGTGATAGCAACTGCAGCAACGGGCAAGTAGAGCTTGCCGATCATGAATATGTAATCGCCCACGATTATATGAAATGCTGCCGCGGGTCTGTAAATTGCCTGCGGCCTCGGTAATACTGCTTCGCCTAACACCTAGCATGTCGGCTAAAAATTGATGGGTTAGATATAACTCATCAGTCTGAATTCGGTCGTGACTCATTAGCAACCAACGTGCTAGCCGAGACTCAATGGAGTGAAAATGGGCACAGACTGCATTTTGTGATAATTGGCATAACAAGGTGTATAGATAAGTCTCTACTATTTGCTTCAGATTGGTATTTTGAGCGAGTAAGCCTTCAAAGGTTTCAATGGGGAGCCGCCAAGCTTGACCAGAACCTTGGATGATCGCCTCTGAAGGCACTTGCCGAGTGCCCAGCAAAGTCGTCGCCCCAAGCATACCTTCGTAACCAATCAAACCCATTTCCAATGCCGGATGTTTGGGGAGTTTAGCAATCAAAGAAATAAAAGCCGTTAAGGGAAAATAGACATATTGATATGACTCGCCAGGCTTGCACAGTAAGTCGGCAAAGTTAAGTTGGACTAACTCAGCTTGCGATAATAAATCCGCTTGTTCTACCACTGGCAGATGACGGATTAATCGGTTCTGAATTTGTGGGGCTAATGTGTCTTGGTGTTGAGTGGGCATAGCGGTTCAACCTGTGGTGGTATTGACTTGGCACCAGAAAATCTGCTGCAAAAAAGAAGGGCCGCAGCATCAGAACGGGGCTGCGGAATGATGTAGATTAAATGACTAGTTTTTTAGTTGCGGTGAAGGTGCGCCAGATTTTAGTTGCATATCGTTTTTGACTGAAATAACGCCGGGGACTTTGCTTGTTAGTTTTACCGCAGTATTGATATCTTCACGCGATTTAACAAACCCGCTGAGCTGGACCACGCCTTTAAAGGTTTCAACATTAATCTCGGCCACACTTAAGTTTTTATCACCTAAAATGGCAGCTTTCACTTTGGTGGTGACCACACTGTCGTCTAAATACTCGCCAGTACCTTCTTTGTTGTATGCAGAACTGCAACTGGCCACGGCGACTAAGCCTAGAGCCAGCAGGAAGATACTTAACATTTTAATTGTTCTCATCAGATTATCCTTTTTGATAAAGAGTAAAAATGGGGCGCATTAGCTAACGCGTCCCGTTAACAGCAATATAATCAGCACCAGTAGCACTATGCCTATAAGTCCACCAGGACGATAACCCCAGTTTCGGCTATGGGGCCAAGTGGGGAGCATGCCGAGAAATAACAAAATTAAAATAATCAATAAAATAGTCGCAATTGACATGGCTAATCTTCCTGATACCGGGGCAATTTTGCACTGGGTAACATGAGTCTGTGCCGTAGCAAATGGGATGTCGGTACGCTGGCGCACTTACAGGGATCTGACGAGTCGATGTGTTTATATTCGCATTAACTGATAAGCGGTATGCCGAACAGAGCGAGTGATTGTAGAGATGCATACTCTAACTTATGTCCAATGACGGACATGTTCAATTCGAAACCAACGTTTGGTATTTCACTTATTCCGTTGTCCAGTTTCATGGGCTGCGCTAATAAAGAGGTCAACAAAATGAATTATCATGATCGCGATGTTTACGGTATTTACAACAATCCACAGTTCGCTTCTCCATCATTGGCACAAGGACCCGGCCCATATCTGATGGGCGCTGAAACACTGATCGGCAATAATGTTGTTAATAATTCTGGTGAAACCTTAGGGGATATCAAAGAAATTATGCTTGAAGTGGAAACGGGCCACGTCGGGTATGCGGTACTGTCGTTCAGTACTTATTTTGGTTTTGGAGAAAAGCTGTTTGCAGTGCCTTGGAAGATGCTGACACTTAATCATGAGCAAAAATGTTTTGTCATGGACATCTCATTAGAGCGACTCAAAACGGCGCCGGGGTTTGACAAAGGCCATTGGCCCAATATGAAAGATGTTGAATGGGAAAACGAACTGCACGATTACTACGGTAGCCGTAGGGATTAATGGTGTTAAGCAGGGGATTTATCCCCTGCGTTATTATTTGGATTCGGTAAATATGTATAAGTGTGGTTGTGCCTATCAAGTGAGTAGGGCCCACACGCATTTTAGTTGTTAGGGATTTGCTTATCGCCATGGTTGTAACCTAATAACGATAAAAGTTTGAGCTAGCGTATTATCGAAAGTCACCAGCGTGTATCGCTGATCAATGTCTTCGCTTCATCAAATGATTAAAGCCTTGTCGAAAGATAAGGCTTTTTTGTTTTTCTATTTTAAGTTTAAATCCCTATTTAAGGTAAATCTGATGTTTTCGGATTTGTACTACAGCTTATTTTACTTGATGTCGCTAGATTGCTCCGTTTTCTTGATTTTTCTCCATAGGTGATGAGGGAAGAGTCATATTTAACAGTGGATATATCGAATAGATAATTTCAGCTTACTGTTCATGCTGTTGTCATCTGCGTCATTAAAGCTAAGCTCATTAGTATTTAGCTCAGTTATCTAAAGGATTTATATGGTTGAACACATTACTGGCATGCTAGCGCTAATTGGAGTGCTATCGTTATTTTGTCAATGGCTTGGCTGGAAACTGCGGTTACCAGCGATTTTACCCTTGTTGCTATGTGGGCTCACTTTAGGCCCTGGGCTTGGATTCCTCAATCCTGATGCGATTTTTGGTAATTTGCTTTTTCCGATAATTTCCCTCGGGGTCGCCGTGATTTTATTTGAAGGGGCTTTGACTCTTAACTTCAAAGAAATCAAAGATCATGGTCGTATGGTGACGCATCTTGTGACTATCGGTACCGTGATCACTTGGGCCTGTATCAGTACGGCCACCTTTTATTTACTGGATTTTAGTTGGGAAATTGCATTGCTCTTTGGGGCGCTAGTGGTAGTGACTGGGCCTACCGTTATCGTGCCAATGCTCAGAAGTGTGCGTCCTAAATCCCAGCTGGCGAGTATTTTGCGTTGGGAAGGTATAGTGATTGACCCAATAGGCGCGCTGCTCGCAGTGTTAGTCTTTGAATACATAACCGTTGCCAGCGATCAAACGACGCATGTGCTCTATGCCTTAGGCTCTATGTTGTCCCTCGGATTAGGACTTGGCGCAGTAGCGGGTTATCTAACGGGACAAATCTTAAGACACAACCTATTGCCACACTATCTGCGTAATACCGCCGTTTTGACCTTAATGCTGGGTATCTTTGTCGGCTCGAACCTATTACAAGAAGAATCGGGCTTATTGACTGTGACGGTTATGGGCATTTGGCTTGCGAATATGCGTGGTGTGGATATTGCTGAAATCCTTGAATTTAAAGAAACATTAACCGTTCTGTTGATTTCAGCACTGTTTATTTTACTGGCGGCGCGATTAGATTCTAACGCCATGCTCGGCTTAGGCTGGGGTGGACTGGGTGTTTTAGCTGTGACCATGTTATTGGCACGACCGCTGAGTATTTGGGCTTCTGGTATAGGCACATCTCTGTCGAAAGCGGATAAGTGGTTTTTATGCTGGATTGCCCCTCGAGGCATAGTTGCTGCTGCGGTATCTTCTTTATTTGCAATCAAGTTAGAAGCCAACAATGTGCAGGGCGCAGATGCAATAGTGCCCTTAGTGTTCTTAATTATTATCGGCACTGTGGTGGTCCAAAGTTTAACGGCGGGACGTTGGGCACGATTTCTTGGGGTTAAAGCCGATTCTGCCCAAGGTTTATTGATCTTTGGCGCCTCTAAATTTTCTAGAGAGTTAGCGAAAATTTTAAAAGCCAAAGATGTCAAAGTGCTACTGGCTGATAATAACTGGGACAATATTAGGCTTGCGCGTATGGATAATATTCCAGTGTATTTTGGTAATCCTGTTTCGGAACATGCTGAAACCTATATGGATTTAACTGGAATAGGCCGCGTGTTGATTATTTCACCTTACCGACAGTTAAACCCGTTAGTGAGCTTTCATTTCCAAGACTTTTTTGGTGCTAAAAAAGTTTTTGGTCTTAATAATACCGAAGTAGGCAGTGCGCGCCACCAGCTCTCTGAAAGTTATAAGCAACGTTTATGTTTGTTTGGTGATGCAGTGTCTTATGCCAAGATAGCCAGCCTAATGGCGAAAGGCGCTCAACTGAAAGTAACGAATTTAACCGAAAACTTCAGCTTTGAACATTTTCGTAAACGTTACGGTGAGACGGCAATACCACTGGTTTACCTGACGAAAGAAGGTAAGGTCGTCGTTGTTTCGGGTAATGATACCGTATTTCCGAATGGCATTGAGCTTATCAGTCTATTGCCAATTGAAGCTTTAGAAGAAGCCAAAGTGCAGCAAGCGATTGCAGAGCGGGAAGCCCAAGAAAAAGCAGCAGAATCTGCTTTAGCAAAGGAAAAAGCGGAAGAGGAGGCCGAGCGATTAAAGCTTGAAAAGGCTCAAGCTGAGGTGGCTACTGAAGATAATACCGCTGATCCACTACAAGCTGTAGATGAGACCTTAGTGAAGAATTAACCTAGGCTGCTATTGCGTTTAATGCTGCTTAATGACTTGAGTCGTGTGATTGGTTATAGGCATTAAAAAAGGAGGCTAATTAGCCTCCTTTTTGTGGTTTAAATCTTAGTGAGTATTACGCAGCACGTTCCTGTGAAGTGGTTGAAACCACTTCTGGACGAAGTTCTGCTGGGTCAAAGTCATCAACGTTGATTGATTTCATACGACCAATTTCTGCTCTTTCCAGTAATTGCACTTCGGCATCGCTTAACACTCCTAAGGCTTTACCTTCTGCGGCAACTTTATCTAACCACATAAATGGTAGACGTTTACCACTCGCTTTACAGACTTTGTCATGTAGCGGTTCAGACGCGATGATGTCGAGTAGTGTTTGTTCTTGGATCCCCACAGCATTGTGCTCAGAATTAGTCCAGAACTGGCCTTTACCTAAACGGTTACGGCTTTCACACGGTGTTTGCATGATCTTAGCGACTTTATGATCTAACACATCGCTTGGGCGTTTCAGTGGACGACCGAATGGGAACATCACCACACGTAATACGCCGCCAAGGCCCATAGGGAAGTTATCCAGTAAATCGTCTAAAGAAGCTTGCAGCTTGTACAGCGCATCTTCAACTGCCCATTGTACTAATGGCAAGTCGTCGGTTTGACGGCCTTCATCTTCATAGCGTTTCAGCGTGGCTGATGCCAGATACAGTTGGCTCAGTAAGTCACCTAAACGGGCAGAGATACGCTCTTTACGTTTAAGGTTGCCGCCCAAGGTTGCCATGGCTAAGTCAGAGAGCAAGGCAAGGTTGGCACTGAAACGGTTCATCTGTTGATAATAACGTTTGGTTTTATCTGAATAAGGCGCGTTAGAGAAACGGCTTGATGTCAGACCTAACCAAAAGCTACGGATGAAGTTACTGGTCGCAAAACCAATGTGACCAAAGATAGCCGCATCGAAGTTAGCTAAACCTTGACCCGATTCAGTATCAAACGCTGACTCCATTTCTGCGAGTACATACGGATGGCAACGAATTGCGCCTTGGCCGTAGATGATCATAGAACGGGTGAGAATGTTTGCACCTTCAACAGTAATTGCGATAGGCGCAGCTTGGTAGCCACGGCCTAAATAGTTATTGGGGCCAAGACACACGCCTTTACCGCCGTGAATATCCATGGCATCGATAACGCATTTCTGCATTCTGTCGGTCAGGTGATATTTCACAATTGCAGAGATAACCGACGGTTTTTCACCTAAGTCGATACCTGTGGTGGTCAAAGTCGTTACAGCATCCATCAGATAGGCGTTACCGCCGATGCGTGCCATTGGCTCTTCGATACCTTCAAGCTTGCCGATAGGCAATTTGAACTGACGACGAATGCGAGCATAAGCCCCTGTTGCCAGCGCTGCGGTTTTCACGCCGCCAGCTGAGTTTGATGGCAGTGTGATACCACGGCCCACTGACAAACATTCCACCAGCATGCGCCAGCCTTGCCCCGCCATTTTTGGGCCGCCAATGATGAAGCTTAATGGCACGAATACTTCGTTGCCGCGAGTCGGACCGTTTTGGAACATGCAGTTGAGCGGGAAGTGACGACGACCCGTTTCTACTCCTTCCACATCAGTAGGGATCAAAGCACAAGTAATGCCGAGTTCTTCTTTATCGCCAAGTAGATGCTCTGGATCGCGCAGTTTAAAGGCTAAGCCTAATACTGTCGCGACAGGGGCTAAAGTGATGTAACGCTTGTTCCAGGTCAGCTTCATCCCCAGAACTTCTTCACCTTCCCATTGGCCTTTACACACAATACCAAAGTCAGGAATCGAGCCTGCATCGCTACCAGCTTCTGGGCTGGTCAGAGCGAAACAAGGGACTTCTAAGCCTTTGGCTAAACGCGGTAAATAATGGTTTTGTTGCTCTGGCGTGCCGTAATGTTGCAGCAGCTCTCCAGGGCCTAAAGAGTTAGGTACGCCAACAGTTGAAGCCAACTCACTGCTTAACCCCGCCAGTTTTTGTAACACACGAGATTGGGCATAAGCTGAATATTCTAAACCGCCGTATTTTTTCTTAATGATCATGGCGAAGAAACCGTGATCTTTCAGATATTGCCATACGTCGGCAGGCAGATCGGCAAGTTGATGTGACACTTGGTGTTGATTCACCATGCGGCACACTTCTTCAACAGGGCCATCGAGGAAGGCCTGTTCGTCTGCACTTAAACGCGCAACGGGGTAGTTATGGAGTTTTTTCCAGTTCGGGTTACCCGCAAACAGATCCGCTTCCCACCAAGTGGTGCCGGCTTCAATCGCTTCTTTCTCTGTTGAAGACATTTCCGGCATGATGCCGCGATATACCTTCATCAGTGGACGACTGATCACATTTTGTCTAAATGCACTGATATTAAACGGCAGCGCGATCACGAGGAAAACGATCCAAGAGATAGGGCCGACAACATCGAGTGTCCATCCAGCTGTCATCACAACAGCGGCTGTAATAGTGGCAGTGAGCAAAGATACCCGAAGGTAAGCTAGGGCTCCTAGCACTAAGATCATGGCGATGATCCAAAGTAGGGTAGTCACTGTAATTCTCCTTAAATATGACCGAGTGCCAACCACAGGTCATAGAGTGTTTTATTGATTGCGATCACAATTATAGTTTGTGGTCAGACCTGTGTCGCATAAAAGTTAAACCTAAGAGAATTTTAATACAAGTATTTTTCAAACAATTGTTTAAATTATTTGTCAGCTTTGATCATTCCACAAATGTCATCAACTAGTTACAATGCCAATAAGTAGTTTTTTTGATTGATGATAGGCGAGAAATATGTGCGAGTTACTGGCGATGAGCGCCAATGTGCCGACCGATATTGTGTTTAGTTTTACGGGATTAGCACAACGTGGTGGTGTAACCGGTCCCCACGTGGACGGCTGGGGTATTACTTTTTACGAGGGGAAAGGTAGCCGTACTTTTAAAGATGCTTGCCCGAGTAGCGAATCGCATATTGCAAAATTGATCAAATCCTACCCGATTAAAAGTGAAGTGGTGATAAGCCACATTCGTCAGGCGAATCGCGGTTGTGTGTCTTTAGAGAATACTCATCCTTTTACCCGCGAATTATGGGGACGTTATTGGACCTATGCCCATAATGGTCAATTGACGGACTATCTGCCCAAGTTTCATGTCTCGCGCTATCAACCCGTAGGCGATACCGATAGCGAACTTGCTTTCTGCTGGATTTTGGAACAAGTCGCCCAGAAGTTTGGCGGTACTAAACCTGAAGATATGTTGGCAGTTTTCCATTACGTCGCAACGTTGGCCGAGCAAATCCGTGCCTTAGGTGTGTTCAACATGATATTGAGCGATGGCGAGCATTTAATGAGCTATTGCAGTAATAACTTATGTTACATCACTCGCCGCGCGCCGTTTGGTAAAGCGAAACTTATTGATACCGATGTGGTGATTGATTTTGATAAGGAAACTACTGCCCATGATGTGGTGACTGTGATTGCGACTCGCCCATTGACCGAGAATGAACAGTGGCGCGTTATGCAGCCGGGTAACTGGAAGCTGTTCAGATTGGGTGAGCTGTTAATCGATCTCTGATGTGATACCACTGAGCTAAATAATGAGGGCAAGCGGATTTACGGTTGACTTTGTTTTGTTCAGGTCACTTTATTAAAAAGTTCGAGTCAGTATCTAACATACCTTCTAGCAATCAGTGATGAACCATTAGCGATGAACATTAACTGAACTTAGAGGTAGGCCCTAAGTTCAGTTAGATATAGTTCAGTTAAATATAGTTCGGTTAGATATTAGTTCGGTTGGGCTTTATTCGATATGAGTTTGGCTTTAGTTCAGTATTGTGAAGCTAAGGCTTTGTATCATTGGGTTAAGTTTATACATCTTAACTCAATGCCTTACCGATTAACCTTCAGTCGTGCCGAGCAGTTTAGGCACTAGCGGTTTCTCTGCAATGTCTGCAGGTATGGTTTCTTGGTGCGGCACTTCATCGAAGTGATATTTAAGTAACTTAATATCGAGCTGCTTACTGCCTTTTTCAAAGTGAGTTAGACGCACGGGCAAATACGCTAAGTCAGGCGCCATCCAGAAGAAGGTTTGACGTTTTTTATTGTCACGCACGACTTCAATTTTGACTGTGTCGTAACTGCCGCTGTCGATGTTCATTCGTTCTTTACCGATCACATGAAACTTGTATTCATCGACTTCGTTGTCCTTGACCATCTTATAGTCGAGCACTTCTTTGCCCGCCATCATATCTAGCCTAAATTGCAACTGCACCATAAGAGGATCAAAGATTTTATCATCATAGGGAAACTTGCCTTTTTCATCTTTGTAACGGGTATGAATAAAGCCTTGAGCTTTGGCGAATGCGGTTTGCTCCGTGTAATTAGGCCCGACACCTTGGCGTTGTTGTAAGTAACGCAAAGGACTGAGCTGCGTATCATTTTGAGTAAATTCACTCAAGATGTGACGCACATCGGTTAACAATAACAGGCTGAGATCGCTATCAAAACGATACTTAAACACGCCATCTTCGGGATTGGGTAGCGTGTATTTGGCTTTTCCTAATTCAATGTCTCCATAGTTGACTTGGTATTCGGCCGTCTGCGGTGTTAGCGGCGTTGGCGCTGCCATGGCAAACATACTTTGAGTGAGGACGGTAAAACTCACTAATAATGTGGGAATGGTACGCAAAGAATGCTCCTTGGGTCGCAGGTTTTCACCTTGTATCACTACAGAATTGTCGGTAGTGGTTGATAAAAAAGTGTCGAGTAGCATGCTTACTTACACAGTTCTGGGTCAATCAGTTGAGCATAAATCAATTATCGGATCGACTGTAAGCAGGTTATAGCCGAGGACGACGTTTCTGTAAATAGAGATGTAAATAGTTTATGGATCAATATATTAAACTAAAATGGCATTGCCATGACTAAAGTCACCAGATCCGGGCGCCACTCGTATTCAGACAAATTAATTTTGCCGCAGTTCACTGTTATCCCTTCAATTCTTAATAATTCCATCTGTTCTTGAAAGAAGGTTGAATTTTTCTCGAAGGATATTTTGCCTTGACTATTGAGTACCCTATGCCAAGGGAGTGACAAATGTTCGGGAGCTGCTTTCAGTGCTTTTGACACATAACGCGCTCGTCCCGGTAATCCTGCATAATCGGCAATTTTGCCATAGCTGCTGACTTTACCCTGCGGGATCATGGCGACGATATGCCAGATTTTCGCCATAGGAGACAAGTCCACTGCTTGGGGCTGTTTTCTCGCTACACTCTGTTTATCTTGTTCAAGGTATTGATACAGTGGTGATTTGTCTTTAGGGAACGATGCCATTGAATTGTTAACCCTCAGCTTAATGGTATTGATACCAATCACATTAAATATCTAATCAGTTCAAAGCCTCACAGGTATTTAAATCTCAGGCGCATTGACGCAGAAATCGTTATTCTCTTTTAAGTCAATGCAACACCGGAGTGGGATACCTGTGAGGCTCCCAAAGGGCGGGTTTCAAAACGCTTTATACTGCGTTTAAGGCTTTCGACAGAGCACCACTATGCCTTCAAGCCTTCGCCTTGTCTAAAGCGCGTTGAATTCTCGCTGAATGAACAGATATTTAATACGATTGGTATGACTCACAAAGAATCACGCTCAAAAACTTTTGCTTGATGAGCTCACGCTAGTGTAACGGTAAAGCGTGGCTTAGCGGAAGATGTGAGGGTATTTGGCATTTAAAGGATTAAGCACTTCTCGATATTTTTATCGGCTAGCTCGATTACTAACAAAATATTTAAACTGTTTTTAGCTTAAATATTGTGTAAATGGTCAAATAGTCCATAATGGCGCCAATTTTTTTGACTCGATGAGAGAAGATAACTGGCATGGCTGTACTCGATATTCTAACTATTCCCGATGAGCGCCTTAAACGTAAAGCGCAACCTGTAAAAGATATTGAAGCTGTTCAGGGATTTATCGATGATTTAATCGAAACCATGTATCACACGGATGATGGTATCGGTTTAGCAGCAACTCAAGTCGGCAGTACAGATGCAATTATCGTGATCGATTTATCTGACGGTCGCGACCAGCCTTTAGTGCTGATTAATCCTGAGATTGTTGAAAAGTCAGGTGAGTTCGTCGGTGAAGAAGGTTGTCTGTCTATCCCTGGTTATCGCGCTAAAGTGTCACGTTTTGAAAAAGTTAAAGTGACCGCCTTAGACAGAACGGGCAAGGCTATCGAAATCGAAACCGATGAGTTTTTAGCTATAGTGTTGCAGCACGAAATCGACCATTTGCATGGCAAAGTATTTATCGAACATTTATCCATGCTAAAACAACAAATCGCCCTTAAAAAAGTGCGTAAATACGCTTAACTTTTGACTTAAGTTGTATTTTAGAGAGTGGTTGTACCTATTGACTAGCCGCATTTATAGTGCGGCTTTTTTGTATTTAAAATCTAATCAAGGAAGATTAATGCTGTGATATGTGAACATAACAGCTTGTTTTTACTCTGATGAATGGATAAGGTAACCCAAAATCTACATTAGTTGTAGGTTCAGTTTTCATCATTAACAGCAAGTGTATGGATACGGTAGGGAAACAAATGAAACTTAAGGTATTAGCCTGTGGTATAGCCTCATTCGCAATGCTTTCACTGGGTGGTTGTAGTGCATTTTTTAACGGTAATACTACGGAGAAAAATGCGGTATCAAGTAGCTTAGTTGAATATTTATACCCTGATGAGAAGAGTCGCCAAGCCCAGCAGCCATCCTTACCTGTGCTGCGTTTACCTATTACCGTCGGCATCGCTTTCTTGCCTTCGTCCCATTGGCAAGCCGATGCAATTGATAGCCGAACTCAGATGGCATTACTTGATAAGGTTAAAAAATCCTTTGTTAAATATGACTATATCGATCGTATCGAAGTGATCCCAAGTACCTATCTTAAAAATGGTAAAGGTTTTGAAACCTTGCAGCAGGTTGCTCGCCTGCATGATGTTGATGTGATGGCATTGGTTTCTTACGATCAATTGATGCAAAGCCACGAGAACAAGTCCGCCATCCTTTATTGGACTATCGTGGGCATGTATTTAATCCCCGGCAATGAAAATGCGATTCAAACCTTTGTTGATACAGCCGTTTTCGATATGCGTAGCCAGAAGATGTTATTTAGGGCGCCAGGTATTAATCAGTTGACTGAAAGTTCAACCGCTGTTGGCGTGACGACAACACTAAGAGAGAAATCCTACGAGGGCTTTGCTCTCGCGGTGAACGACATGATAGTCAATTTAGATGACGAGCTTGCCCGCTTTAAAACTCGGGTTAAGGAAGAGCACGTCGCCACCATAGAACATAAACAAGGTTACAGCGGCGGTGGCAGCTTATCTTTATTAATACTTTCACTATTGGGCATTTTTGCGATGCGCCGTTTAACGATTTGCCGTGAATAAAAAAAATTAAGCGCAAATTAAGATCGTTAAGGATGAGCAAATTGAAGTTTGCTTTGAATCAAGACGTGAGCAAAAAGTATATAAAGTTGAGCACAGGTTCTGGTTACCAATTTACTTGTAGTTAACGTTTTGATTTTTTTTAAAGTGGTTTACAGAGGCTGCGGTATTGCGTCGGACACCACTTAAGCGGCGCGATAGATTACGCGTTTAACAAGGAGAAAAATTAAATGGATTTAAATTCACTATTACTGTTTGCAGTTGCTTGCCTTGCTATCAATCTTATCCCTGGACCCGATGTCATCTACATTGTATCTAACACAATGAAAGGGAAAATGATCAGTGGGCTTAAAGCTGCGATGGGTTTAGGTGTGGGTTATTTTGTTCACACGCTTGCTGCTAGCTTGGGATTATCTGCCATCATTCTCAGTTCAGCGTTGGCTTTTAGTATTGTGAAGTGGTTAGGGGCCGCGTATCTAGTGTATTTAGGCATTCAAGCGTTAATATCAATGTGGCGTGGCAATAATAAAATTGTGGTTGATAACAATAGCAAACCAAACGGCAACGTAGTTTTCCAAGGCATTGTCGTTAGTGTACTTAATCCTAAAGTCGCTTTATTTTTCCTCTCTTTTTTGCCGCAGTTTATTGACCCGTTAGCGGGTTCAACGTCAATTCAGCTGTTAACCCTTGGTCTTATTTTCAGTTTGTTAGCGACCTTGTGTAACGTCCTTTATGCGTCGGCAGGAAGCTGGGTATTTAGTCGCCCCAATTCCCTGCGTTATTCGAGAGCCTTAGAGGGGATATCAGGTGTGTTGCTTATTGGCTTGGCCAGTAAAGTCATGACCAGTGATAGATAGTGGAATAAGGTCATTTTGTCGAGTAAGACATAAGTCCTCATTTGCTCTGATAGATATGAGCTTTTCAATCTAGCTATGACAAAGATCGCTTGTTACAACTTCACAAAATACGGTAGCGCGATGAGTGCTATGCCGATGCAGACGAGTAAGATTAGGTTGCTGACAAAATAAGGGTAGAGCATCAGGGTTATCCCAACGACGAGGGGGATGGGTGCACCTTGGCGTTTGCCATAGGTGAAAAAGCCAAGACCAAAGAGGCTAAAGACTAAACTCCATAGTAATAATGCTGGATTATCAAACATCTTGAGTTCCTAAATGGTTAGCCTAGGTAGGCTTTGACCTTATCACAGTGCCAAATTGGTCAATCGATTACTTAAACTATTGGTTAAACGGCTGCGTCGTTTTATTGAGTCTAATGCTGACTATCCCGTAGCGTAATTAAGCTTTATTCATCTTATTGCTGCGATGTTGCCTTATTTCACTCGTGCTATAGCTCATATAACTCTAAGGGTAAGCCGTCGGGATCGCTAAAGAAGGTGAATTTTCTGCCTGTGTATTCGTCAATGCGGACGGGTTCAACGGTAATGTGATGGCTATGAAGATGTTCGATGGCGGTTTCAATTGATGCTACGCGAAAGGCGAGATGCCTAAGTCCACAGGCTTCGGGATAGCTTGGTCGTTTGGGTGGATTGTCGAATGAAAACAACTCAATTTGACTCTTATCGGCCAGTTGTAAATCAAGTTTATAGGACTTACGTGCCTCACGGAAATGCTCTGCAAGCACGGTAAGGCCAAGAATGTTTACATAAAAGTGTTTGGACTTTTGATAGTCGCTGCAAATAATCGCTGCATGGTGAATGCCGAGTAACATTGCTTTCCTTTGTGATTTTTAATGGTTGATCAAATAAGATAGAAAGGTTTGAGAGTATAACGGTTAAAAAAAGATAGCGTCACAGTTTAGCGTGACGCTATCGGTCGATTTCACTTTTTAGCTCACCTAGGCTTTTTGCTCGTTTAATCTTCCAGCTCGAATATGGCTGAAGACAGCGGTGCAAGTTGCATCTGAACTTGTCCTTCACCTAGTTTGACAACCAACTGCGCTTTATTGTCTTCCAGCAAATCCTTAAGTGAATAGGTACCATCCGTTAATTGCCATTGGTCGATAAGTGGCTTTGGCAGCTTAAGGGATAATGGCTTTGCTTGGGTTTGATTAAAGTTATTCACAATAATCAGTTTTTGGCCCGTTTTATTGGCTGTATTTTCCTCAAAGCGCACAAAGGCAAAAGTGCTGTCATCATAACCCGTTGCACTGCCATGAGTATCCATTGTGGCGGTTTGTGCGCTGCGGTTGGCGGCATCGAGTGAGTAATATTCTCCTAAAAGTGCAGGTACATTTTTACCTGTGCTTAGGTTCAGTAATTTTTGATAATAAGCCCGCAAAATGACTTCCTTTACGGTTGATTGTCCACCATCAAACTTGCCATTGTTCATCCAGCGCTGATGGGCGGGGGCGCCAACATAGTCAAAAATACTGGTGCGTGATGCATGACCAAATCCTGGGTTGTCGATGGCGGCTTCTCCCACTTCTTGGCCAAAATACACTAACGTCGGTGAAGTACCTATCGTTGCCGACACCACCATAGCGGGTAGGGC
This sequence comes from Shewanella sp. SM23, assembly GCF_025654295.1. Taxonomy (NCBI): domain Bacteria; kingdom Pseudomonadati; phylum Pseudomonadota; class Gammaproteobacteria; order Alteromonadales; family Shewanellaceae; genus Shewanella; species Shewanella sp. SM23. The sequence goes on from NZ_JAKKRM010000011.1 coordinate 58,336, forward strand.
ATAGTGTGGATTCACGGCTTGGGTTGTCGTGGGCTTATTTGTGTGTAGCGATGCTAAAAATGCCGCATTACCAATACGTTGCTCGTCGTGGTTTTCTAAAAAGTGCAGCATGTGAGATTCAATATCCTGCACTTTTGCCTGATCTGCCGCGATATTAGCTGTGCTGGTTTTACCCGCCATTACGGCTTTTAGGGTGTCGTAAAGATCGACCTTATCGTACAGATAATCCATTTTGCCAAGTTGGATATAATCTCGATACAGCTTGGGGTTATAGACCTCGGCCAAGATAAAGGCATCGGGATTTGTGTGTTTTATCTGGCTGTTGAGATAGCTCCAAAACTCCACTGGCACCATTTCGGCCATATCATAGCGAAAGCCATCGACCCCTTTCGCTAGCCAATACTGGGCAATCTGATTGAATTTAATCCAAGCGCTTGGGAGCTCGGCTAAGTGTTGTTGCCAGAAAGCGTAATGCTGCGCCTGCGTTAAAGTGGCGAAATTGGCTGGCAGGCGAGGGAAGTCATACGTGCCATCGGGGCGTACGCCGTAATTGATTTTGACTGTTTCGTACCAATCATTGGCATCAGGCTTGGCTAAGCGTGAGCCATTGCCAGTCCATTTTGCGGGAAATTCGTTGAATTTGCCTTCACTTAATGGGTGAGCTTCTCCGCCCAGCGGTTTAAGATTTGCGGGTAAGCTTGGCACTTCAAAGGCATGCGCTTTTCCCTTTGCCCCCTCCGAGCCATTATTAACATCAACTTTATCAACAACGTAATAGAAGTTGTTGTTTTTGGCGTACTCCAGACTGGTATCATCATCTTCGCCAAAATCGCGCACGCCTTGGGGTTTATTAACGGATTGATAATGGCGCGCCACATGGTTTGGCACTATATCGATAATCACCTTTAAGCCGTGGTGATGGGTACGGGCAATGAGCGCTTCGAACTCGGCTAAACGGTTGGCGGGATTGACCGCCAGATCTGGATTGACGTTGTAGTAATCTTTGACTGCGTAGGGTGAGCCCGCACGGCCTTTTACCACATCGGGATCATCAGTACTTACGCCAATCGCGCTGTAATCACCAATCAATGCATGGTGGGGAACGCCCGTGTACCACACATGGGTAACGCCTAGGTCCTTGATACTATTGAGTGCAATATCATTGATATCATTAAACTTACCGACGCCATTGTCGGCAATCGTGCCCCAAGGTTTGTTGGTTGGATTTTTATTGCCATAAAGGCGAGTAAAGATTTGATACACCACAGGTTTAAGCGTCATAACCTCACTATCAGACTTTGGTAGTAACTTATTATCAAGCGTCAGCGCCGATGCATTCACATCAGCCGATAAGCTAAAAAGCGAGGCAGTTAATAAAGAGGCACTGAATAGAGCGTTTAAACATAAGCTGAGTGATGACTGTCGGCGCTGCTGGGTTTTTGCTGCTTTGGTTATAAGTAAAGCCACTATGGGAAATTTAGCCTCTTCGGGGCACTGAATCACTCGGGAATAGATAGGCGATAAAAAGCTCAAGACTGAATTCCTTTTAGGGTTGAGTTTTTGATTGTGGGTGAGTTGTTTGAGCCTGAGTTAAATCGCTAGCTGAGTAACTCATATGATTAGAGGTTTGACGGCTAGGTAAGCCAGTATTTAGCTGCGGTCTGGCTTTAAGCTCAAGGATAGTGACCCCTGCGTGGGGCAATGCTAGCGCTTGATTGAGTGAAACTGTGTTGCCACTGATGATATCTGTAGCGGCGCGGTTATCGCCAAGTACACTGGCAAAGCGGTTTACATCTAGCGTGACTGCTTTTTCATTTTTATTGTAAATCACCATGACTTTATCGGCTAAGGGCTGAGTACAGGCATTGTGTTGGGTTTGAGAATTGTGTTGAGTTAGTGACTTAAGTGCTTCGGCTTTCTGTTCAGCTGATAATGGATCATTTAATAAGCAGCGAAATTGCACATAGATGCCATCCTGCGGCACAAAGTGCAGTAAATCGCCCGATTGCAGCGCAGGGGATTGTTTACGGTAATTCAGTAGGGTACGGATAAATTGCTGCGCTTGTCGTTGAGGTTCACTCAGTCCTTGGCCGGTAAAGGCATTCGTGGCACTGTTGGCAAAACCACCGGGAAAATCACTGCGTACAATGCCATCGTGACGGCCTTCTGTCGGGCTGGTCATTAACACTTCTGTACCGTAGAACAGCTGCGGAATGCGTTTGGCGGTCAGCACATAGGTGAGGGCCATCTTGTATAAGTCTATATTTTCTTTCACTAAACTGAAGATACGATTGGTGTCGTGATTGCCTTCAAATAGCACTAGCTTACTGGGTGAGGCATACACAACATCGTTGGCTAACATCTCGTAAAGCTTAATAAAACCCGTATCCCAGGTTTCTGGCTCATTAAGGCTGGCAATCAATTTTTCGTATAGCGGGAAGTCCATCAAACTGGGTAAATCTGAGGTATAACCATCGTCATTGATTTTGCCCTTTTGCCAATAGGACACTGTGATGGGGTTTGCGGTCCATTCTTCGCCAACAATATTAAAATTTGGGTACTCAGCCATCACGGCCTTAGACCATTTAGCGATAAACCCTTTGTCGGCGTAGGAGTAAGTATCTTCACGTATCCCCGAAAGTCCTGCGTACTCGACCCACCAAATACTGTTTTGGATAAGATAGGTTGCCAGTTTTGGATTGCTTTGATTTAGATCTGGCATAGTGTCGGTAAACCAGCCGTCGACAAAATCAATATGATCTTGCGCTGCCGCGTAGGGATCTTGCACTGTCGTGCGCCTATGGCTGGTGAAACCGGGGCTGGTAACGCTGGATTTAATAGCACTGGATTTAGTATCGGCAGACTGCATCAAGTCAGGCTTGGATTTGCGATTATGTAGCTGCGTTTTTGTGGCATCGTTCAGCCAGTCTTGGCTAGGTAAATCGTTGAGCCACCAATGGTTAGAGCCGATATGATTCACCACAACATCTTTAATCACCCCTAGGCCAAGCTTGTTAGCCTTAGCGACTAAGGCTTTATAATCTTCGTTGCTGCCAAAGCGGGGATCGACGCGGTATAAATTGGTAATTGAGTAACCGTGGTATGAATACTGGGCTTGATTATTCTCAAGCAGCGGATTGATCCATAACTGAGTCACGCCAAGTTTTGCCAGATATGCTAAGTGCTGGCTGATCCCTGCTATATCGCCGCCATGGCGAGCATCGGGATAGTTGAGATTACTGGGAGAGTTAGCTGCGACTTGCTCTAACATATCGGCTTGATTGTCATTACTCGTGTCGCCATTGGCGAATCGGTCCGGCGTGATAAGGTAAATCACATCCTTATTGCTAAACCCTTGGCGCTCACGGCTGCCCTTAGCACGCCCTTGCAACGTATAGGGCAGGCGATAAAGAGGCGTGTCGGCTTTTGAAGCCGAGTCAGTGTTGGAAATTATTAGCTCAAAGGTTTGCGGCGCAGCTTGGCTCAGATCTAAATTGATAAACAGATAGTGAGGGTTATCAGTGTGCTCAAGGCTTTTAAGTGTGATGCCTTTTCCTTGTATATCAACCTTAATCTGCTGCGGTAAGCTTGGAAGTTCGCGGCTATACAGCATCAGCTGTAACTCAGGGTTCTGCATCCCCGCCCACCAAAACGCGGGTTCAAGCTTAACGTCCGTCGATATATCTTGCTTAAAGGTGTTTGCATAGGCCGTATTAGATGAAGAGCAAACCAAACATAAATAAAGCACTATCATTAGGTTTTGACGGATCATAATGTAAGCCTTTTAAAGATAAATAAGTAAAACGTGCTGGCATGATGAATGTTAGAAATACTGAAATCTGCATAAGCAAAAGCCTGCTTCTTAATTGAAGCAGGCTTTATTTGGGGTAGTTTATAAAGAGTAACTTAACCCTAGGAAGTACTGTCTACCGAAGTATTGGATTGTTCCTGTTTGATGTTCTTCACCAAAATAGGTTTTGTTCGGTTCATCAGTTAAGTTATTAATTTGGAATAAGAACTTAAGTCCATTCTCCAGTGCGTATGAAGCTTGATAATCCACAATCGTTTCGGCATCGAAGAAGGCGAGTTGTGATTCAACTGCCACTTGTTCTGAAACATAGCTACTACGATATCTCATGCTTACGCGAGTATCGAAACCATCCAGAGTATAGAACAAGGTGGTGTTGAGTACGCTTTCTGATAAACCTGGTAATGGAATGGTTAAGTTTGAACCACTTAAATCTGTGGTAAATTCCACTTCACTGTCTGAATACGAGTAGCTGCCAGTGAAGCCAAGACCGCTGAGTGGCGAGGGCAAGAAATCAAATATTTGGGTATAACCTAACTCAACACCACGAATGTAGCCGCCATTGTCGTTGTTGATTGCAGTTTGATATTGACCCAAATTTTTATTAACAGGATAAGTGACGCCATTATCAACTACTGTATCTGGGACAATAAAACCTTCAGATTCAAAATCAAATTCAGTGATAGTGAAATCGTTGATGAAAGACTTGATGTCTTTATAGAACAGAGCTATCACCACGGCGCCTTCACTGTCTTCGAAATAATGCTCGTAAGACAGATCGAATTGATCGGCATAGAAAGGATCAAGCAAAGGGCTGGTGTTACCCCAGGCATTGTATGTCTTATAGCCTTTGTTTTCGTCGGAATACCAGTTGCCTCGTCCTGACTTCAGCTTATTGATCGGTGGACGAGCCATCACAGAGGCTGCGGCGAAACGCAGTTGATCATTTGACGTCAAGTGGAAGTTGAGGTTGAGTGATGGTAAGTAGTCTGTGTAGGTCTGACCGATTTCATTGCGGATATAGTCAGCGCTGATAACACCCTTTTCGTCCGCGATAGGCTCGCCCAAACCGAAGCCGATTTGTTGCAGACCTGTGCTGTTCTGATCCGTGTGAACCACTCGCAGCCCTAGGTTACCTGTTACTTTGACATCACCCAGATCAAACTCTAGATTGCCCTGTACATATCCTGCCAGTATATCTTCATTAACGGCACCGCTTTGGATCATGGTCCAGTTATCCGACCAGTTAGCCGTCGGATTAAATGGGCCTTGACCCGTCGCTGCCAATTGATTGTTGACCAGCTCCACAGCCTTGTCGAAATCGATCGATAGGAAGCTGGGGTAGCCTGAAAGTTCACCACCGAAATTGACTATATTTGTCATGTCATCATTTAACACCAACACTGGTTGATTGGCGGGGTTAGTGTCAAATTCGAAGCCGTAGCCTGCTTGAGAGCGCTGGGCGTTGAATTCACGTTCTGAGTAGCGCAGACCAAAATCAACTGAAGTTAAGAAACCAGAATCTAATGCATAGTTAAAGTCTAACTTGTAGGCGACAAGATCATTTTGTTGATCGTATGGCCACATACCCACTTCTTTTAAACCCAAGGTCGCGGTATTGGTATAGTCGTTTGAAAAACTGACATCGGCTGGGCTTAAACCATGTAGTTGATAATTAATTGATTCGGCTGAGCGTACTTCATTACCTATATCATCATATAAAACGGCACGAGTACCGCCGTTGACGAACTCACCATCGGCTTTTGAATAGCTCACATCACCTGCGACAGTTAATGCGCCGCCATTGTTCCACTCAATATTGACTGAGCCTGATGTCAGTTCTGAATATTTTGAGTCGTTATCATTGATAACAAAAACGGCAAAGTTATCAGTACCATCAGTTGATACCGTTCCGCCTGTCATAGAACCATTTTCGACAACCGCATCACTAATAGTACCGTTTTTTAATGACTTAACGCGAAAGCCTCGGGCAAAGTTTTCGGAAGTGAATTTTGAATGGAATAAATCACTTTTTACACTGAGATTGTCTGTTGGTTGCCAATGGATAGCCGCCATATAACCATCACGTGTATCATCACCGCCTTTTTGCTGTAACTCAAAACCTTCACTGATTGATTCGGCAGCACCGTCGCCATTGACATCTTTTTTATCGTCGTTGAAACGTAAACCAATGAATTGACTGGCAACATAAGGTTGGTACAAATGGGCATAGCCTAGTGCCACACCGAGTGTATCTTCAAGGAATTTGCCTTGATAGGCAAAGCTAAGACGGTTGCCATATTGATCGGCATCGGAAATCTCATCCGCTCTGTCATTAAAACTGCCGCGAGCATTGATATTAAATGATTGGTCTTTGTCGCTTTTTAAGGGATCTGCGGTTTTTAATTCTACCGTACCAGCGACGCCACCTTCAATCAGCGAGGCTTTTGGTGTTTTATAGACGGCGGCTTGACTAATTAATTCGGATGGATATTGGTCAAACTCAATGGCGCGTTTACCGCCCGTTGTCACTTGTTCGTGTCCATTAAGTGTTGCAAAGACGAAATCACCATCAAGACCTCGAATATTGAGGCCGCTTGCTTGTCCACCAGTGCGCACTGCGGTCACGCCTGGTAAGCGAGTCAGTGCATCAGCGATTGACTGATCGGGAAGGGCGCCAAGATCATCTGCCGAAATCGATTCAGAGACGGTATCTCCAAAGCGTTTATCATTTAGTGATTTGATTACACTGGTTCTAAAGCCTTTAACTTCAATAACCTCAATAGCAGCTTCTTTTGCTTTTGCTTCCTTATCTGTGGTCACTTCATCTGCCGCATAGGAGTGCATACTGGCACCTGCGGCGATGAGCGCTAAGGTTAGCAAACTGGGTTTAAATCGCATCATATCTCTCTTCCCCTTGGAGTCGCTTTATCGCTTTGTAGAGCGTTTTATCGTTATCACCGCGTTATGTTTGCGGCCTTTTTTTGGTATATGGGCGCTTAATTGACTGCATAAGTGCTGCGTTTATGACCAAATTGTTATGCAACGGTGAAGATACTACTCCCGAGTTTCTTAGCTGAACAACAGAGTGCATACGTATTCAATGCCTAGCAGAGTTAAGAATAGACTGTGATAGAGGGTGAACTCAGGGAATAAAATGATTTTATTTTGTAATCAAGTGACTGTTACTAAAAGTAAATTTCATTGTGATGCCATGTGACTATTGGCTGCATCTTCTGCATACGTATGCAGGTGTATTGAACCTTATTTCCCTCTTCACGTATGCTCGGTAACACAAAATAAGCCGCGATGACTTTACTCTGCAGTAACAAAACGATAACTGTTTGCTTGAGTGTGTTAGGGAAAGTTCGCTGTAGAATAATGATAAAGGGGCAACAATGAGTGAGTTAACGTGGTGGCGTGGTGCTGTGATTTACCAAATTTATCCGCGTAGCCTTTTAGATACTAATGGTGACGGCGTCGGGGATTTACGCGGCATTATCATAAAGCTGGATTACATTGCGAGTCTTAATGTCGATGCCATCTGGATTTCACCTTTCTTTAAATCTCCTATGGCAGATTTTGGCTACGACATCAGTGATTACCGTGAAGTTGACCCTCTTTTTGGCACTATGCATGATTTCGATGAATTGATTGAAAAAGCCCACGGTTTAGGTATTAAGGTCATTATTGATCAAGTATTAAGTCATACCTCGGACCAACATGCGTGGTTTATCGAGAGCCGCGAAAACCGTACGAATCCCAAGGCGGATTGGTATGTGTGGGCCGATCCTAAGGAAGACGGTACAGCGCCTAACAACTGGCTCGCGATTTTTGGCGGTTGTGCTTGGGAGTGGGAACCGCGCAGACAGCAATACTATTTACATAACTTCCTGCGTAGTCAGCCCGATATTAATTTCCATCATCCCGAAGTGCGCCAAGCTGTGCTGGATAACGTTGAATTTTGGCTTAAAAAKGGGGTAGATGGCTTCCGCTTAGATGCCATTACCTTTTGTTATCACGATGAACTGCTCAGGGACAATCCGGCAAAACCTAAGGATAAACGTCAGGGCCGTGGTTTCAGTGAAGATAACCCTTACGCCTATCAATACCATTACTACAATAATGACCGTCCGCAAACCATCGCTTTTATTGAAGATTTACGAAAGCTCATCAATCGCTATCCAGGAGCGGTGACCTTAGGCGAAGTCTCTGCCGAAGATTCTTTGGCTGTAATGGCTGCCTACACTAAGGGCGAAGATCGCCTGCATATGGCCTACAGTTTTGAGCTGCTGACTGATGATTACAGCGCAAGTTATATTCGCCAAACCGTAGAGGCTTTGGAAGCGAGCATAGGTGATGGCTGGCCATGTTGGGCTATCGGCAATCATGATGTGCAGCGCGTAGCGAGTCGTTGGGGGCAAGGTAAGCAGAATTCAGACATGGTCAAAATGCTCAATGCCATGCTAAGTTCGCTGCGCGGCAGTATATGTAGTTATCAAGGTGAAGAACTCGGTCTAACCGAGGCGCCAATTGAATACCATGAGCTGCAAGATCCCTTTGGCAAAACATTTTGGCCTATGTTTAAGGGGCGTGATGGTTGCCGTACGCCAATGCCGTGGCAGCAAGGCGCTGACTTTAGTGGCTTTAGTGATGTTTCTCCTTGGCTGCCAATTCCACCTGCGCACCAAGCGTTAGCTGTGGATGTACAAGAATCTGATGCTGATTCTATGCTCAATGGTTATCGACGTTTTCTGGCTTGGCGTAAGTTACACCCAGTGTTAGTTGAAGGTGATATTAAATTTGTTGATACAAAGGAGCCCATTTTGGCCTTTGTTCGCACCTTAGGCGATATAAAAGTGCTCGTGGGATTCAATTTAGGTGATACCGAGGTCGAGTTTGATTTCTCTGCATTTGAACTCAGTGAGTCGCTGACGGGACACGGCCTTAAAACCGCACAAATAGAACACAATCAGCTGAAGTTTTCGGCATTTACCAGCTTTTATGCAGTGTTAAAGTGAAAATGATTCATTTTTATTCGGTTGAAGTGTTATAGATACGGGATCCCAAGCCCACAGTTCGATATAAACCCGCCCACGGGCACCATGGGGAATGTAACCTTAATTAGTTCCTGATAATAAAAACATACAGAGAGAATAACTATGGCGTCATCAATTAATACTGGTAGCTACACGAGCAGCACTGGCGAAAATGGGTCGGGCAGTTATCGTTTTGCCTTGATCTCATTGACTTCACTGTTTTTTATGTGGGGTTTTATCACCTGCTTGAACGATATTCTAATCCCGCATCTTAAAGCTGTGTTTTCACTGAATTATACTCAAGCCATGTTGATCCAGTTTTGTTTCTTCGGTGCTTATTTTCTAGTCTCAATCCCTGCGGGTAACTTAGTGAAAAAGCTGGGTTATCAAAAGGGAATTGTTACAGGTCTCGTGATTGCAAGTATTGGTTGTGCGCTGTTTTATCCTGCGGCGGCCCTCGCTACTTACAACTTGTTCCTCGGTGCATTATTTGTTTTGGCATCCGGTATCACAATCCTGCAAGTGGCAGCTAATCCTTATGTCAATGCCTTAGGCAGTCGCGAAACTGCGTCGAGTCGTTTGAATTTAACGCAAGCGTTCAACGCCTTAGGCACAACGGTTGCGCCGTTTTTTGGTGCTATGTTAATTCTGTCTGTCGCCAGTTCAGTATCAGGCGATTTAGCCCAAGCGAGCGCTGAAGCAGAAGTAGTTAAACTGCCATACCTGTTACTTTCTGGCGCCTTGGCAATTTTAGCGCTGATTTTTGCGAAGTTAGATTTACCTGTGATCCGTGAGCATGATGAAAGTGTTCAAGGTGAAGTTCAGACCCATCTAGGTAAAACCAGTGCCTTACAAAGCAAGCACTTAGTGCTCGGTGCTGTGGGTATTTTCGTGTATGTCGGCGCAGAAGTGTCTATCGGTAGCTTTTTAGTTAGCTTCTTAGGTGAAAGCCATATAGCGGGTATGCCAGAAGCCGAAGCCGCCCATTACATCGCCTATTATTGGGGCGGCGCTATGGTGGGACGTTTCATTGGCTCTGTGGTGATGCAAAAAGTACCAGCGGGCTCAGTGCTTGCATTTAATGCTTTTATGGCGGCACTACTTGTGGTTGCAGCGATGACAACCAGTGGCAGCATTGCTATGTGGGCAATCCTTGGGGTGGGGTTATTTAACTCGATTATGTTCCCAACGATCTTCAGCTTAGCACTTCGTGATTTAGGTCCACACACTTCACAGGGCAGTGGCATTTTGTGTTTGGCGATTGTGGGCGGCGCGATTTTGCCTTTATTCCAAGGCATGTTAGCGGATAATCTTGGCGTTCAGCTCGCCTTTATTCTGCCCGTGATTTGTTATGGTTTTATCCTGTTCTACGGGGCTAAAGGCTCAAAAATGTAATGGGTTAAACTGACTGTGGCAAAAAAGCGATCTTAGGATCGCTTTTTTTATGGCTTTAACCTTAACTCGGCGCCAGCGCGCTTGCGTATTAGGGCCTGACCTCCTATGATCCTCCGGTTTTATCATTCATGGTGACCTTTTAAATGTTGAATTCTCCGCTTTCTGCCAGCTCGAACGAATTAGTGATCAGTATCTTAACTATGGTGCTGAGCCAAGGAAAACCCTTAGATCGGGCCTATTCTCAGCATTTTTCTGGGTTGCAATTGGTACCCGCCGAGCAGGCGCGTATCGCATTAACGACGGGTGATATCCTACGTCGTTTAAATTTATATTGTTATCTGGCGGAAATTAGTCCAGATGAGATGGAGCGTTTTGGCTCTAAATTGCTTAATGCCTGGCATTTATTTCATGGGCTTGAACTGCCTAAAATGCAATATTCGCTGCAAGTTGATGAGGTGCGTTTAGCTGAGCGTATCGAGCAAGCGAAAACTAAGCCTGTGTTGTGGGACGGTTGCCCTGAGTGGCTCGATGTTATGGGCCGTGAGCAACTAGGTGAGTCTTGGGAAAAAGAGCGCGCCGCGTTAAGTACAGCGCCGAAACGTTTTTTACGCGCTAATAGCCTTAAGGTGACTCGTGATGAACTGGCCGCTAAGCTTGCCGCTGAGTTTGTGAGCACGCTCTGTGTTGATGGGGTTGATTCCGCCCTTGAAGTGACCTCCGATTCTGCCTTGTTCCGTACCCAAAGCTTTAAAGATGGCTTATTCGAGCAGCAGGATGCGGGCTCTCAGCGCGTAGCTGCGGCGCTTGATGCCAAGCCGGGGATGAAAGTGATCGATGCTTGCGCGGGTGCGGGCGGTAAAACCTTACACATAGCTGCGCAAATGCAGGGTAAAGGACGCTTGTTGGCCATGGATGTGGAGCAATGGAAACTCGACAAACTCAAAGAGCGTGCCCGTCGTAATGGGGCACACAATGTCGAAACCCGTGTTATCGCCAGCAGTAAAACCATTAAACGCTTAAAGCTCAGTGCCGATAGAGTATTGCTTGATGTGCCTTGCTCTGGTTTGGGTGTATTAAAGCGTAATCCCGATGCAAAATGGCGTGATACCGTAGAGCGTTTACCCGTGTTAATGGAACTGCAAAAACACATTTTGAGCAGTTACAGCCGCATGGTCAAAGTCGGTGGCATAGTCGTCTATGCGACTTGTTCTATCTTCCCTTGCGAGAACCGCGGTCAAGTGGATGCGTTTTTAGCCGAGAACCCCAACTTTCGCCTGATTGAGGATGAAAGTATCAGCCCAGCCGATAGCGGCTTTGATGGCTTTTACCTTGCCAAACTTGAACGTATTCAAGAATAAAGCATTGCTTTTTAGACTAAAGTAAACCTTTTACCGCGCAGGTAAAGGGTTTACTTAATTAACATTAGTGCCTAGAATTTCTTATAAGTTATAAATATTTAACATTGTTAATCAGTATTTATATTGCAACTTTGCTCTTAAGGAAATTATGGCGTACGGCGTTAACCTTCCAGATCTGCTCGATCATGCAGACGTTAAACTCGCCCACAATGTCAGCATAGCTTGTTATAGCAGTATTCTTTCTATGCTGCTCAATGGCGCACCGCTACATGAAATCTTGCACGCCTTAGTCTTAAAAATCGAAGCTCAAAAAGTAGGAACCAGAGGGTCTGTGTTACTGCTCAGTGCTGACGGTAAACGTCTGTTATTAGGTGCCGCCCCCAATTTACCCGACAGTTACAATCAAGCCATTAATGGTGTCGAAATTGGCCCCAATGTGGGTTCTTGTGGCACGGCTGCCTATTATGCGCAGCGTGTCATCGTTGAAGATATCGCCCAACATCCTTACTGGGTTAATTATAAAGAACTGCCATTACGTGCAGGTCTTAAATCTTGCTGGTCAGAACCTATCAAAAATACTCACGGTAAAGTGCTAGGCACATTTGCCATGTACTATGATACGATAAAGTCCCCAACAGAGCAGGATTTAGGACTCATTTCAGAGGCGGCAAGACTGGCGAGTTTAGCCATTGAACGCAGTCGTGCAATGGAATTTCAGCATTTAGCTGTGAAAATTTTTGACCGGTTACCCCTTGCTCTGGTTATTTCCAATTCTGACGATGCAGTTCTCTATGCTAATCCTGCTTTCAGACATATAGTTATCCCTCAAGATACTGATATCGCTAACTTTCATCCTAAGATTTTTTTAGCATCATCCCAATCTAATGAATTAGTGGGGTTATTTGAGCATTTAGCTCAGGACAGAATGTGGCAGGGTGAGTTGGTGGGTCTTAGGGGAAATGGTGAGGAGTTTTATCTTGACCTTATCGTCACGACCTTCCGAGAGTCCAATGGTCAGCAACCCTGTTTTGCATGGCTATTTTCAGACATTAGTGAACGTAAGAAAGCGGCGCAGCTGATTAAGTATCAGGCCAATAATGACTCTCTTACGGGACTTGCTAACCGCAATGCGTTATTCAAGCAGATCCAGGCGTTAATTACCTCCGATAGTTTGACACCCGGCTTTAGTTTTATGTTGATGGATTTAGATAACTTTAAGCAAGTCAACGACACCCATGGCCATGACAAAGGTGATGCACTGTTAGTGCAAGTGGTTAAACAGATCAGCGAGTGTGTCGATGACACTATGGTGTTTGCACGCTTAGGAGGGGATGAGTTTGCCTTGCTATTACCTGGGGTTGTTAACCAGAAAGAATTGGCACAAATTGCAGATACAATTAACAAAAATGTGGCAAAACATTATGTGCTAGCCGATGGAAAAGGTGTTTATAGCTCGGTAAGTATAGGGATTGCACGTTTTCCTGAAGATGCCCTCGATCTTGAACAGTTGTTAAATTGTGCCGATCAGGCCATGTATATTTCTAAGGCAAATGGTCGTAATCGATATCATTTTTTTACTGAACAAATGCAGCTAAATGCCGAGCGTGTTGCTAGCCTTCATAATCAGCTTAAGCAGGCATTAGATCAGCATACCTTCGAGCTTTATTACCAACCTATAGTCAATGCGACCACTGGCCTGATTGTCCGTGCTGAAGTGCTGCTGCGCTGGCAGCATGAGGGAACGTTTATTCCACCCGATGAATTTATTCCCATCGCTGAAAACAGTGGTTTAATCGTTGATATTGGTCGAGATGTTCGCCTTGGTGCTATGCAGACTATTTTAGAGATGCAGGAGCGAAATTGGCCCATTAATTTATCCGTGAATGTCTCGACCTTTGAGTTTTGGTCCCATGAACTACAAGATGCCTTTGTGGAGTCCTTTGCTGCGATTACTGAGCAACTTGAGGTGACAGATTTCCCCTATGACAGATTAACCCTTGAGATCACTGAATCTTTATTGATGAAGCAACATACGTATCTTATTGATGTACTTAATAGTTTGCGAGTTAAAGGGATTAAAATTTCCTTAGATGATTTTGGGACGGGTTACTCATCTCTATCTTATTTAGCTAATTTCCCTATCGATCAAATTAAAATCGATAAGAGCTTTATCGACAGATTAGATGAAGGCAAACGTCACGAAGCGTTGGTGGAGGCCATAGTGCGTTTAAGCCATGCGTTAGATTTAACTGTGACGGCAGAAGGGGTAGAAACTGAGTCCCAGCTTAAATTTGTAATGGCGAATCATATTCAAGAAATTCAAGGCTATTTATTTTATAAGCCTATGCCCAAAGCTGCATTCTTTGCCCTGTTGGCAAAGCAAGCTGAGCTGCATAAGGGTTTTGACGTTTGACCTTGATGTTTGACCTTGATGTTTGACCTAGATGTGAGGGCGGCTTAATCAGTGACAGTCTGATTTTAATATTGGGTTTAGATGTAAGGTAATAATTCAAGTTTTAGATATAACACATTGAAACATAGTAAAGAATCCGCCTTCTTAGAAGGCGGCTTTGACTTGCCCCTGGAAGGGGCTATTCCAAGAACCTACATCATCTGCAACGACAATTGAGCCTCATCTTCCTGATCTTGTTTATCTTGATGGCGCACATATCGTCTAATGATTTCTTCATTAACACCTACTGTATCTACAAAATAACCTCTGGCCCAAAAGCTATTGCCCCATAGCTTTTTACGTACATGAGGGAATTTATTGAATAGCCTTATCGCACTTCTTCCTTTCAATACTCCCATCAGCGTTGATACTGACAGCTTCAGCGGGATTATGACTACCAAGTGAACGTGGTCTATCTGAACGTTTAATTCTAAAACCTCACAACCCTTCATATTGCAAAGGATATAAATTGACCTGTATAACTCCTTACCAAGGTTTCCTTTTAATATTTTAAAACGGTACTTCGGAGTCCAAACAATATGATATTTGCAACGCCAATAAACATGTGATGAACTTCTATAATCGCCCATGCTTTTCGTTTCCTCTTACTTGTGGTGAATAAGAAGTCTCTTTTAGCATGGGCGTAATTCAGGCTATAGCCTCAAGGAACAATCACCACCGCCAGAGGCGGTGGTTTTGGGATGACAATAAATAAAAAGAGCGCCGAGGCGCTCTTTTTATTACTGAAAACAGGTGTTGCACTGAGTCTCTGCGTTCACATTGAGTCAGGTGGCGAGCGCTAAGATTTAGCGGTTATCTGGCTGTTAATCACTAGACTCAAGTATTCAGTAAAGTCATGACCGTGATTTTGCAGCATTTTGGGGAACATAGAAATCGGCGTAGAACCTGGGAAGGTATTGATTTCATTTAGTAAAATTTCATTGTCCGCGGTTAAGAAAAAGTCGATGCGCGACAGGTGACGCAATTTCATACCTTTAAATGCCTTGATTGCATAGGCGCGGATTTGTTCACTGATCTCAGCTGACACATTCTGTGCCACCACATCGGTGCGTGCTTTACTATTTTTGGCGTATTTCTCATCGAAGGTGTAGAAGGTGTTGGTATCACAGATGATTTCACCTGGTACTGTCGCCACCACTTCACCGTTGTACTCGTATACTGCGACTTCTAGCTCACGGGCTTTAATGGTTTTTTCAACGATAACATAGGGCGCATAGCCGAAAGCATCTTTAAGCACGCCAGCGACTTTATCGCTGTCATCGACTTTATAACAACCAACTGAGGAACCCTGTGAGGCCGCTTTGACGAAGATGGATCCCCATAGTGTTAATGCGGCTTGGGTTTGCTCTATTGCTGCATCATCGAATTGGTTTAGGAAAATATACGGGGTATTCGGAATACCTAAGGCCGAGAACCACATTTTAGCGGTGATCTTATTAAAGCAGTTACTGCTCGCTTCGGATTCACAGCCGAAATAGGGCAGTTGGATCAGGTTAAAATAGGATTGAATGTCACCTGTTTCGCCGGGATAGCCATGAATGCAGGGAATGACGTAATCGACCGGCCATGGGGCTTTGCTCTCATCGCGGAAGCGAATTTCGCGGCTATTGGTCAGTTCACAATCATCACCCGCAGCGGTGCGGTATTGACCAAATTTATCCAGTTCGACACGCAATACACAAAACTGCTCGGATTTTGCCAGTGAGGTTTCAAAATAATTGGCCGACATGAGTGAAATATCGTGTTCGGCACTTCCGCCGCCGCACAGCAAAAGCAGGTTGATCTTAGACATTGTGAGTGATTCCTCAAAGTGAGCAAAATCGGATGACATCGGCCTGTGGCAATACGAATATCATCCTATAGTACAGCCGCTGTCATCTTAGTTTTCTTGCCCCTATGAGTGCAAGGTTTTGCTGACTGATGGCTATTAAGTGGTGAATTTTAACGCATTACATCGCATTGCAAATATGGGCTTGTGCCTTTGTCGGGTTTATTTTGATTTTTGTGGCGTGAGATGGCAATGTCGTTGGACTATTGCTTCGTCACCGTCATCTAAACTGTGCAACCCAGTACGAGTGACATTGACTTTAGGCAGATTACAGCATGGTATCTCATGGTGAATAAAAACATTCGGTTAGCCCGCTTACAGGATACAGATAGTGTGCAGGTATTACTTGAGCAACTCGGTTATTCTTTGCCCCATGCCGCTTTAGCCCAGACGTTAAGCCAATATCAGCATGACTCTTTGCGCCGCAGTGATGAATTACTAGTGTATGAGCAACATAATGCGCAGGGTGACCTACAAGTTGTCGCTGTGATGGCCTTAATGTTCTTTGATTATTTCCCCGCCTTGAGTCGTATCTGTCGTATAACCGCAATTGTGGTGGATGCCGACATGCGGGGTCAGGGCGTTGGCTCTCAGTTGATCGCCTTTGCGAAAGAAAGGGGAAAGCAAGAGAATTGCCAGTTACTCGAACTCACTACATCGATGCAGCGCATTGCCACACAGCAATACTATGAAAGTATAGGGTTTACCAAAACATCTTTTCGCTACAGCTTAGTGTTGAGCGAACCAAACGGCTAATTCTTGGCTCGAGCGAGCATAATCAGATCCGTTGTCCTTGTGCCTTCGGGTACCGGAAAAACGTTGCGGGTGACATTGATAATTTCAAATTGATTGATTTTAGCAATTGATATTGCTTGGCCCACCACCGATATTCAGTCATCCGAATTTGTACATTAATACAAAAGATCAGAGTAAATAGTTCAGATCAAAACAGATGTTTAGCCCTAAGTTATAGGCATGGTTTTTATGTAAATTCACCATTAACTCGACATCCATCAGTTGCGCTAAGGTCACTGGTCTCGCTTCCCAGCGCGGTGCGTGGCCAGCATCATTACAGTGTGCTAGGTATAAACGTCGCGTACTTTGATGTATGCCAAAATACGTCATATTACAACGCTGGCTAATCGTTAAATAGGGCTCAAAGTCGAGTGCATATACCTGCATGTCTTTAAATTCTGACCACTGGATATAGCGGGTTTTTTCATAATAACGCTTAGGTAAAGCGGCATCTGGTGCTATGGCGTCAAACAAGGCAATAACGGCTTGTAGATCCTTAAGTGTAATAATGTCCTTTTTAATCAATGTTTAAATCCTTAGTTTCATGGTTAGAGTAAATCTAAAAGTCATATCTTAAAATGTAGTTCCTAAAGTGTTTCCCATTGACCACAAAGCTTCATTCACCCCCAAAGGCGGTCGGCAAGACCCGATGCGCGTTGGGTTGCTTGGCTACTGGCCCGCTCGAATACGTGCTGGGTGCCTAAGCAGGTAAAGTGGACTTTAGCGCGGGTGATGGCTGTGTAGACCAATTCTTTGGTCAGCAGTTGCCATTGGGCTAGGCTGGGGCTCGGCGGCAATACTAAGGCCACACGGCTAAATTCGCTGCCTTGGCTTTTGTGTACTGTCATGGCATAACAGGTTTCATGGCTGGGCAAACGGGCTGGCAAGACTTTTAACAGGCTGCCATCGGCCTTGATAAAGTGCGCCATTAAACGTTCGGGTTTATCTTCATCCTGCAAAATCAATCCGATATCACCGTTAAACAGGCCTAAGTTATAGTCATTGCTTTGGATGATAATCGGCCGACCCAGATAAAACTCCTGTAGTGGTTTAATCAGCTTGGCATTGGCCAGTGCTTGAGTCACATACTGATTGATGCCTTCAACCCCATAATCGCCCGAGCGCATAGCACATAGAATACGGTACTGGTTAAAGCGTTCAATGATGTCAGCTGTGCTTGGACGTGTGCCTACATCACTATTACTTGCATCATTGTTACTTGCATGGCTATTCAAGGCACCGAGATAAGCGCCATATTGCTGGCAGGCTTGCTCCAGCAGTAAATTGAGTCCCACATTATTAGCAGGCTCGCTTACTTTGGCTTGGGTTTGGCTTACGATCATACTGTGTTCTAACCAGCTCAATTCTGCAGGTCCCTGTTGCCATACCTGCAAAATACCTTGAAGATCAGCACGATTGACGGCACTGGCGAGCAGTCCAATCCCTGCATCGCCTTTAAATCTGTGGCTGTGCATTAGCATACATAAGCTATCGCCAAGTTTAGGGGCATTGCTGATATAGGGTGTTAACTCAAAACCCGTTAAAGCACTCAGACGCTCGGCTTGTTCCTTGGAATAGCGCATTTGCCACAGAGCAGGGCTGCTTGACGCTATGTTGTTCTGAGCAAGGTTATTGGGATCTATTGGTATTTTAAGGCCCGCACAAATATCGGCGAGCACAGCGCCAGCCTCAACCGAGGCGAGTTGGTCTTGATCGCCGAGTAAAATCAAACTGGCGTGCTCAGGCAGTGCGCTGAGCAGTTTATACATCATGGGCAAATCGACCATAGAGGCTTCGTCGACAATCAATAGGTCGAGCCTAAGCGGATTACCTTGGTGGTGGCGAAAGTGCGGCGAATTGGGGATCACCCCAAGAAGTCTGTGTAAGGTTGATGCCTCCTCTGGAATGCGGCCCAGAGCCGTTAAAAAGTCTTGGCTATTTCTATTGCGAGCTTCATCAATAACATTAGCATGGGCGCTGAGTTCCTTCGCCAGACGCGCTTTTGAGGCTTTGATTGATTCGCTTAAGCGAGCCGCCGCTTTTCCCGTTGGCGCGACTAAACGGATTTCCTGCTGTGATTCCATTTGTAGCAATAACAAAAGTTTAGTTACAGTGGTGGTTTTACCCGTACCTGGGCCGCCAGTGATCACCGACAGTTTTTTACCTAGCG
Organism: Shewanella sp. SM23; assembly: GCF_025654295.1. Classification (NCBI taxonomy): domain Bacteria; kingdom Pseudomonadati; phylum Pseudomonadota; class Gammaproteobacteria; order Alteromonadales; family Shewanellaceae; genus Shewanella; species Shewanella sp. SM23. Next base: position 77,202 of record NZ_JAKKRM010000011.1, read on the forward strand.
CAGTGGCCGTGGCGACCTTTTGCCAATCAATGGGTGCTGTGTCTTCACTGTTAGTTAGTACATTGGTAGTGAGTGCATGGGGCGCGAGCACATTGGCAGGGAACAGTTGATCTAGCAGTGACCTCAACTTAGCGATTTGCGGTTGCTCTTGGTGGTTTGCTTCTTCAGATAATTGCCTAGATATGCTTCCGGACAAGCGGATTAATGAGGTGGCGACTGAGGTTTCAAATTGATGATAACGTTGTAAATAGAGTCTGCCATTATCAAAAACAAGCGGTTTGTTACTGCCCGCTTGGCCAACGGCATCAAAGGTTTGCAAAGTCTCTGTGAGCGCTTCGAGGCTTAAGGTGATTTTACAATGGCTATTTTGCTCGGCCATGGGATTTAGTGGCACGATATGGGCGAGCACTAGGCAGCTGTGCTGTGAAGATAATTGCTGGCTTAATAGCGCACACAGTAAAATAAACAAGGGCTGTTGGCTGTCGCTTGGATGTAAGAGACTCATTTCGAGTGCGAAATGCCGATCGAGCGGTGTGAGCAGTCGTTCTTGCTCCCACTGTTTTAACAGCTCTGGCAGCGGCGCTGCAAGCTGAATTGCGCCATGATCTATCCATTTCGCCGCTGTGAGTGAATGTGCATTTAGCCCTTGGGTTGAGCGCATCATGCCGTGACTCCTGTATCGATTGCACCAGCCAATCTGCTGTGAAATAAATTGTCATTAAAAAGTGAATCTAGCGCGAGAATAAGTGCCTTCGGCGGCTTGTCGTAATAAATACCATAGCCGGGATATTGAGCCGACATTCCCCGTAAGAACAAGTAATAACAACCGCCGACGTGGCTGTCGTAGTCATAACTTGGCAGGCGTAAACTCAAATACCTGTGTAGCGCCAATGAATAGAGAATGTACTGCAAATCGTACCTATGATCGGTTATTGCGCTTTGCAGTGCGCTCTGATGATAGGCATTGATGTTGTCGCCTAAATGATTCGACTTATAGTCGGCGATATAATATTGACCTTGGTATTCAAAGGTTAAATCGATAAAGCCTTTGAGCATGCCCTTGAGATCATCAAACTTAAGTGTCGACTCATAGCCAAACTGCTGCAGTAGCGCATTGAGCTCAGTATCTTTAAGTTCGCTTAAGGGTAAATAAAACTCCATTTCGACTAAGGTATTCTGCGGCGATAACTTGGCTAAGCACAGATCTGGATGAGCAGGTTTGACGGCGCTTACATGCCCCGTGACCTGCGACTCTAAGGCGTGCGGCATCGCGCAGAGCGGTGCATGCAGCACATCCAAATACCAAGTATGTAATACTGTTTGCCATTCGGGCGCGATACCGTATTGCAACATGGCTTTAGGCAATTGCAGCGGTAAGTCGATTTCTGCCTGCGTAAAATCAATCTCTTCTAACACTAAATGCATAAAGCTACCGGCATTGGCGCCGCGCTCAAAGTTAAAGCGATTGAGCATGTCATCCTGCAGATCATGACTTGCCTCATTAGGAATAGAGAGTGTTTGCGCAGCCGTATATTCAAGCGTACCTAATATTTCATCGTCGGCACCCGGCGCGGCTTTACCATGGCTGGTATTTTTAACGAGACCTGAATAACTGCCGACTCGCCACGGCGTGCTGTATTGGCGGGTTAAGGTTTTCGCGCTCAGTATTTGCGCTATGTCTTGGCTTGAGGGCAATGGCCGCTCGTCTATGTCATCGGGCACCTTATCAAGACTTATGGCTTCCACATCTTGGGCGAGCTGCTGTGCAGCATTGCAGATACGGGCAAAGTCACATTCTGAGTCGCCTATGCCCAATAGATAGCCGATAGCGGTTTCATGCAGCTGACTTTTAAGACCATTTTTAAGCTGACGACTGTGGTTGGCGATATACAAGTAACACAAATACACAGGGCGGGTGAGCGCCACATACAAAAGGCGCAAGTCTTCGGCCAAGGTTTCTTGTTTTGCGCGCTCCCAACCCTCATCCGTGCCTTCGATATCCCATACGAGTTCTTGCTCACCTGCATCGTTGGTTCTGTGGTACAGCATAGGCGTCGGGCGGCGGCGATTGTCACGGGCTAGGCTAACAAAGGGCACAAAACACACGGGATACTCAAGGCCCTTACTCTTATGGATAGTCACAATTTGCACCAGATTCTGCTCGCTTTCAAGACGCAGCTGCTGTTCATCGGTGCCTGTGTTATCAATCAGTTGCTGTTCATACCAATTGAGCAGGGCGCTAATACCATCAAGTTCGGTGGCTTTTTGTTGTAATAGCTCGGCAAGGTGGCGAAAATCCGTCAGGCGGCGCTCGCCGTTTGTGGCATCTTGCTCTTGAGTATCTACCTCTGCACTGGCGGTGTGCAGTAAACGGTCAATCAGTTTAGTGCTATTGGCAAGGCTGAGTAGCGCAGGCATGATGCCGCGTTTCTGCCACACTTGGTGCAAGTTAAAAAACTGCTCTAATAATAGCTGTCTGTGCTCTTCATCTTGGTTAAAGGCATGGATTTGCTCGGCGTTATAACCTAATAATGCCGTGGCTAGGGCGCTGCGCAGTGCCCGTTCATCTTTTGGGTTCGCTAGAGAGCGCAAAATTAACGCCATTTCCCGCGCTTCAAGGGTATCGAACACACTGTCGCGACTTAAAAACACCGCGCCTATGTGGCGTTTACTTAATGCGGTTTTCATCACTGCCGCTTCGTTGCGATCCCGCACTAGGATAGCGATGTCTTTAGCGATCAAAGGCCCTTTCGGGCTGTGGCACTCACCATTGGCTGCATCTGTCAGTAAACGGGTAATTTGTGCCGCCGCATCTTCGGCGAGCAAGTGTCTTGCCGTGGTTTTGTTGAGGCCGTTTTCTGCGCTTTCACTTAAGAGTCTTAATCTTAAGGCGGCGGGGTTTGCGGTTTTTTCAGTGAGGATTTTCCCTTTAGCACTGCTGGGCGTTTTCACGCTATCAAAGGGGATCGATTGACTGATAAAAGGATCGTGATGCTGGCTAAACAGATGGTTGACCCCAGCGACCATGTTTGCGCTTGAGCGGTAGTTGGTATCCAGATGATAGTGGGCCTGCGTATGATGACGGGCCTCAATATAGGTATGGATATCGGCGCCGCGAAAGGCATAAATGGCTTGCTTAGGATCGCCAATCATCAATAGGCTGAGCTTATTTTCAGTATCGTTTTTGCCTTGCTGCTCAAACGAGTAACGGTCTTGGTAGATACCAGAGAAGATCGCAAATTGCAGCGGATCGGTATCTTGGAATTCATCAATAAGCGCGACGGGAAAACGTGTTGCCACGGCTTTGGGCAAGGTTTCATTATTGGCGTTTAACGCGCTCGCTAATGTCGTGAGTAAGTCATCTGGGGTCAGCACATTTTTTTGTTGTTTTTGCTGGGCAAATCGCTCGCTTATGCCGAGTTTCGCACTATATAAAAATGCTGGTTTAATGGCGGCAATCAATGTGGCGAGTTGCTCCATATGATCCATTAGCGGCGCTTCACTCACACTTGGGATCACGCCGCCCTTGTTGAGTTTTAACTCAGACAACGATAAGGCTTCTAACTCTTTCAGCGGCGGTAACCCATGACCGAAGGCGAGCCAGTTATCCAGCGCATCGAACATGGCGGCGAGCTTGGGGTACTTATCCGTTGCTTTGCCAAAGCGGGTGCCATTCAGCGGCAAACTGTGTAGCAATGCCAATAAGCCATCGCGTCCCCTTGGCCAAGCTAATTTAAAGCGCTCTAAACTTTGGCGTAGTGACAGGGCTAAGGCATCAAACTTAAGCGCGGGTTTCAAAGGCTTTGCTTGACTGGCGCCAAGGAGCGGTCGCAACTGTTTGACTAACCCATCGGGCTCGCCAAATTCCTTGGCAATGATTTGCGCTAAGTAATCGGGCAGCGGATAACAGGCCTCACGCCAAAAATCCCGCACGGCATGGTGCAAAAATTCGCTGTCGTCCAAGGTAAAGTCCGATTCGAACAGCAAGGAAGACTCAAAGGCGAGATCCGATAAAATTCGCTGACAGAAACCGTGAATGGTAAAAATCGCCGCTTCGTCGAGGGATTTAAGGGCGAGATCGAATCGCCTCAGGGCAATGGCGCGATCACTCTCTGGGGTGTTGTCATACAGCGCCTGCACAAAGGGATCGGCAATCGTTAGCCCTAAGAAGCACTTAAAGGCGACTTGAATACGGCGGCGAATACGATCTCTTAGCTCTTCGGTGGCCGCATTGGTGAAGGTAACCACGAGAATTTGTTCGCAGGTGAGCGGCGCAGGAATGCCATCACCAAGCAATAAGCGTAAGTAAAGACCTGAAATCGTGTAGGTTTTACCTGTGCCAGCGCTGGCCTCAATAAGACGACTACCGCCAAAGGGCAGAGTGAGAGGATCAAGCGCTTGTGGTGCTGAATGTAAGGCTTGTGTGTTCAACGGCATCTGTTCACTCATGCTTGCTCTCCCTGTGCGCTATCGCGGTTCAAATGTGGTGCGAGAGCTTGTGTGTCAGTCGCGTGTTCATTAGCAGGGCCTTGGCTCATACCATCGTTGAGCGCAAATTCCTCAAGCTGAGCCAGCGTGTCTTTGAGATATAAACTCACCATAGGGCGATAGATACGCTCGGCTAATGCGCCAAAGCTATCCTCAGAGAACTCCTGCGGGAAACTGAATAATCGCTGGTAATGGGGTTCGTTCCCTTCGCCTAATTGACTCTGCTCATCCAGCCATTCAGGTAACGCTTGCTGCAAACGCTCATCGTGCTCACCCTCGCAGCTGACGTAGGCCAGTGATGTGCGCGGCATAAAACACAGTGGGTGTTGCTGGCCTTGATAAAACAACACTAACAAATCGGCCAGTAACGCATGGGCGCGCTCAGCAGTGATTGGCGCTAAGGCGTGGAAATGCCCCATGTCGAGTAGATAGCTTGCATGTGTGTGGCCCATTGCCATTAAACACAGGTGGCGAAGGTACAACCTCAGCACATCGCGACCGTGTGCGCTACCAGGACGGTAATTCACTAACCCCTTAGGGCTGATGTCATCGATACGACCTTGCAGTAACACTTGTTGGGATTTACCCGCCGTGATGGGCAAGTCAAACACGAGTTTAATATCCGCATGGCTGCTGGCTTGTTCTCCCTTGAGGAACAAAGTTCTGCCAATCAAAGGCTTAATATCATGCTGATATTGGCGCAGTAGTAAATCATCGAAGGGCTGCATGGGCAAAGTGCCACTGGCTTTGAGGCGTTTAATCAGCTCAATATCGGGCTCAGTTAGGCCTTGGTCTATGGCATCATCGAGTAACTGGGCCTGTAACATATAACGCTCTAGGGCATTCAAGCTAAAGGGCTCGTCATTATCATTGGCCTGAATATTAAGGCTGAGATCGACTTTTAACGTTCGGTTGAAGAAGTACTGCGCTGGATTTCGAAAGAAACGGATCAGGGCTGACACATCCACTTGCTTACTTTGCTGTTGTTCGTGCTCAGAAGCTGGCTGTGCCTCTGTATCGGGCACTGAGTCTTGTTCATCCGCGTCGAGCATGATGCGAGTTTGCGCGCCGATAAAGCGGCCCGCATGTGTGCCCGCAGCGTCCGCATTGGGCGGACACCATTGCAGGCTGTAACTTTGGCCTATGCCTGAGTTATGTTGGCTTATGTTTGAGCCATCTTTGTCATCATTTTTTACTGTGGCTTGATACAACTTGGGATCAAAGGGTTGCAGCGGCTGGTGGCTGACAATTGCGTTATAGAGGGCTTTTTCGGCATCCTCTGGGTCTATGGGGCTTGAAGCGTTTTGCGATTGAGCCAATAGCGTTTCAGGTAGATAGCACAGCTGACAATATTCAATCAGTTCAGAGACGAGCATAGAGGCGATACGCTCAGAGTTATCCCGTTCGCTGCGGCCAATATAGCTGATATACAGTTGTTCCCGCGCCGACAATAAGGCTTCTAAAAACAAATATCTGTCATCGAGGCGGCGGGAGCGATCGCCTTTACGGGCACCGAAATGCGCCATTAAATCAAAGCCGACGGGATGTTGAACCCTAGGATAAACCCCATCGTTCATGCCGAGTAAACACACAACCTTAAAAGGAATCGAGCGCATCGGCATCAAGGTGCAAAAGTTCACGCTTCCCGCAAGATAACGCTGGCCGACCCGAGATTCGGTTAAGCGTTGATTAAACCACTGCTGCAGCACTTCGATACTGAGGCTAAGTCCGCTTATGTTCCCTTGGGCTAGCGGCGCTAACGGGCTTATATCTAAAGAAAAAGCTAACGGTGAGGTATCTAATGGCCTGCCCGCCGATAGTAACTCTTGCTCTAGGGCGGCAATGGCATCGCGGATTTCCTGTAATTGTTCGCGTTCGTCTTCATCGGTGTCGTAGAAGGCATCTAGTAGCTCAGTTAATTCCGCTAAACGCAGGGCGCCCACTTGCGGCAGGGCGAGTATTTGCGCCGTTTCATCGAGTACTTCAATAAAATTGAGTAGCTTACCTAACGCCTGCGCCGATTGGCCTTCGATGCCAGTGACGACAAGATGGTCTTGGTAGAGCGGCGCATCGTCACTCAAGGCGTAACCTAAAATCAGCCTTTTAATACCAAAGGCCCACGAGTTTTGCTCAAACGCTGGCACACCTTGTTTAAGGCGGCTTTGTTCATCGCGGCCCCAGCGCACGCCCGCTTCATCTAACCAGCGGCGGATCAGTTGCAATTCATCGTCATCGAGCTGGAAACGGCGCAAAATGGCGGGCACTTCGAGTATGCTCAAAATGTCGGTCAGACCAAAACGACTTTGATTAATTCCAAGTAAATTTAAAAAGCTATTGATGAGCGGTGATTCCTGCGCTGCGCCGCGATCGGCAATGGCGTAGGGAATGTAATGCAGGCCTTGCTTCGCCGAGAAGACGGCATCGATATAGGGTGCGTAGGCGGCGACATCGGGCATCATGACCACTATGTCTTTGGGTGTCAGGTCGACATTATTGCTGAGTAACTCAAGCAAGTGATCGTGCAGTGTTTCGACTTCCCGCAGTGGGCTGTGACAACTCTTGACTCGAATGGATTCATCGTCGCGCTTAAGCAGGCGTCTGTTCTCGACATTTTGGTACAGCTCGGCATCAGGCCCTAGTACTCTGTCTAAGGTTTGCATCTCTAAAATATCGTATTGCACGCCGTGGAGCATGCTGGCATGACTGTGTGGCGAGTTGGGATCGTCACAGGGTTCACAATACACATCGTCGCCAAAGTCGCAGTGTTCGGCGGGGAGCTCAAGCAGCATATCGAGTAATTCACGGCCCATCTTGCCGTTATTGGCAAGCAGCGGATTGCCTACTTCGAGTTTATCTTCCCACAGCTCGGCTAATTGGCGTTTACCCGCATATTGCACCGCCATGCGAGCCCGATTACGGGGATCAACAATGTCGCCCCAATAGTGCTGACACGGGCTTAAGCCTAGTACGATCACATCGATACGACTTGCTAGATGGTAAAGCACTTCAAGGGTTTGCGGCGCCATTGAGGAAATGCCAAACACAAATAAGCGTTGTGGCAATTTGGCGAGTGACGTGTCGGGATGATTCAGCGCTGCAATTAAGTCACTGTGCAGGTTGGCCCTGTGGTAATGGCTTTGATTAAGCTCATCACGATTAAAGGCAATCAGTGCGCGCCATAAAATGGGTTGCCAGCGTTGGTCTTCATTCAGCGGCTTGGTGAGTGATTCGGGATGCTCGTTTTGCTCCCACGCTAAAATCCAATCGGGGCGATACACTAAGTATTGGTCGAAGATATCGGCAATCCGGCCACAGAGTTGGTACAGCTTAATATCGTCAGCCGTCATATCACGGGTGTTTTGCTGTTCACTCGTGTCGGCGGCATTTGTGCTGGATTGCTGATGACTTAGATAGTGTCTCAATGGCCCAAAGGCGTCATCTTGCAACATGCGCGGCAAGAGTTGCATCAGCTTCCACGTCATCGCCGCCTTAGTGAAGGCGTTATCCTTAGGCACATTGGGCAATAAGTCATGGCACAACTGCCAGGTAAAGCTCGATGGCAGCGGGAATTCTAGTGCGGTAGCAATTCCATTCTGTTTGGCGATTTCGAGGCGTAGCCAAGTCGACATGCCGGGACTCTGTACCAGAATATGCTCGTTACTCAGTAGACGTGCAAAAGCAAGGGGTTGGGTCAGGTAAGCGGCTAAATGGGCGCAGAGCACTTCCATCTGATTGGACTGGATTAACTTTAGCATGTGCAACTCGGCATGGTGACAATAAAACAATTCTATGTGTTTGATTTATAAGATTCAACACTATTGCTGCTTCTGTGGAATTAACTCGCAATTTTAGGTGTTTACTGAGCCTTGAATCGATGAAACTTGGCCGGCTAATGTTCAGTTTACAAATGCTAGGCTAGATTGAACTTATCTTTCACTTTGGCTCTGAGCAATAACCAGTTGAGTTGCTTCGCCGCCGCTTTAAATGCGGTTAAATGCGCTTGATAGTCTTTAGCCGGTAAATCTTGGTACTTCAGCGCTACATAACTTTGGGTCAAGGTTTGGAACAGCGTGCAAAGCTTTGGTGCACTGTGTTGGTATTGCTCAATAATCTGCTGCGCAAATTGATTTGGTCCATCACTGTCTTTGCGCTTAATGCCATGGTGTGCGAGACGATTACAGAGCTGTTGATAACGAGTGCTAATAGGATCGCCTTGAACTCTAAAATGTAATAAGCCCGCACTGTAGGCAATATAGAGCACGATAAGGCTGATACAGAGCCCCATAAAGACCGCGATTTTAGTGTGAGTCACATCGCCTAAAATGCCACTGAGCACTTGATTCTGCTTCTCTTGGTTAAAACCCAGTACCCACACGCTCCAGTAATAATCTATGCTGGCAAAATGTTGTCTTAACTCATTGAGCCAAGGCATTGATTTAAATCGTAAGCTACTAAAAGGGCTTTCCTGCAGGTAACTCTGCTCGGGATCAAACTGGGCGTCGAATCCTTGCTCGATACGATTGGGCGCCACCATAGCGGTGGGGTCGAAACGCACCCAACCTTCATCTTCAAGCCAGACTTCTGCCCATGCGTGGGCCATATATTGATACACACTGTAGTAACCCGCTTGCGGATTAAATTCACCGCCCTGATAGCCTGTGACCATACGCGCGGGTAAGCCTGTGGCCCGCGCCATAAAAATGAAGGCAGCGGCATAGTGCACACAAAAACCGGCTTTGTTTTCAAATAAGAAATCATCCACTTGCTGTGGCCCAAGGGGAGGCGGCGTGAGAGTGTAGAAAAAAGGCTCGGTATTAAAGTGGCCCATCATGGCCCATAGTCGTAGCTTAGGCGCGGGATACTGAGTCTTAAACTGCTCAGCTAACGTTAAAGTGCGTGGATTACTTTGGCTCGGCAGTTCGAGGTTAATCTGTCTTTGCCGCGCCGATAGCCTGAGATCCATTTTAGCCTTAGGCCAAGACTCCACTTGATAACTCATTCGCTGATCGACATTGCGCAGCGCTAACAGTCGATAGTCGGGCATATTGACCACGCTATCATCTTGGCTGTAGGCCACATCGAGACCAAATAACCACGGCTGGTGGCTCGGCTCAGCAATCACTTGATAACGAATACTATGCTTATCTTGCGCACTTGATGCCATCTCTTGATCTTCGCTGCTTATCGAAGCAGGACTATTGCTCATGGGATCAGGATTATTGACCATCAATGCTGGGCTGGGCCGCGAGGGAGGAAACAGCAGCGCATCTTTTTGCAACTGTTTAATCCCCGCGTCTTGGCGCCAAGTGACACCATCATAGTTCTCCATCACGAGGGCGCGCCAATATAACTCGGCATTAATGGGCTTTGCATTGGTAAAACTCGCCCTAAAGGCAAGTTCAGTCGAACGGGTAAGCTTACCTATATCACCAATCGCCAGGCTATCGGACAAGCCCGTTTGGGCTTCTTTCATGTTGGGCACTAACCAGAGCGGTGCAAGACGCGGTAACACTAAAAATAACAGCAGCGCGAGAGGAAGGCTCTGGAGTAAAAATTTGCCACCTTGCCAAGCCGTGTGTTTTAAGGATTGCTTATCTTGATACAAAGTCACGAGTACGCAGGTATTGATCAGTGTCACCACGAACAAGTGCGCGGTATTAAGCAGGGATTGATGGTCGATAAAGGTCAGCGCGATAATAAAATAGCCCGCGAGGACGACAACACGCACATCCCTTTGATTACGCATTTCAATGTATTTTAAGGCATAACCTAACAGCAGCAGATTCACTAGCGCATTGAGTAAGCCTATTTCCTTTGAGACGAGTGCCAGTGTGGTTGCGGCGCCGATCGCAAGACTGGTCACCAAAAAACGCGGTGGTTTTGCCACTTTGCCGACATAAATCCCCACACGCCACAGCAAACAGATAGCGCAAATGCCTAAGGTCCAAGGCGTGGTTTTATCAAATAGTGGGCTTAATACCGCAATATTGGTGATCAATAACCAAAAAAGTGTCTGGCGGCTAATATTGTCGCCGATTTGCGGTGTAGTGCTATTGGCCGTTAACTTCATACTTGCTCCCTCAAAGTAGGGATATGATGCTGCTTGCGGGGAGCTTGATTCGTTTTTTGTGGCTGATTAGCGGCTGATGACTGATATGGGGGCTTCGCCGTTGAAGGCGCTAATTGTGGATATAAGGCAATGGCTTTTTGACAGGCGATCCTATGGTGATTGCCTATCGCGGGCGCGATCAGGACATCGTCTCCCATTGGGTTTTGCAGATGTAAGCCAAAATACTGCTCAAGTTGCGTGAGTTTATTGACTTGCCAGCTTAACTGACCCAATTGGGTTTCGAGGCGTTTGGCATCGGGTCTGAGCCTTAACCAGACGGGATCACCTTGAGGCTGCTGGAATTCTTTAGTCAGCATGCCGCGACCCTGTGCCCATTGTTTCCATGCCACTTGCTTGAGGGATTCGCCGAGCACATGGGGTTTAAGGCCTTTAAACTCATCAATCCCCGATACATGTTTACCCGCGAGTAACAGGGGATCTTGCTCAGACTGAGTATGATCAGCCTCAAGCTGTAGCGGCGCTTCAATCGGCTGGGCAAAGACTAAGTGACTAATGGCTAAATCCACATGGGACCATGCGCGGCAAAGCCCTAAGGGATAGAAGGATTCAATTTTGAGCCGACCCGGTGACACTTGACCCCGCTGATGATACTCAAAGGGCACGAGCGCTTGTTGTTCATCTGTACCAAGGTTCTGCACCGTATAAGTGCGATTATTCGGATAGTTAAGTTGTATGTTATGGCCACTATGGTGAGTGCTGATGAGGACGGGAAAGGTTAAGGTTTCGCCCGCATAGACTTCGGGCGGCGCCGTGGCCCGTAAATGTAAGCCAGCCAGATTTTTGTAACTGTAGAGAATGCAGGTATTAAAAAGGCTTAGGAGTAAGATGCTGAGGCCAATGACTAAGTTATTTTGATAGTTAGTGCCGAATAGATATAAAAGTAAAACCAGACCGAGCCAAACTAACCCAAAACCGCTCGGCAGAATAAAAATGCTGCTATGGCTTAAGGTTATTTCGGGACTCGGTGGCAAGCGTCTTGCTAACCAACGTTGCCAAATCGGGACTAACGTCGGAATGAAAGTCGGGAGTATCAGTCGTTTCACTTCTGAGTTATTTCCTTAGTTTAATGCGTTAACTGCATACTTTAGCGATATCTTCTCATTACAGTATCTTGCTACATAATAGGGTTAACACTGGCGAGAATTCGCTCAGATAGGGCTTCACCCTGTAATTGGCTACTGGTTCTGAGTCTATGCTCCGCTACACAACAAAATACCGCTTGCACATCTTCGGGGACTAAATAATGTCGACCTTCTAAAAAGGCCCATGCCTTAGCCGCTTGTAATAGCGCTTTGGTGGCACGCGGTGATAACCCCACGCTGTCACTTTGGCTACGGGAAAAACTCACTAAGGCTAGAATATAATTGAGTAAGGCATCGGAAGCGCTGACCTTGTCGCACTGCTCTTGTAGTTGCATTAAGGCCATCGGTGTCAGGCATTGGGGCAATTGATCTAAGGTTAAGTGGTTATGATTGCTCTTAAGCATAGCGAGTTCAGCATCGTGGCTAGGATAACCAATAGACAGACGCATCATAAATCTGTCGAGCTGCGATTCTGGTAGCGAAAATGTACCGGATTGATCGGTGGGATTTTGAGTCGCGATCACAAAGAAAGGATTGGGCAATCTGTGGGTGATGCCATCGACGGAAATTTGTTGTTCGGCCATCGCTTCGAGTAAAGCGCTTTGTGTCTTAGGGCTGGCGCGATTAATTTCATCTGCCAAAATCATCTGTTTGAAAATCGGTCCAGGATGAAAGATAAATTGTGCTTGATGTTTATCAAAAATCGACACCCCGAGAATATCAGCGGGCAGCATGTCACTGGTGAATTGGATCCGCTGATAGCTCAAACCTAAGCTTTGGGCTATACCATGGGAAATACTGGTTTTACCCATGCCGGGTAAGTCTTCAATCAACAGGTGCCCACGGGCGAGAATACAGGCTAAAGCGAGACGAATTTGCCTAGGCTTGCCCAGCAATACTTGTTCGAGTTGTTGTAGTAATTCGCTGATCCCAGATTGTGCCACGGGCGACTCCTAATACATTTGGAAGTGTGCTTAAGGTGTATTTGCAAGCTGATGTGCGTTATCACTATGGCGGATCATCGCCCGTATATCCAGTGGCATTTCTAGTGCTAAATCAATTACTCGACAGCATTAGGTTTGGTCTTGAGTGGGCTGGTGGCGCGAATGTAAACCGTTTTAGCCTGATCTTACGTAAGGCACAGTGCTTGGCTGCTGGTGGGGCGAATAAACCAGGATTTAAACAAAAAGCCTTGGACAAAGTCGACACCGATATCCCGCGCAAAGGCTAAGTGAGCTTCAGTTTCTATGCCTTCTAAAATGCACTGTTTGTGGGTCTTTTTGGCAAAGTTGACCAATGCAATTAATAATTGGGCTCCCTCGGGGTGTGTTATGTGTGTTAACCAATGGCGGTCAAACTTAAGATAATCCACATTCATCATCAGATCGACACTGAGCATGGAGTGGGGCGCACCAATATCATCCAGCGCCACATGTATCTTAGCTTGTTTAAATTGAGTGAATAATTGACTGGCTAGCTGGGCATCGTTAATGCAGGTGTTTTCGATGATCTCGACCGTGACTCGTTCATAGTGGGACAGCAAACGAATGAGCTTGGCGGTATGTGGTCCATCGACGGCGTGGGGATCAACATTGATAAAAATTCGCTGCTGACTCGGCGCATGGATGAGTTGAAATGCCTTGGCTTGATATTCAACTGCAGCGAGTATTTCTGTGGATTCATGCAACTGCTCGAACACAATATTAGGTGCAACCGCATCACCATTAGGCAAGTAAAAACGCGCTAAGGCTTCATAGCCGTCGATGGCTAAAGTATGAGGATTGACAAAGGGTTGGTATTCGCAGCTAAGGGTTAACGAACTAAGGTTAATCATGGGTGTAATGGGATTCTTAATGCTTTAATACTAATTATTCGCATTTAACGCCCTTCAGTGCAAACAAGTTTTCGATAAAACGGCGTGATTGCTGAATAATTATTCGCTTTGCTAATTATTTGAATTTAGAGAATATCATTTAGAATTTTTGGTGGTTAAAGCATGAGCGTTACCCTAGGGTATGCTGAAAAGTAGGAACTCGATGCAGCTGAGTATCGAGTTCCTTTTCATGTCACGAGTTAGTAAGCAAACTTAAGCTCAGCTTCACTGAATAATGGCTGTGCTTTTTGCTTTTGCGCCTCATAAATCAATCGATAGCTGAGGACGGCTTGAACATATTCACGGGTTTCAGTAAAGGGAATGGCCTCGATAAAGCCCATGGCATCGAGTTTGCCATCTGAGTTTGATAACCAGCGACGCACGCGAGAGGGACCCGCGTTATAGGCCGCCGTGGCGAGGATGCGGTTTTGGTTAAACTCTTTCAACAGCTGGGCATAGTAAGCGCTACCAAGATTGAGGTTAAGCTCTGCGCTGTAGAGATCCTTTGGATCGCTATATCTGGCCCCGTGTTTTTTGGCGGTAGCTTTGGCCGTGGCAGGCATAATTTGCATTAGGCCACGGGCACCTACGCCCGAGGTCGCATAAAGATAGAATGCACTTTCGCGGCGGCTAATCGCACGGATCTCATCGATGTTAACCCTATGCTTTTTGCTGGCGTGCTCAAAACCGGCTTGGTGTGCCATAGGGAAGCGTAGGGGAATATCATCCCACAACTTACCTTGAATACTGGCTTCAACACCAAAATCGTACCAGCCCTGTTCATGGGCATAGCGTCCATAGCGTGCTCGCATCGTATTGTCACTGCGTTTTAGTAGCGACATCCATTCATAGCGAGCATCAAAATAACGGTCGAGCGCCATTAACTCTTGCACGCGCACAAAACCCAGATCATCGGTTAACTTTTGGCTATTGGCATCAACAACAGGCTCAGGGCTTTGATTGAGTGATACCGGTTTATTTAAGAACTGCGCAGCAGCAAAACCGTAAAAATTACGTTCATTACTGATTGTCGCGAGCGCTTTTATGGCGCTTTCAGGCGCTTCTTTGGCATTGGTGCGATAAAGCCAGTATTGCCAACGTTCCTTTGCTAAGGTTTCTGGTTGGAGTAGGTTCAAGTAACGGGCAATACTGCGCATGTCGTGATCGCGGATAGCCCATCTTAAACGGCGCTCAAATAGGTCGTCATTTTTCAGCTCAGTGAGCACATTGTCGACATAGTTTTTATAGTTATCATCTTGTTCAATTAAAATGCGGCGAACAAGGTATTTATCCAGCTGCTGCGCTTGTTCTGGGGTAAAACGATGGGCCTTTTGATACCGTTCATACAAATTAATGGCTTGGTCGAGATCCTTACGGGCAAGGCGTTTTAATCCTGCGGCAACAATGTCACCGACAATGGGATTTTTATCTTTAAACTTTTCGGTATGGCGCAGGCTATTGGGATCTTTATAGACGGCGACTAAACGCTTAGCTTCGTTACTATGGGTGGTGATTTTTTGGGATAAAAAACTCAGTAAACTCGTTTCGCCAGCCTCGAAACTCAGCATCATTCGCGCCCATACGACATCTTGTGTGCGTTTGCCCGCTTTGGTCCATGTGTTGAAAAGAGGATCACATTCCTTTGGTCGCGAACCCCCAAATACCCAAAGTGATTGTGCGGCCGCATAAGCCGTTTTTAGATCGCCCTTGGCGAGTTTCGCCTCATAGTAATAACACTGCAGGCGGATGTCGGTAGGCGCTTCTGGGGTGATCGCAAGATAATCATTCCAGCGTTTTTGGCTACCAGCATTGTTTAAATATTTAGACCGTAACCTATTGTACATGGGTGTGGTTTCATATTTTTCAATCAAGGCTTTAGCTGCATAACCCTGTAAGGCATTAAGAGCACCTATGTCGATATCATGATCTAAATAAATCGCGAGCGGATAATTACCTAGTTTTGCCCGTAGGGGTTTATAGGTTGCATAATCTTGCTTCTTCAGGGCTTTTTCGGCCTCAAGAAAGGTTTTCTGCGTTGACGTTAACGCAAGTGCGGCAGGGGCATTCAATGCGCCTGCGAGCAATATTGCACTGGATATAACCACATTTATAACTGCTTTGCACATGGAGCGTTTGCCTCCGGGCATCAAGGTATCAATCGACATGTCCGTATCGATTTGAGGTAATTAATGGGTGTTCAATTCTTGTTATCTATCATTGCACTCGACAGGCTCGAGTTCTGTGTCCTTAGGATCGCGGGTATGCGACAGATTAAGTTCAGCGTCGTCATCCTGAGTGTCGTTATCGTCCTGGGCTTCATTGAGCGCTTTTTCTAGCAGCATTTTATCCAGTTGTTTGCTGGTATCGACCCCGAGCTGCTGCATTAAATGGGCTTGACGCACTAAATTGCCTTTGCCCGATGACAGCTTGTTCATTGCGCTGTGATAGGTTTTTTCTGCATTATCTAAGGCGCGGCCGAGTTTTTCCATATCTTCAATATAACCACATAACTTGTCGTAAATTCGACCCGCTTGTTTTGCAATGGTTTGTGCGTGTTGATTTTGATATTCGTAGCGCCAAATATTGTTAATTGTGCGCAGGGCCACCAACAAATTAGTTGGACTAACGAGCATGATATTTTGCTCAAGGGCAAAATTGACTAGGCTAGGATCATGCTCCAATGCCAGTAAGAATGCCGGTTCGATAGGAATAAACATCAATACATAATCGAGACTCTTAAGGCCATGCAGATGTTGATAATCCTTTTGACTTAAGCCTTTAATGTGACTGCGAATTGAAATGACATGCTCGTTAATGGCCTGTTGGCGCAGTGCCGGATCTTCACTGTTGAAGTAGCGCTCATAACTGACCAACGACATCTTAGCATCGATGACCACATCTTTATTTTCTGGCAGATGCACAATCACATCCGGCTTAAAGCGTTTACCGCTATCATCCTTGAAATCTTGCTGAGTATGGTATTCATGGCCTTCACGTAGGCCGCTTTCCTGCAGTACGCGATCGAGGATCACTTCACCCCAATTACCTTGTTGCTTGTTATCGCCCTTGAGCGCTTTGGTCAGGTTGATAGCATCTTGGCTCATCTTCAGATTGAGCTCCCTTAAGTGCTCAAGCTGATGTTTGAGGGCGCTGCGCTCGGATTGTTCGTGGGTGTAGGATTCACGAATTTGCTGTCTGAATCCTTCAAGCTGTTGTTTTAATGGCCCAAGTACGCCTTCGAGTTGGCTGGCATTTTGGTGCTTAAAGTTTTCGCTACGCTCTTCAAAAATACGGTTTGCGAGGTTTTCAAATTGGGTTTGTAAACGCACTTCGGCCGATTCTAAGCTGGCAATTTTATCCTGCAGCGATTCTTGCTGGGCATCGGCCTTGGCTTGAATGGTTTGCTGCATGGCATTGGATTTCGAAAGGGCTAATTGGAGCTCTAACTGACGGCGCTGGCTATCATTTAATTGCTGCTCTAAGGTGGGAACGCGTTCGGCTAAGGCCTCGGCTTTGCCCAGTTGTTCAATTTTGAGCTCAAGGCGTTGCTGGTATTGACGTAATTGCGCTTCTTTGTCATCGACCAAAATTTGCTGTTGTGCTAAGGATAATTCTGCATCTTCATTGACTTGACGCATTTCTTGCTCAAGTTGGTCTTTGTGTAGTTGCCAGCGTTGGCGGGTGAGTCTTTGATTGAGCAGAGCACCGATCAACAGGCCTAAGAAGGCAATGGCGAGAAGGCCGATGATTTCGGCGACAGAAAAAGATTGAGAAAATGGCATGATCAATAGCACTCCTTTAGCTTTGGCGCTTAGGTTCGCATGCCCCCCAACAGGCTTCAAGCCCTTTAATCAACTATATCTGCGCTTAATGCTTGAATGAGCAAGTCTTATACGTTTAAGGTGAATTTATTCACGGGTGGAAAGTTTTTCTGGCTTTTACCTGTCTATATAAGAGTGAGCGATACAGACGAGCGCCAGAGAAGGTTTTTATCGCGACTCGGTGGCTTTAATCATTGGATGGTAGAGGTGTCAATTGGCTAAACATTCCCGTTTTACCCCAGGTATTCTTAAAAAAGCGCAGTGGCACATTCAAGACAATCAAGTGACGCCCGAAGCGGTATTTCGCTCGCGTCGGCAAATTGTAAAAGCCATGGGACTCGGTGCTATCGGTGCCAGCGTGCCCGGTTATGTTCAGGCCGGATTATTCGATCTATTTGGCGATCAACCTAAGTCCTCATTTATCACTACGCCACTGACGTTTCAATCCAATAAGCAGTACGGTGACGCCGATGTGTTAACCCCGTTTGATAAGGTGACGCAGCATAATAATTTCTACGAATTTGGTACAGACAAACAAGATCCCTTCAATAATGCCCAAGGCTATAAAGTCGATCCTTGGCAACTGCGTATCGAAGGTGAAGTTGAACGGCCCATGACTTTAGATTTTAATGATCTGACTAAAATGTTCCCGCTTGAGGAGCGTAACTATCGCCTGCGCTGCGTTGAAGCTTGGTCTATGGTGATCCCTTGGGTGGGGTTCCCGCTGGCGGCGTTATTAAAAAAGGTTGGCGTCACCAGTAAGGGCAAGTATGCCGCCTTCGAAACCGCTTTTGATCCCGAGCAAATGCCGGGGCAGAAGAGCCGATTAATGGGCGGTGGTATTCATTATCCCTATGTTGAAGGCCTCACGATAGCCGAAGCAATGAACGATTTAACCTTAATGTCGGTGGGTTTGTACGGTAAAACCTTGCCACCGCAGAACGGCGCGCCCATTCGCTTAGTGGTGCCGTGGAAATATGGCTTTAAGAGCATTAAATCAATAGTGCGAATTCGCGTTATGGATAAACAACCGCCGACCAGCTGGAATCAGCTTGCCTCACACGAGTATGGATTTTATGCCAACGTTAATCCGGCGGTGGATCATCCACGCTGGTCGCAAGCCACAGAGCGTCGTATCGGCGAGGGGGGATTGTTTTCAGCAACCCGAATCGATACCCAGCCGTTCAACGGTTACGGCGAGTTTGTGGCTTCACTGTATGACGGCATGGATCTGAGGAAATACTATTGATGATTGGTTTGTTGTTTGGATATTCGCCATTAAGCGGGGACAAGGTATGTTGAGATTAACCGCTAAGCACTTGTTTTGGCTAAAGGCGTTATTTCATTTGTTGGGTTTAGTGCCCATCGTCTACCTTGTGCTCACAGTGGTGCTTGGCCGTGCGGGTGGCGATCCCGTGCAGTACATTATTCACTACACAGGCATAGGCGCATTAAATGCACTAGCGGCGACCTTGCTGATCTCACCGATTGCCAAGTTGACCAAACAAGGGCTGTTGATGCAGACCCGCCGTTTAGTGGGGTTATATGTGTTTGCCTATGCCACTTTACATATATTGGCCTTTTTTAGTTTAGATCTGTTGTTTGCTTGGGAATTACTGTTTAGCGAGGTGGTAAAACGGCCGTATATTTTAGTCGGCGCAGTGGCTTATCTTATCGTCACCGCTTTGGCGATAACTTCGTTTAAAGCCTTGATGCGTAAGATGGGACGTCGTTGGCAAACCTTGCACAATGGGGTGTATTTAGTCGCTATATTGGCGTCAATCCATTTTTACTGGTCGGTAAAATCAGAAATCATCGAACCGAGTCTGTATATCGTAGGTTTTAGTGTGTTGCTGCTGTGGCGCACGCCTTGGTTTAAACGTCATTTCAGCCGTAAAGTGGCGAACAAAACTGAGCGAAAGCTGACACAAGATAAAGCTTCGATAAAGTCGGTTTAGACGCATGGCGTGAGCAGTAAATCACTGGCTTGATTTATGTTTCTTTGTGCTTAACGCAAGATATAAATTATAAAAACAAAAATGCCGAATGAAGATCCGGCATTTTTCGCTGAATATATAGTCTTGCTCAGCTATTTTTCGGGTTCAGTTGGCAGGACTTAACCTAAACCTTGGGTCGCTGATTTCATTTGAATAAACTCAATTTTATAACCGTCTGGATCTTCAACAAAGGCAATCTCAGTGGTCCCACCTGCGACAGGACCTGGGGCGCGAGTCACTTTGCCACCGGCTGCGGCAATAGCTGCGCAACGGGCGTAGATATCTTCATCACCAATCGCTAAGTGGCCAAAGCCTGTGCCTAAATCGTATTTGTCAGTGCCCCAGTTATAGGTCAGTTCAACCACGGCTTGGCCTGTGGATTCTTCACCATAACCCACGAAAGCTAAAGAATATTTGTACTCTGGATTTTCAGAGGTGCGAAGTAGTTTCATGCCGAGCACTTCAGTATAAAAAGCAATACTGCGTTCTAAGTTACCGACGCGGATCATAGTATGTAATAGTTGCGACATAGGTCCTCTCTCTAAATAGATTACGGGGTGGAGTATACCAAAAATCCGTAGATGGACCTCGCTAAATGTCAGCCATTGTTTTTACAGCGCTTGACCCAGATTAACGCTTAGGATAGGGAAATGATTGTCTGTAAGAGGAATTTTCAGGATTTAGGAGAGAAAATTGCCGATAAATTGGCTATCGCTCACAAAACACAGAGACAAATATGGGTTTTTATCACTGGGTTGATAATAATGTAGCCATACTAACTAGGAGAGTGAATGATGAACACCGAACTTAAAATGGCTTTAGGCACCACAGTTGTTATTGCTTTATTTTTCAGTGCGTTCTTTGTTTCAATGTTTTAACGACTAATACAAGTTTGAGTTAACCCAGTTCCAAGTTAAGCAAAAAGCCGCTATTGCGGCTTTTTGTTTGTCTGTGATTCAGTGCACGTAAAACTTCACTAGGATTTGAAGATGATGTTTAGCGAAACTGAAATAGCAAATTAACGGGCTACTTTAAAACACACTTTAAAAATTACCTGTTGAGTGAATGATACCAGCAATGTTTCTTGTGATTTTGCTTATGGCAACGCCATCAGAACTACGACATTTAATGAGCCGCACAGATAAATTTAGCGGATTTTTTTTGTGTGTAGCACCGTTAAGTTTCGGTGCTCTTTGTACTGGCTACAGGATGCGCTGCCTACCATAACGGCAAAAGGATGGTTACCAATTCTGTTGTCGTGTAGCTTCTCAAACCTGGTGCTGGTCAGCAATAACAACTGAAAGACAGCGAGTTATGGCATTTGTCGTCACCCAATGTTTTGCTCCGTCAATAAGCGATGAATAGGTATTTGCATCGATGCGGTAGTACATCGACAACATAGAGCGCTTTGGTTATGTAGAAAATGTTTGAATATGTTCAAATGAGTGACAGATGGCGTGAATTTTGGTGTAATCAATAACATAACTTACCGACTAATGCAGTCCGTCTCGCCTGCTTATATTTTCTTCATAAGTTCTGAGGGAATGTAGTCGAATGATTAAGCATCTTTTGTTAAGCATTTAAGTGGTGTTTGCATTCACTATCTAAGAATTCAAAATAATTAAAAAATTAAAGGACTAAAAATGGCTACTGAGCAGAAAATCGAGCTTTCTTGGCTAATTCCAGATTTCAATCAATTAACTTTGATTCCCACAACTGGTGATGAACTCAGTACACTTTTTGTTTTTGGACTAATTGTAGTCACTATTATATTTTCTGGATTTTTTGCCATAAAATGCGTTTCGACCTGGTTCAGACTGAGCTGGCTAGAGAAGGTATTAAAGCCACTAAATAGAAAAGATATTGTTGAGCAACGAGAGCCGCTACTTTTAAAAGCAAAAAGTAAGGAAAAGAGTATTGGATTCTTGTGGATGGAGTTTGATGAAACTTTGGTCGAAATTTGTAGGAATGGACGAATTGAGATTCGAAATACGTTAGATGCCGGTCATTTTTTTAACCCATATACACTGGCGGGAAGTGTTACCGAAAACCGACTTATAGCTGCTGTGCCAGGATTTCTAACTGCATTAGGTGTCATCGGTACCTTCATGGGGCTGCAATTAGGTTTAGCAGATCTAAAGCTTGGTGCCGGTGTCGATGTCAATGAAATGCAAGAAGGTGTTGCCGCTGTCGTCAACGGTGCAAAAATTGCGTTTTTAACCTCGGTGTGGGGGGTTGCATTAAGTGTTATTTTCAATTTTTTCGAAAAGCTTTGTGAGCAATTAATTCGCCGTAAAATTCGAAATATTGAATTTTTAGTTGATTGGCTGTTTCCTCGTATTCGACCTGAAGAACAGTTACAGATCATTTCTGACAACAGTTCTGAATCCAGAGAAGTCTTGCAAGGTTTGGCAGAAAAAATCGGCGAAAAAATGCAAGAAGCTTTAGTCTCTGCCACACAAGGGATTCAAACAAGTTTGGAACAAAGTTTGTCGGAAATTATGGCACCTGCGATTAATAAGCTTGTTGACTCGACAACCGAAGGCAATCAAAAGGCGCTTGAGGGCCTTCTGCAAAGTTTCATGGAGGGCTTTGGGCAGGCAGGAAACCAACAACGCGACGCTCTTGATGATGTGTCCGAGAGAGTAAATAAATCTGTTGAAGCAATGCAGGCAACAATGTCTAGTTTTGTTGAACAGCTTCAAAATTCGCAAGCCGCATCGGGAGATCGCGAAAAAGCGCTGATAGCTGACATCGCGAATCAAGTAAACAGCCTATCCACGCAGTCCCAATCAATTCATCAAAAACTAACCTCGTTTGTCGAAGGCCAGATTAGTGAGATGACCTCACAAATGCAAAGTCGTGAGGCGGCCTCTGCCAAACGAGATGAAGAGTTAGTTAAAACGATTAAAGTTCAAGTCGATGAGCTCATCTTGAATTCACGAAGCCAAGGCGAAAGATTGAGTAGTTTTGTAGAGTCGCAGCTAGGTGGGTTGGTGCAATCCTTTGATGACAGAGAAATGCGTGCATCTGAGTTAGAAACTGCCCGCAATGAGAGAATTGAACAGCAATCAAACTCTATTGCACAATTATCAACTGAGATTCTGAGTTCAGTAGAAAAATCTGTGTCGCAACAGGTAAAGGCTGTTGAACAGCTTCTTGTGCAAGGGCAAAAGCTTCAAAACAGCATCAATTCTTCGGTGGAAGCGAGTGCTCAGGCTACTCAAGCTATGAAGGAATCCTCAACAGAACTTCGTGTTTCTGCGGATAGCATGAAGGTTTTAAGTTCACATATTAATGAAGCAGGAAACAAGCTCTCAGGAGCTATTCGTAATGCCGTTGAGAGTACCTCTGATCTTGCAAGTCAAAATCAGTTGACTGCGCAACGTATGGAGAAACTGCGTGACGAATTGATTCGTGACGTTTCTCGATTCGGCGAGCTTACTGCACAGTTAAATGGCTTAATTTCCAGCGCAAGTTCTACATTTAGCGAGCTGAAAGGGTCACACAAAGAGTTTATTGGAGACCTTAAAGTTGAAGTAGAGGGCTTAAATCAGCGAATGACTGGGTTACTTAAAGATTATGCAGAGCAAGCTAATGGCCAAACTGCAGCACACCTTAATGTATGGTCGAGTTCTGTAACAGCCTACTCGACACAAATGAATAACGCAGTGAAAGCGTTATCGAGTGTTATTGATGAAATTCAAGCAAAGCTGGGGTAACAGATGGACAGACTATCCTCGCGTCGAAATTCTAACGTAGATGAAGAGAACCCTTACTGGATGTCATTTTCCGATTTAATGTCGGCGCTACTTGTTATCTTCATTTTAGCGACAGTAGCATTGATTATTGAATTAACACAAAAATCTGAAAAAATTGATGCGAGTATTCAGGAACTTCAGCGGGCTGAAGAGGCTCGCCGCAATATACTGGTCGATATTAAAGAAGATTTAGCCAAACAAAATATTATTGTTGAGATTGTAGAAAATGACACTGTATTACGGATCCCTGAAAGTACATTGTCATTTAAATCAGCAAAAGACACCTTGCCCGAAGACGAGAAAACACAAACTGAAGTTGCTGCCATTGGTGACGCTCTGCATAAAGCTATTACCAAAGAGGAACGTTGGAAGTACTTAGATACAGTCTTTGTTGAGGGGCATACGGACAGCGTAAATATTTGGTATCGCGGAAAAGGCAATTGGGGTCTTTCAACTGACAGGGCAGTATCAATCTGGAAGCTCTGGCAAGAAAAAAACTCTTTGTTACCCAAACTAAACGAGCTAAAAAACTTTAATGGCCAACTGCTATTTTCTGTAAGCGGTTATGCCGACACCCGGAGAGTCGATTTAGTTGAGAAAAGTGAAGATCAACGAGCTCGAAACCGCAGGATAGATATTCGTTTTACCGTCAAAAAACCTAAGATCGAGGACTATAAAAAGGCTAAAGATGTTTGAGGTTTGTCATTTTGAGGACGGTTTATAATGAAATTCGTTTTAATTGATACGAGTTATCGAAAAAACATTGAGGTTATGGAGCAACTCACCCAAGAGCAAAAGTCGATTGCTAAAAGGGCGGGTACAGACAACCCAAAGTTTGAAACCGCTTGGGCTCGATTACTGAATTTACTTTCCCGTGACAGGTTTGATCTTTTCAAAATTGAAAATCGCTTTGATGCGCGGGCATTGTCGATTGCCTTGACGGAACAACTAGGTTTACGTAAGGCCATTAGAATCGAAAGACATTTGCTCAGTGATGTCTCTGCAATAATTCCGAAAGGGAGTAACCTTTTTATTGAATCATTGTTCCAATTTTTTCTCAGTGACTTTGACTCAATTAATGACCCAGATGTTATTGGCGACTGGCTCTGCCGAGAGAGAAAGCGTAAGGGGTTAAATCAACTTCAAGAAGAAAAAGTATTATGTGCAGATGGTCCAACGTTTCTTGCCAAACAAGCCATCAATAGAGGTGCAACATTCGAGCAGCAAATCAATCACTGGAAATTAGATGGTTACGCCTCTGGTGATTTCCTCAAAAGAGCACAATCGGTCTATTTTGTTGAACAATTACAAAACATTCCGGTAAATAAACCGCATCAGTTACTTGAAGAAATCAGTAAGCCGTTTGTTGCAAGTAGTCGTTATGATGCAAACGAACTTATCGGGCACGTAGCTCTTCGAATCTTGATTGATAGAGCACCTGCACAGCAAGTGCATGAAAGTTGGCAAAACGCCGTCATTGCCATCGCTGGCGACCCCAGAATCCCTAAAAGCCACCCTCGCTTTATTAAGTGGTGGAGCCAACTGTCGCCACAGCAAAGTAAGAAAGTGCAAGGTTGGCTTTCTAAATTAGACCTCAAGTTGTTTCTTGAGGCCCTTGAAGATTACTCGAATAGTTCGCGAGACGCTGACATGATGAGAATGTTTCCTTCTAGGAAGCACTTCTTAGAAGGGTTGCATCAGGCAGGCGCAATTGTTCATACCAAGTTATATCTTTCAAAGAAAGCAGATTGGTATATCCGCAAAAACTACAAACCTGAGCATGTTCCTGATTACTCAATCGTAGAGGATGGTGACCGTTCTATTATTTATGCCGAACTTACCCATGGCCATATGATTGAAGGCAGCCACAACTGCCAGATTTGGTTTTACAGGAACTTACATGATTCAGCACAAGTGCTTCAGTTTGGTAAGCAAAGAGTTGGGTATCGTTCGCTAACGGCGGGATTAAACGAGAAAATGTACGAGTATGGTTGTGAAGCACACGATAACTTTACGCATTCACCTGCAAACTTCAGCTGGCAGCGACGCTCAATCAAAGCTGTTAACGAGTTAGGTGGGAAGATCAGAGCCGCTGGTGTTCTAACCGAAGACGATTATCGAATTTACAAACGATTGTATGGAGTGAGCTAGTGAAGAATTGGATTTCGTCTTTTTTTGGGGTTAAAGAGTCCGATACTAAATTTTCTATTGATATTAGCAAAGATAGTATTGATTTTTTCTGCGATCAATATCAGTTCAATAAGATAAAAAAAGGTGACGCCGACGAATTTATCACAGCTCAATTTGTTGCCTTGCAAATGCTGGCTGAAGAGGGAAATGCTGAAGCAATTCCAAATGGATTTGTTGTGCCACATGAAGTTATTGTTTCACTGGATGAAGATGTATTCCAATTAATACAGTTACCAGAGAGATGGGATGATGGTGCTGAAGTCGATATCAGAGGTACTACTGGTAGTGAGTCTTTTAGTGTCAGTATTGATGTAACTGCGCCTTCGGGGCGGATGACGGCTGTTTACAAGAGATCGGGCAGCATCCTGACATTTGGTGATAGTCAATTTACTCTCACGGCACCAATGTTCAATGTTTTTAGTGCGTTGGAGAGTCATGCGAATTCTGCCAAAAGTGAATCAGATAATCTGCTTTTACTTCATCGATTTCAACTGGCACAGAAAGCAGGTGCCAAACTTTCACTTAGTCACTTCGACAAGCTCAATATCCATGTCCCAGATAAGATAACTGTAGAAGCTGAACTTGATGAATGGGGCAACTTGATTTTGACCCCAAATATGGGGCAGACAACAGGTCACGATCAACTTCAACGAGTGCTGGGGCAATTGCAGTCTGAGGCGGGCCGAACGTTGAAAGTTGGGAACGAAATTATTCTCTTTGACGAGAAAACGGCCAAAGCAGTCAAAGAAATTATCTCCCACAGAAAAATACCTAAATCTCAAGTTGAACAATTTTTGAAGGCTCCTGGTGCATTTCTGGATGCGAGCCTAGTCGATCTTGATGTTGGATTTGCTTTACGAGTAAAAGGAGCGACACGTTTTAAACACGCATATTTTGGTGAAACTGATGAATCGGGGATCAATTGGTTTGGCCAAAGTCAGGCTTCAGGAACGATTCTGCCTATTAGTGCAGTGACGAAAGTTGTGAAAACTTTAGAGGACTTGCAGCAGCTACAGCAAGTGATTAGCGATGCAAGAGCAACTGGTGTTACAGAAGTAGTCTTCGAGGGAAAAATCTATGATATCGGTAGTGAGTCTGAAGTAAATGAAACTTTAGAAAAGCTGGGCTACAAACTTCGGAGTCAACCTGATGATGGCGATGGGGACGGCGAGCCAAGCGGTCCTACTGAACCTGATGAGCCAGATCTGACGGATGATGGTCCTATTGTTATTGATATTGCTTTAAATGACGACGAATTAGATAGCCCGTCGAAGATCGTTGAAGAAGCACTTAACGATGTGCTTTACAAAGAAGAGTTAGATTGGAGCAACCACAAAAGACAGCCATTCCCGCATCAGCTAACCGGAGTACAGTGGATACTTGGCCTTGAGGAAATGGCGCGCGAAAAAGAGCTTGTTAATGGTGCTTTGCTGGCAGATGACATGGGCTTGGGTAAGACCTTTATGTCTTTATCTGCCGTTGAGCATTATTACCGAATATGCGATGACAACGGTGAAACGTGCCGACCCACGTTGATCGTTGCGCCTTTAAGTCTTTTAGAGAATTGGAAAGACGAAGTTGGCGTCACATTTCACGAGTCACCATTTAGAGATATTGTCATCTTGCAATCAGATGGGGAGCTAAATCGTTTTCGAGATGGCAGCATTGAAATTAGAGCATCTAATTTTGATGAGGAAACCATAGAGCCTCGTTACTCGCTAAAGTTTGGTGAGCAGCATGGCCTTGAACGATTAGATCTGCCTCGAAGATTAGTGATCACGACTTACCAGACATTGCGCGATTATCAGTTCTCGTTGTCTCAAATCGACTGGGGTTTAGCGATTTTTGATGAGGCACAAAACACCAAGAATCCTAATGCGTTACAAACTCGCGCAGCTAAAGGTCTGAAAGCGAAGTTCAAATTACTTGCTACAGGTACTCCGGTCGAAAATAGTCTTGCCGACTTTTGGTGTCTGATGGATACAGCATGTCAAGGCTATCTCGGAACTTATCAGGATTTCCGACAAACCTATATAACGCCGATTTTGCAAGCCGCAGGTGACGAGGTAGATCGCGTAAGAGCTACTTTGGGTCGCCAGTTGAGAGAAAAAGTCGGTGCTTTAATGCTACGTCGTGTCAAAGAAGACAATCTGGAAGGATTACCACAGAAGACCATATTGGTTGGCATCGAATCTACCGATTGGCTGTATGAACCAAAATTACATTCCGTTATGACCGCTTACCAGCAAAGAGTATACGAAGGTGCGATTGAGGCACAGTTGGAAGATGAAGACAGTCATGTGCTTACAACGTTGATGCGCTTGCGCGATAGTTCGCTTCACCCACGTTTGGCTGATAGTGGTCGACTCGATCCTCCAACTTCTAAACGCGAAATACAGGCTCTTTTCGATGAATCGGCCAAAATGGCTAAAACTATTGAAGTGCTGTCTGAGATCCAATCTCGAAAAGAAAAATGCATCATCTTCGCAGTGAATAAACGACTTCAGCGTTTCTTGAGTATTGCGCTTGGAAGTTACTTTGGCTTGGGGCCTCTGCATGTAATAAATGGTGATACAAAAGCAGTTGTTAAGAGACAAGGCGATTTAAGCCGTAAGTCGTTGATTGCCGATTTTGAGGCGAAAGACGGTTTTAACATCATCATTATGTCGCCAGTTGCTGCAGGGGTTGGATTAACTGTTGTCGGTGCAAATAATGTCATCCACTTCGAAAGACACTGGAATCCAGCTAAAGAGGCTCAGGCTACTGACAGGGTGTACCGTATTGGTCAGAAGAAAGATGTAAATATATATGTGCCGATACTTCATCATCCATCATTTGAATCTTTTGATGTGAATCTGCACCGTTTGTTATCTCAAAAGTCTATGTTAAAAGATGCCGTGGTCACGCCTGGTGAAGTGATGCCTAATCCAACCGGATCAGGCGGAAATCACCTTGGCGTTGATAGTATAATCACCTTTGACGATATGCCACGATTGAGCTGGAAACAGTTTGAAGCCTATACGCTCGAGGTGCTTGCAAGAGAGTACCAAGCCGATAGCGCTTGGCTCACTAAAGACGGCTCAGATTTTGGCGCAGACGGTATATTGGCAACTAGCAATCAATCGATGCTTATTCAAGCTAAACACAAGCACGGCGCATACAAAGGTCATAGTGCCGTTCAAGAAATATCGAATGCAAAAGTGCTTTACGGAAAGCACTTAGGTAGAGAGATTTCTAAACTAATCTTTGTGACTAACGCTACTCAACTTGCAAAAAGTGCCAGAGATATTGCAAATCAATTAGACGTTACCGTTATAGATGGCAATGAACTTAAAGATTTGTCAGAACGGCATAGCATCACTTTTGGACAGGTGTTGACCCGCTTGTCTAAAAAACGGTATGTGTTTCAATAAGTGAACTAAAAAACTAATTTTACAGTTTTATAAGGGGGTTAACTCATCCCTGCGGCATTGATGGGCAACTTTACTTTCGGGATGGAAATTGGCATTAATTATGTCAAAACGCCGGTTTTGACAAAAAGTCTTGTTTGAACCTTTAATTAGCGCTTATTAAGACATTGAAGCTGCAAGTAAAATTAACGGTGCCACCCACTTTAAGAATTACCTTTTGGGTGAATGATACCAGTAATGTTTCTTGTGATTTTGCGCAGGGCAGCGCCATCAGAGCTACGAAATTTAATGAGGTGCCCATAGAAATTTTGCAGATTTTTTTGTGTGGGTGGCACAGTTAATTCCTGCTTGGGTTTATTCTTCAGGATAAATTTTTTCTTTAAAATCACACAAGTCTTCAATGATACAGCTGCCACAGCGGGGTTTGCGCGCAAGGCAAGTGTAGCGTCCGTGCAAGATAAACCAGTGGTGTACATCGACTTTAAATTCAGCTGGCACGACTTTTAGCATTTTCTCTTCCACTTCGACTACGTTCTTGCCGGGCGCGAATTTAGTGCGATTGGCGAGGCGAAAAATATGGGTGTCGACGGCGATGGTTGGCCAACCAAACGCAGTGTTTAGTACCACGTTAGCCGTCTTGCGGCCAACGCCGGGCAGAGACTCTAGGGCTTCGCGGTTTTCTGGTACTTCGCCATTGTACTTTTCAATCAAGATCTCACAGGCTTTGATCACATTGATGGCTTTGTTGTTATATAAGCCTATGGTTTTTATGTATTGCTTTAAACCTTCTACGCCAAGGGCATAAATGCTGTGGGCTGTGTTTGCCACAGGAAAGAGCTTGTCTGTTGCCTTGTTGACACTCACATCTGTTGCTTGGGCCGATAACGTCACAGCCACTAGTAGTTCGAAGGGACTTGAAAAATTGAGTTCGGTTTCAGGTTTGGGATTGTTATCGCGAAGACGAGTGAGGATCTGGATACGTTTTTCTTGATTCATGTACGATTCCTGCGCTGTGGTGGGGTTCAACTCTCAACCGTTCATTATTAATATCCTATTAATGATGATTGATGAGTTTACAACCCACGTTCGCTGATTTTCTTATGCTTTGAGTTTTGCCGCTCATCATGTGCTAGGCACACATTAAACGCGTTAACACGAGCGCCATAATGCCTGTCGTTACTTGAAAGCCTAACCTACCTTAGTGATCCGTGCGCGGGTAACGCTCGGTTCTGCGGCGACTTGAGGTTGGCGTTCTTTGACTTTTTTATCAATCACATTTTTCAATGCGATCAATAATCCCATCACAATAAATGCACCGGGTGGCAGCATAGCAAGGAGAAATGGGGTATCGACTTGCCATAGATGCATGGTTAACGATTTAGCCCATGGGCCGAGCAGTTGATCCGCACCATCAAACAGTGTGCCTTGACCTAAGATTTCCCGCGTTGCGCCCAGCACTGTAAGCACTAAAGTAAAACCAAGGCCCATCATTAGACCATCGAAGGCGGCACTAAACGCATTATTGCGGGAGGCAAAGGCTTCGGCGCGGCCGATGATGATGCAGTTCGTCACAATTAATGGCAGGAAGATCCCAAGAGATAAATACAGGCCGTAGGCATAGGCATTGATGAGCAGTTGCACTGTGGTGACTAGCGCGGCGATGATCATCACAAACACAGGAATACGAATTTCTTTGGGCACATAGTCGCGCACCAGTGACACCAAAATGTTAGAGCCAATCAGCACCAGCATAGTGGCTAGACCAAGGCCAAGGGCGTTAGTGATCGTTGCTGTAACCGCAAGTAGCGGACATAAACCTAACAGTTGCACTAGGCCTGGGTTGTTTTTCCACAGTCCTTGCCACGCAATTTCGCGATAATTAGTCATGGTTGGCCTCACAATTTAGCGGCTGGCTGAAAATTTGTGCTTGGTTAGTGCTGAAATACCATACCGCGTTTTTGACTGCTTTAACATAAGCGCGCGGGGTGATGGTTGCACCGGTAAATTGGTCAAAATCGCCGCCATCTTTTTTAACTAACCATTGCTTATCATCTGCAGAGCCCAACACTTTACCAACAAACTGAGTGACCCAATTCGATTTACGTAGTTCAATTTTGTCACCCAGCCCAGGGGTTTCTTGGTGGGACAAGGTACGTACGCCTAAGACTTCACCTTGGATATTAATTCCAACAATTAATTTGATATTACCGCTATAGCCATCGGGTGCTATGGCTTCCATGGCGATAGCGACAGGCTTGCCTGAATGGGTAGCAATATAGGCAGGCATTGGACTATCCGTGCCTAATGCTTCTTTGTTTAAAAGCAAGGTACACTGAGCGGTAAGCTCGTTATCATGTATTTCATCAGGGATTAATTGTTGCAATACTCGCATCAATTCCTGTTGTTCTTGCTGCTTAATCTTGTCAAAGGTTTGTTGATTGACCGCGGCGACGAAACCCGTGCAGATCAAGGCAAACAGTGCCAATAAAAAACCATTTTTAATCATCGGATTTTTCAACTCTTTTTCCTTAAGCTCTCGTTGCCAGCAGAATGACATTATCTTGTAGCATGACGGTAGTCCGCTAAATGGCCTTAGCTAGCTGAATGACCATAGGTGCGTGGCCGCACATAGTAGTCAATAAAGGGGGCGCAGAGGTTAGCCAATAACACGGCAAAGGCAAAGGCGTCAGGGTAACCGCCTTTAATGCGGATGATGTACACCAACACACCAATTAACGCGCCGAAAATAATGCGACCACGGGGGCTGGTTGCTGCTGTGACGGGATCGGTTGCGATAAAAAATGCCGCTAACATGGTCGCGCCAGAAAACAAATGTAATAGGGGACTGCCTTGGGTATCGGGCGACAGTAAGAAACCGATACTCGATGCAACAAAGAGCCCCAATAACACGCCAGTACTGATGTGCCAACGAATGGCTTTTAGTTTAAGTAACACTAAACCACCAGCCAGATAAGCTAAATTCACCCAGAACCAACCTACGCCTGTGCTGCCATCAAAAATGGCTTTAGTCAGGCTTTCGGTGGTGGTTAATCCTAGGGATAAATTGGTTTTAAGGGTATCGAGTGGCGTCGCCATTGCGATGCCGTCTATCCCTAAACGAAACTGTTCCAAGTTAACGTGGGCGCCAATGTTGAAGATAAGTTGCAAGCTCTCAGCTAGGCTAGGCGAATGCAGCGCAACGGTACTCGGTGCTATCCAAGTGGTCATTTGCACTGGGAATGAGATTAGCAGCAATACATACGCCGCCATTGCAGGGTTAAACAGGTTATGGCCTAAACCGCCGTAAAGGTGCTTAACGATAACGATCGCAAAGGCGGTGCCCATGACGATCATCCACCAAGGTGCTAGGGGAGGAATGGCGACACCAATCAAGATTGCGGTCAGCATGGCGCTGTTATCGCTAAGGCTGGCTTTGATATTACGATTGCGAAGTTTCATCACCGCAGCCTCACAGCTTAGGGCAACTATAATCGCAAGCAGCACTTGAACAAGCGTGCCCCAGCCAAAAAAGGCGCATTGCACCACAAGGCCCGGCAGTAAACATAAAATCACCCTTTGCATCACAGTTGAGGTATGCAAATTACGTGTAACATGGGGTGATGAGGCTATTTTAAACGCCATTGTGTTCCCTTTTTATCATTCTGTTCTTAATCATTAGCAACACTTGAATCGCTCGAAGCTTCGGTTTGTTGAGCGAGAGCCGCTTTTTTGGCTTTTGCCTTGGCTATGGTCGCAGCAATCCGTGCTTTTTTAAGCTCATCGCCTGATAAGGCTGCCGTTTCAATGGGTTCTGCAATTTGTTCTGCGGATGGTAAAACGGCTTCGGGTTTAGCTGCGACGGCGTCAAGTGCTGCTATCGACGGCGATGCCACGTTCGTTTTAGTTTGAATGTCGTCAACTGACGTGGACTCTGCCTCTAAATCAGACTTAGGCTCAACAATTGACGCCGCTGCTTTTTTCGCTTTGGCACGAGCAACTGCGGCAGCCACTTTCGCCTTTTTAATCGCTTCAGCGTCGTTAACGTCAGTAGCGGCAGCTTCTTTATCATCATTCACATCTGCTTGAACGCTAGTTGCGGAATCAACTGCCGGAGTCGCGGTCTGAGTTAAATCATTGTCAGCATTTGTCTCAACTTGCTTCGCGGCTTTTTTCGCTTTAGCACGGGCAACCGCGGCGGCTACTTTGGCTTTCTTAATCGCTTCTGAATCATTAACGTCACTAACGATAATTTCAGTATTGCTAACTTCAATATCACTAGCGGCGGTTTCTGCTTGCTGCGCCGCTTTCTTGGCTTTTGCCCGCGCGACTGCGGCAGCTACTTTGGCCTTTTTATCATCGGCAGCGCTGGCTTCTGGTGTACTGTCAGCCGTTTCAAGCGGCGCGGTATCGGCTTGCTGAGCCGCCTTTTTAGCTTTGGCGCGAGCAATGGCCGCGGCGACTTTGTCCTTCTGAGATAATGGCGCTTCTTGCGCGATTGCATCTGTTGCTAAGAGGGATTCATCACTGGCATCAACATTCACTTGGGCAGCTTTCTTCGCCTTAGCGCGGGCGATGGCTGCGGCAACGGCAGCTTTACCCTTGGGCGCGTCTGTCGTATCAGTGCTTGTTACGTTTGATTGATGATTCGATGATTCTTCAGTCGACAACTCTTCAGTTGCTGATTGTGCCGCTGCGGCTTTTTTCGCGGCGATCCGTGCCATGGCTTCGGCGACGGCATTTTTATCTGTGCCAGTCATAGTTGCTTGTCTGCGCTCTGCGGCTTCTTTGGCCTTAGCTTCACGGGCAAGCTTTTCTTCTTCAAGACGCGCTAAACGGGCATCGAAACGCTGTTTAGCGCGCTCCGCTTGCTGCTTTTCATCGGCGGCTTGTTTAAGTGCGGACTTGGCAATGCGGTAATACTCGACTAAGGGAATATCACTCGGGCAGACGTAACTACAACAACCGCATTCAATACAATCCTTTAGATTGTAGCTGGCAGCTTTGTCATATTCTTCTGCCTTGGCATGCCAAAAGAGTTGCTGTGGCAATAAGAGTGCAGGGCAGGCATTGGCGCATTCGCCGCAGCGGATACAGGCTTTTTCTTCTGGCGTAGTTCCTATTTCTTGGCTGCTTGGCACCAGAATGCAGTTAGTACCTTTTAAAATAGGCACTTGGATATTCGCCAACGCATGGCCCATCATAGGCCCGCCAATAATCACCTTTTGTTCAGGCTCAGGCGTGAACTCAGTCGCAGCCAGCACATGCTCAACAGGTGTGCCTATCGGTAACCAGTAGTTCCCAGGTTTACCGACATTTTTGCCCGTCACAGTCACAACGCGCTCAATCAGCGGTTTACCTTGGGTAACCGCTTGATGAATTGCAAAGGCAGTGCCGACGTTATGCACGACGATACCGAGTTTGGCGGGAATCGCGCCCGAGGGCACTTCGCGGCCAGTAATGATTTGAATTAACTGCTTTTCACCACCAGAAGGATATTTTGTCGGAATGACCGTTACCCGAATGCTGTCCGCTGGGAGCCCACATTGGACGACTGCAGCTTGCATGGCTTTGGCCGCTTCTGGCTTATTATCTTCAATGGCGATAACAATGCGTTTTGGCGTTAATAACCGATGAATAATGCCAATACCGGCGAGGATATCTTGGCTGTATTCGCGCATTAATCTGTCATCGGCGCTGATATAAGGTTCGCATTCGACACCGTTGATAATGACTAAATCAATTTCACTGACCGGATTAAGCTTAATATGAGTTGGAAACGCCGCGCCGCCCATGCCTGCAATGCCAGCGGCACGGATCTTATCGATCATCTGTTGATGGCTTAAGTCATCAAGATCATTTTGCACCAGCTCACACCAAGTGTCTTTGCCATCGGCCTGGATAACGCAAGTGTTAACTGGCAATGCTGAAGCATGGTTACTGGCCCTTGGCTCAATGGCAACGATAGTGCCTGATGTCGGCGCATGCACAGGTAAATGCCAAATGGAGGTACCTTTAGTTAACGGTGTGCCTTTTAATACGCTATCGCCGATGTTTACCGCAAGTGTGCAGTTTTCACCGACTTGAGGGATGGGCACTAAATACGTAGCGGCTAAGGGCAGTTGGCTAATCGGCGTCGCGTTCGAGAGGAATTTGACTTCGGGTGGATGTATACCACCGGGTGAGCGCCAAAGGGTTCCTTTATCTAATTGATCTAATAAAGTTAACACCGCTTTTCCTCTTCTAACTGTGGGTCTTGGTTCTGAATCTCTTGAATGAGAGTCACTGGGATGGCATTTAAGCGCCAGTTCCAATTTTTAAGATTCTGGGTGACTGGGATCATATCAATACAATCGACGGGACAAGGCTCAACACAGAGATCGCAACCTGTGCAATCGGTCGTCAGCACAGTATGCATAAGCTTACCTGCACCGATAATCGCATCAACGGGGCAGGCTTGAATACACTTAGTGCATCCAATACATTCGTCTTCACGTATGTAGGCGACCTTTTTCACTTGAGATTGTGCCTCGGCATTCAGCGGCTCTGGCTCTACACCCATCAGGGTCGCTAATTTTTCCATGGTGGCTGTGCCGCCGGGAGGGCATTTGTTGACTTTATCACCGTTGGCAATCGCTTCAGCATAAGGGCGACAGCCCGGGTAACCACATTGACCACATTGGGTTTGTGGCAGAATCGCTTCGAGTTCATCGACAATCGGATTGCCTTCAACCTTAAATTTAACGGCGGCAAAACCGAGTAATAGTCCAAAGACTAATGCCAATAGGGTCAACAATATGACTGCAATTAAAATTCCGGACATCTTACTTAACCAATCCTGTGAATCCCATAAAGGCGAGGGACATAAGACCTGCGGTGATCATCGCTATGGCGCCGCCTTTGAAAGGTAAGGGGACATCTGCGGCAGCTAAACGTTCGCGCATCGCCGAGAAGAGAATTAACACTAATGAGAAGCCTAACGCAGCACCAAAGCCATAGATAGCCGATTGGATAAAATCGTGCTTCTCGTTAACGTTCAATAGGGCAACACCCAACACCGCACAGTTAGTGGTGATCAGCGGCAGGTAAATGCCTAAAGCGCGATGCAGTGCAGCACTGGTTTTTTGCACCACCATTTCAGTAAATTGCACCACAACCGCAATCACTAAAATGAAGCTCATGGTTCGCAGGTAGCTCAGATCAAAGGGCAATAGTAGATACTGGTTGACGAGGTAACTGAGAATCGAGGCTAACGTCAGCACAAAAGTGGTCGCCATAGACATGCCAATAGCGGACTCCAGTTTACTGGAGACCCCCATGAAAGGACACAAGCCTAAGAATTTCACTAAAACGAAATTGTTGACCAGTACTGTACTGATCAACAAGAGGAGATATTCAGTCATCTCAATACTTTTCTAAACGGATCTTGGCCGTATTATCGACTTTTCCGTTTGCATAAACAACATATAGAATGCAGGGTTAACTATCTTTACTGTAAATTTTGGCGACGAATTAACCCGTTAAAGTATTAAATTTGATCTGTAATCGCCATGGCTTGGGGCTGTGCTATGTAATAGCCTTGTAATCCATCAACTAAGAGTTTTTCGAGGGTGAGTTTTTCTTCTTGGCGTTCGACGCTGGTCGCAATAACCCGAATGCCTATCCGTCTTGCAACATCCACCATCATACGGACGAAGAACTTATTATTGCTGTCTTCATCGATGTTCGATGTGTAGCTGCCATCAAGCTTTATGTAGTCTGGGCGCACTTCGCTGAAGAATTTGAAGGACGTAAAGCTCATGCCAAAACGCTCTATCGACACTCGAGATCCAACGCTATGTATTTCGCGAACGAACTTATAGCTTGCCCCTAAGTTAGACTGCATACCTGACTCATTGATCTCAAATACTAAGCGCGAGGCGATGTATTTTTGCTTGCCTAAAATGTCCTTTAGCCAAGCGACAAACATATCCTGATGCGCAGAAAATGCGCTGATATTGATGCCGAAATTACCCGAAATGGTCGGGTTTTCCTTAAGCATTCTTAATGCACTGATCACCACCAGTTTATCTAATTCAGAACTCATACCGTGACGTTCTGCCATAGCGATCACTGTGGTGGTCGGTAAAAACTTACCTTCGCTATTGTAAAAGCGCGCCAACAACTCGCGGTAAACCTCTACATCAGTTCGGCAGGGCTGAATTGGCTGTTGGTAGAATTTTAATGCTTGGCGAGTGACTAAATCATTGATCGCCATTTTCCAGCGATCATCGCCAAACTGCTCGTCACCATTGAGTTTTTCTTGGATATGATAGCTATTAGGCCCAAGGGTCTGCGCTATGCTGACTGCGGTATCCGCAATCGTCAGTAAATTAACCGCATCGGTGCCTTGGTGATAGGGAACTAAACCGATATGGGCAACAGATTCCGCTTTTGTCATTTGCAAATATTCATCAAGATAAATTTTTAATTGATCTAAAAATTTTGGCGCATCCTTCAGCATGACATCAGGAATAAAGATGGCAAAATCAGCGCTCGATACCCTGAAACATTCTGCATCTGAATACTTACTACAGGCTTTGCGGATACAATTTGCCACCCTTGAAAGATAATCATCCCCCGCAGTTCGCCCTTGTTTTTGATTGATTTGCGCAAGCTCTGTGGCCTTAACCATTGCCATCAGCCCCAATTGAGGAATATCGGGATTACTTATGGTTTCTAATTTTTGGGTAAAGCGCTGGCGACTACCAAAACCCGTCACTGTGTCTTGATAGGCCGCTTTATGCAGCTTTTCATTCTCTTGATTGAGTTTATCGATTTGGGCTTTAAGTTGAAGACGACACTCTTCAAGGGATATTCCAATGGGGTTGAGCTCACCTGTGAGTTTTGATGATGCGACAGCAGAAAACCCTAACTCAGGTATTTTTGAAATATAATCAGCAGCATAACGTATCGCCGCCCTATGTTTTGACATTAACAGAATAAACACTAACAGCAAGATAAGGTAAGCCACCAGTAACATGACACCGAGCTTTTGAGTATGACTAATCGAAGTTTCAATCGCTTGGTTTGCACTGAGTTTGACTTGTAAACGACCGGTTGCCAATTTTTGTGTATGACTGAGCTCAATAGAAAATAAACGGGCTAAAGGATGAGGATGTTGGCTGTCTAAACGACCTTCGGTATAACTCAGTTGGCCATCTGTATCATCAATATATTGGAAAAATTGGAATGGGTAATTTTCAGAAAGCTTTTTGAAGAGTTCGGCGCCATCACCTTGCCATTGTTGGTAGCGGGTTAAACTGGTTTTAAAGCTATCCAGTTCTTGCTGTTGTTGGATTTGTAATTGGCTATTTTCGCTTTGATAAACCCAAGCAAAAAGACCTAAGAAAATAAGCAGTAAAAAAATTGGATATGATTTTGACATGGCCATAAAAATCCGCTCTATTTTTTTGGGTGAGCTCAAACAGGATAAGTTTAAGTCAAGAATACTTAACTGCTGCTATCTGTGTGATGACACTCATAAATTTTTATTAATAAGCTGATAACAGTGTAACTGCATTTGCTTAAAAACAAAACGGAAAAGAATAGGGTAACTAGAAGCCAGAAGAGGCAAAGACACGGGAACAAAACGAAGAATAAATTGGCTCCCCTGACTGGACTTGAACCAGTGACATACGGATTAACAGTCCGCCGTTCTACCGACTGAACTACAGGGGAGTAGAGGGTGCGATATTGCTATCGACTTTACAGAAACAACACTTCTTAAATGGCTCCCCTGACTGGACTTGAACCAGTGACATACGGATTAACAGTCCGCCGTTCTACCGACTGAACTACAGGGGAATCGAGGTGCGATATTACTATCGACTTTTTAGCTTGCTTAAATTGGCTCCCCTGACTGGACTTGAACCAGTGACATACGGATTAACAGTCCGCCGTTCTACCGACTGAACTACAGGGGAATCATTTTAATGCTTCAGCTTGATAACGTAATTGGCTCCCCTGACTGGACTTGAACCAGTGACATACGGATTAACAGTCCGCCGTTCTACCGACTGAACTACAGGGGAATTGTTTACAAGTTATCTTACTGCTTGTTCTAACTCATTTTTATCATGTGCTTAAAGTGGCTCCCCTGACTGGACTTGAACCAGTGACATACGGATTAACAGTCCGCCGTTCTACCGACTGAACTACAGGGGAATCGTTTCACACAATCGTAGCGACTCGTTGAGAACGGAGCGCATAGTAAAACGCTCTGTTGGATGAGTCAACTCGAGTTACTAAAAAAAGTGTAATTATGCTGTTAAGTGCTCATCTAATGTGCATCGTGGTGCAGAATTCGACATTTTTCGTGAAAAACCACTTAACAATTCGCAATATAGCCATAATTGAGTCCATCGTTTTTAAGCGGTGATTCTATGAAATTGAAATCATTCGCTAAATAATCGACACCGTTTTCGGTACTTGGTCGAATACTTAAGACTCAAACCGCTCAAAAAAGGATCTCAGGTGGGGTAATGTGAATTTACTCAGTTCTTTATACCGATAGAAAACGTGGGTTATCTTTTCGCTGTTAAAGCCCGTTTTTCTGTTTTAACAAGTTTGCTGTTGTTGATGGAGGTGTTAATTGAGGCTTTATCGAATTAGCGTGAGCTGTTTTTCAAATTAAGTGATGCACTTCACTATAAGTTGTGGCACCAGATGCGCTACTACAGCGCGTGTTAATTACAGTTAGTGAAATTGATACAAGTAGCAACATTTATCAAATGTAATTAAATTACTAAATGCCGAGAGACGGTTGTTAAGACACATGACAGCCTCCAATCCCGCGTGGTTTCTAGGTTATTTCGACTTATCAACAAAATCTGTGGATAACCCTGTGAGTTGTCCTGAAAAATGGCCGCCAAAGCCTTGGGGTATGGGCGGCGGACTTAAAATGCACTATTTTGAGGTTCAAAAATAAATTTAAGTATTATCAACTGCATACTAAAAGCAAGTGGTTTTTGTTGAGGGTGAAAACAAGGTTGCAATTTTGTAATCGAACGAAATTGATTTCTTGTGTATTAAATTGGCATTTTTGCTTAGTTTGCGGGTGTTTTGTGAGCAAAAACGCTGAAAACGCCTTAGTTTAAAAGTTTCATGTTTCTTCCTTTAAATTGTCATCTTGCGGTTTTAGATCGTATTGATATGACGACAGGAAGGATAACTGTGGAGCTTAGTCGGTGACTTGATTAGAATGGGGCGACTCACTAAAAGGATATGTGCGCGTGTCAGAATCTGTTTTTCAGCTTGAATCGCAATTCGCCCCCGCAGGCGACCAACCTACAGCGATTGCCAAATTAGTCGATGGACTCGAAGCGGGTCTGGCCTGCCAAACCTTACTCGGGGTGACGGGCTCAGGTAAAACCTTCACGATTGCCAATGTGATCCAAAAGTTAGGTCGGCCCACGATTATCATGGCGCCTAATAAAACCTTGGCGGCGCAGCTTTATGGCGAGATGAAAGAGTTCTTTCCCCATAATGCGGTCGAGTATTTCGTTTCTTACTACGATTACTACCAGCCCGAAGCCTATGTACCTGCGTCAAATACCTTTATCGAAAAGGACGCTTCGGTTAATGCTCACATTGAGCAGATGCGTTTATCCGCCACTAAGGCGCTGTTAGAGCGTAAAGATGTGGTGCTGATTGCTTCGGTGTCAGCCATTTATGGCTTGGGCGATCCCGATTCCTATTTAAAAATGTTGCTGCATCTACGCCAAGGCGATGTGATGGGGCAGCGTGACATCTTAATTCGTCTCAGTGAATTGCAGTACAAGCGCAATGATATTGAGCTACAACGTGGTACTTATCGTGTGCGCGGTGAAGTGATTGATATTTTCCCCGCCGATTCTGAGCGTAATGCTATTAGAGTCGAGTTGTTCGACGATGAGATTGAACGTTTAAGTGAGTTTGACCCGTTAACGGGCCATATTATTAAACGTATCGCCCGTACGACGGTTTACCCTAAAACACACTATGTCACGCCGCGGGAAAAAATCATCGCCGCCACTGAGTTTATTAAAGAAGAACTACGCGAGCGTAAGCAATATCTACTCGATAACAACAAGTTAATTGAAGCCCAGCGTATCCATGAGCGGGTGCAATACGATGTGGAAATGATGGTGGAGTTGGGTTATTGCTCTG
The DNA here is from genome assembly GCF_025654295.1 of Shewanella sp. SM23. Classification (NCBI taxonomy): domain Bacteria; kingdom Pseudomonadati; phylum Pseudomonadota; class Gammaproteobacteria; order Alteromonadales; family Shewanellaceae; genus Shewanella; species Shewanella sp. SM23. The sequence goes on from NZ_JAKKRM010000011.1 coordinate 118,140, forward strand.
GCATCGAAAACTACTCGCGCTATTTGTCTGGCCGCGCACCGGGGGAAGGGCCACCAACCTTGCTCGACTATTTGCCTGCCGACGGCTTATTAATTATCGATGAATCCCATGTGACTGTGCCGCAAATCGGCGCTATGTACAAAGGTGACCGTTCCCGTAAAACCACACTTGTCGAATACGGTTTCCGCTTACCGTCCGCCTTGGATAACCGGCCGCTCAAGTTTGAAGAGTTTGAGCAATTGATGCCGCAAACTATCTATGTGTCGGCAACACCGAGTGCCTACGAGCTGGAAAAGAGCGAAGGCGAGATTGCTGAGCAGGTTGTGCGGCCAACGGGATTACTCGATCCTGAATTAGAAGTGCGCCCTGTTGGGACCCAAGTGGACGATTTATTGTCTGAAATCGCCAAGCGAGTGGCCGTCAATGAGCGGGTGCTAGTGACGACGCTGACTAAGCGTATGTCGGAGGATTTGACTGAATACCTCGACGAACATGGCGTAAAAGTGCGTTATCTACATTCGGACATTGACACTGTCGAACGGGTTGAGATCATCCGCGATCTGCGTTTAGGTAAGTTTGATGTGCTGGTTGGGATCAACTTATTGCGCGAAGGCTTAGATATGCCTGAAGTGTCATTGGTGTGTATTTTAGATGCCGATAAAGAGGGCTTCTTGCGCTCTGAACGCTCGCTCATCCAAACAATTGGCCGCGCGGCGCGTAACGTCAATGGTAAAGTGATTCTCTATGCCGATCGCATCACCAATTCGATGGAGAAAGCGATAGGTGAAACTGACCGACGTCGTGAACGTCAGCGGGCGCACAACTTAAAACACGGTATCACGCCTAAGGGCGTCGTTAAACGGATCACTGATGTGATGGATGTGGACGATGGCCGCGACAGTAAAGCTGTGTATGGCAAAGTGGCTGAGCCTAAGTCCCATTACCATAAAGCCGATGCGGCAGAGTTGAGCCATCAAATCGATCAGCTTGAGAAGAAGATGCATGAACATGCGCGCAACTTAGAGTTTGAACAAGCGGCGGCAATGCGTGATGAAGTCAAGCACCTGCGGGACCTGTTAATCAAAGCCTAGATTTATTCTTGCGCTCTGCATTAAAAAAAGCCGTCCAGCAATCATGCTGCGACGGCTTTTTAATATCTTGACTTGGATTAAGCAGGGACTTTTGATGGGCTCATTTTTAGCTTGATAAACACCGCTAAAGCGCAAATCAACCCGCAGATTAAGCCGACCAAATGCGCCTCGGTTGCTACGCGCGCACCTATCATGGCGGTGACATCACTGCTGGCACCATAAAGCTGTTCGTAACCGACTTTGATGATAACGCCAACGAGCAGCAGATAGCCTGAGCGCAGCTTACGGACAATATCCTGCACTGCGCCGTAGGCGAACAAGCCATGCAACATACCACTTAAGCCGACATAACCAAGCAATTGCGGATAGCCTAAATACAAGCCTATACCTTCAAGTAAACATAACACGAAAAATAGTGCACTTAAGCCTTTGAGATGATAATGAAAATGGTGCAAAAATAGCACCACCCACAGCCCTGCAAGATTCATCAATAGATGCCATTGATTCGTGTGCAGTAAATTTCCTGTGATTAATCGCCACCATTCACCCTCACTAATTGCACTGCGGCGATAGGCGAGTAAGTTATCGACATCGGGGCTTGCTAAGCCTGCGGCATACAAACCCGCACAGATCAGACTCACCATCAGCGCGACCCAATAGGGACTGCGTGTCATGCTTTAGGCTCGCTGGCGTCAAGCTCAGCCATGACCGCTGCTTTATTCTGTAGATAGTCATCTAATCCACGTTTGCGAAGATGACAGGCAGGGCAATCACCACAGCCATCGCCAATCACGCCGTTATAACAGGTGAGAGTATGGTGGCGAACCAGATCAAGTTGCCGATATTTATCCGCCAGTGCCCAGGTTTGTGCCTTATTGAGCCACATTAAAGGCGTGATGATTTTTAGTTGCTTATCCATGCCTTGAACTAAGGCGGATTCCATCGCTTTGACAAAATCGTTACGACAATCAGGGTAGCCTGAAAAATCGGTTTCACACACGCCTGTGATAATCGCCTGCGCCCCTAATTGATAGGCATAAATACCTGCAAGCGTTAAAAATAAAATATTACGGCCGGGCACGAAGGTATTGGGTAAGCCATTTTCCATCAACTCGTGTGAAACGGGTATCGCATCACGGGTGAGGGCTGAAATAGCTAACTCATTGAGTAAGGTGACATCCATGACTTTATGACTGGTGATCTTCAAGCGTTTTGCTAAGGATTTGGCAACTTCAATTTCTTCGCGGTGGCGTTGACCGTAGTCAAAAGTGATCCCATGTACTTCATCGTACTGGGTTAGGGCTTGAATAAGGCAAGTTGTTGAGTCTTGTCCGCCACTGAATACCACCACTGCTTTGGACACCACTGTTTTTGACACTAAGCTCGTTGACATAAAGGATTTCACTTCACCGTAGAACAGGTATAAATAGGGCGTTAGTGTAACTCAGGCCATAGGGCTTGCAAACTCTGACTATAGGGCCGAAATAGGCTTTCTCGGCGCAAAGACTTGCAGCTCAAGCTAAAATCCACTATAAATGCCGCCCCAGAAAAGTGGAACGTCAGTATGAATTACCCTGTCAACGAAGTATTTGAAACCATTCAAGGTGAAGGTGTCTTTACCGGAGTGCCCGCCATATTTGTCCGCCTACAAGGTTGTCCCGTGGGATGTGCTTGGTGCGATACGAAACAGACATGGGATGTGCTTGAAGCCAATAAGGTGTCGCCAGAGCAAGTGATTACCGTGGACGGCACCATTGGTCGCTGGGCTGATCATACGGCGCAAAGTCTTATTGCTGCTTTTCACGCTAAAGGCTTTACTGCGCGGCATATCGTGATCACCGGCGGTGAGCCTTGTATGTACGATTTACGCGAATTAACCGAGACCTTGCACAGTCAAGGCTTTGCGACTCAAATCGAAACCAGTGGCACCTTTGAAATCAACTGTGCCGATGACACTTGGGTGACAGTATCACCCAAGGTGAACATGAAAGGGGGCTATCAGGTATTAGCACAGGCGCTGAACCGCGCCAATGAGATTAAGCATCCTATCGCTACTGAAAATCACATCGATGAACTTGATGAGTTACTGCATGACATCGATATTTCAGCGAAAACGATTTGCCTGCAGCCGATTAGTCAAAAGCCTAGAGCGACAGAACTGGCGATGAAAGTGTGTATCGCCCGTAATTGGCGCTTATCGATCCAGACTCATAAGTATTTGAATATTGATTAATGCTAATCTGCAAAGCATAAAAAACGCCTCACAGTTGTGGGGCGTTTTTTATGGTGGATGTTTTGTGGATTCTAAACCTAACGACTTAATACAGTTGCTTAATCAAGCTCACTTAACTGGCCGAAATGATTAAATGCTACAAGTTGGCGCTGATAGGGCGCAATATCGCCGATGTTAGCTGTAATCCAATCTGTATCGTAATAAGTATCAAGGTAACGCTCACCCGAGTCACAAATGAGGGTCACTATTGAGCCTTGCTCTCCACGCGCTTGCATTTGTACTGCAAGTTGCAATGCGCCGTACAGGTTGGTTCCTGTGGATGCGCCGGTTTTACGGCCAATCAATTGTTCTAACCAATGAATCGTCGCCACTGATGCGGCGTCGGGAATTTGCAGCATAGTATCGACAACTCCAGGAATAAACGATGGCTCGACTCTCGGTCGACCTATGCCTTCAATCTTACTGCCATTGCAACAGGTTAAGCTGGCATCGCCGCTCTGATAGAAATCAAAAAAAACGGAGTTTTGCGGGTCGACCACGCAAAGTTGTGTTGCCAACCTCTGATAGCGAATGTAGCGGCCTATGGTCGCCGATGTGCCGCCAGTGCCTGGGCTCATCACTATCCACCGCGGGATAGTGTGTGGCTCGCGCTCCATCTGATTGAAAATCGAGTTAGCGATATTGTTATTACCGCGCCAGTCGGTTGCACGCTCGGCGTAGGTGAATTGATCCATATAATGGCCGCCAAGCTCTGCGGCAAGGCGCGCCGATTCGGCGTAAATCTCACTGGAATGATCGACAAAATGACATTGACCGCCATAGAAAGTGATCTGCTCAATCTTCTTTTTAGCTGTGCTTTTGGGCATTACGGCAATAAAAGGTAAACCGAGTAAGCGGGCAAAGTAGGCTTCAGAAATCGCCGTACTGCCCGATGAGGATTCGATAATTGGCGTGCCTTGCTTAATCCAGCCGTTACACAGGGCATAGAGGAAGAGTGAGCGGGCGAGGCGATGCTTCAAACTCCCTGTCGGGTGGGTACTTTCATCTTTAAGATAAATATCTATGCCATCGAGCATAGGTAATTCAAGCTTAATCAAGTGGGTATCGGCGCTGCGCTGAAAATCCGCTTCAATCTTGCCTATCGCGTGGGCTTCCCATGTTGGGCAGAGTCTGTGAGCGCTGTGAGAATCCACTGGTGGTTGAATCGTGTTAGAAATCATAGTAGTCACATCGAAAGGGATCATTTTCAGAGCATATCACAGGGACGGGCAAAGCGGTTTTATTGGATGAGCTTGAAGTCATTCGCTTAAAGTCGAGCACGACGTAATTGAAATCAAAAAATGTCGTTAACCAAGAGGTTTACTTAACATAGAAATACTAAGAATTTAATCAGATTTAAGCTGGAACAGTCAGATTAAGTTGGAACAGACTAAGCGGAAGTGGAACAAGAAGGATATGCGAGAGTGAAAGAAATGGTGGAGGGAGAAGGATTCGAACCTTCGAAGGCTGAGCCGTCAGATTTACAGTCTGATCCCTTTGGCCACTCGGGAACCCCTCCACAAACTTTCTTTTTAGCTTTACAACTAACTTTTAAAATTGTCTTTCAAAACATCATCAATAACGGACTTGTTTATCAAGACAAAACTAAACATTGGCCATGTTTAGCTTTTGAAAAATGATTATCTGCGTTAGAGATAAAGATGGTGGAGGGAGAAGGATTCGAACCTTCGAAGGCTGAGCCGTCAGATTTACAGTCTGATCCCTTTGGCCACTCGGGAACCCCTCCACGAATACCTTTAACGCTTTTGTAAAACTCTACATCATTTTCGAACAACACGATAAAACTTGCAGTGCAAATGGTGGAGGGAGAAGGATTCGAACCTTCGAAGGCTGAGCCGTCAGATTTACAGTCTGATCCCTTTGGCCACTCGGGAACCCCTCCTCAATTGCGGCCGCCATAGTAGTCAGAAACCTTTTCCATGTAAATACCCAATTTAAAAATATTACTAAAGTTATGTATCAAATGGTCGATTAACTAACAACGAATTGTTTTGACGATGTTTTTTTATGCAAATTGATGTTCCTTTAGTCAACGAAGCCCAAATTGGCACCCGCTTAAACGCGGCGATAGAAAACGACAGACGGGGCGAATTCGCCCTGTTGCTGTCGTTACTGTCGGTTGACGCTCGGGACATGGCGCAATTCCAATGGCAAAATGAACTTGATATGGCGCAAAAATTACAACGTCAGTTCGAATTGCCACCGCAGCAAAGTTTAATGGCGGATTTATCGTCTGCTGAACCAGTGGTTGATAACAGCAGTATTTTTATGGCTCAAGGTCCACGTGCGTTTCAATTACAACAAGCATTGCGACCGGAAGCCTTAGTCATCCGTGGCGGCGAGTCAGTCGCAATGGCAGAAGCGTTAAGTAACTGTGACCATGTCACTCAGCTGAGGCAAAGGGGCCAACTAACCGCGCCCAAAGTCGAGATCATGCACTTTGCTGATCAATTGGCAATCCAACGTAATCTTGTGTCTTTGCTCGCTTCAGCCTAAGGCCGTCTTCCCGCAAGTGGTCTTCAATACCCATCAAGTCAATCTGATCCATTTCGATAAATAAGCGTGAGCTAAAGCCAGTTATCTTGAAGCTTAATTACCTATAATTCGTATTAACCTATCGAGTTAAAATTTACCGCGTTAAAAATTTAACGAGCATATTTTAGTGATGCCGTTAATCAGTCGCTCTATACATTAAGGAATACAGATGAAAGGCATAATAGAAGCACAGAGCCCGACAGTGAATGACACTTGCACCGATTGCGGCAGCTTTGTCGATATCGGCGCCGTTATTGATGAACACGATACGTTATTGACGTTAAATTTTGTTGGCGATAGCGCTCAAGCGGATGCCGAAAGCATGGCAACACGCGCTCAAACTCGATTTGCTGAAGTGCAAACTGAATTTGTGACTAAGACTGAAGGCGTCGACTTACTGCTGACCTTCAATGTCAGCGCGGAAAAAATGATTTTTCAATTGGAAAACGGCCTGTAATTTTTAAAGCAGCACTTTAGTTTTTAGTCGGTTATGGATATCCGGAAATCGCGCTAATTGCCTAAAAATGCTGCTATTGTTAACCAAATTGTAATAAATTGTGCCACATGTTGCTGTGCTTACAACAGTTAGTGTAATCTGCCTCCAAATAAGAATAATTCAATCAGCTTAATTCTAAATTTCAAGGTAAGTTTGCTAACAGCAAAGACCTTTAGCCCAACACGAAGTTTTGTAGGGAACCAGCGTGAAGCGACGTCAGCATCAGCATTTATTGGAGTCTTTGGTACAGTCAACTGCAAAACAGCAGGGCGATTTCACAAAGACGGCAGAGTTAACCACAGAGTTGTTGTGCCAGAATTTAGCGGTTTCTTTGGTATCAGTGTGGACTTTTTCATCTGATCAACAAACCCAATCACTCGTCGCACAATTTGGTTCTATGATGTTGCAAGACATTCATAGACCTAAGTTATTACAAGATTGCCCCCGGTATGTACACGAGCTCAAAACTCTGCGCCATATCGATGCAGGCAATGCCCTCACCGATCCACGTTTAAGTGAATTGGCTGAGTGCTATTTTATCCCGAGGCAAATCAACTCGAGTCTTGACATCGCTATTCGTATCAATGGCCATCTCGAAGGTGTGCTCTGCATCGAACGGGCACAATTGACTCCCCACTGGCATGACAGTGAAATTCACCTCGCGTGCCAGATGGCTGACCAATTAGCCCTGACCTTAGCGACAAAACACAGCTACGATAAAGAAGAAAGCTTGAGTTTATTTCGCTGTGCCACTGAACAATCGCGACAAATCAGTATGTTAATTAATCTGCATACTGAAAAAGTCGAGTATGTGAATCAGGCGCACAGTGAAATCACCGGCATGCCTCGTGAGCAGATTATCGGCGCGAATATCCGTGAGTTGGCTTTTTTCAAGCAGCATGCCCAATTAGCCGAGCAAACTCTAGCGCAAATCTTTAGGGGCGAAATTGCCAAAGGCGAAGTGCAGTTTAGTCGTGCCGATGGCAGTCGTTATTGGCTGACATACGTGCTGAGTCAGTTCATTACCGATCGCGGCAATCATTATGCCTTGGTCTCGTGTGAAGAAAATACCGACGAGCATAACTATAAGTCAGAGCTTGAACGGCTTGCTTGGCGTTGTGGATTAACGGGACTACATAACCGTACTCATTTTAATCGAGTCCTTGAACGTACCACGAAGGGACTGTTGTTATTAGTTGATTTAGTGGGATTTAAGCGTTTTAACGATACCTATGGTCATGAAAATGGCGATAGTTTGTTGATAGAAATTGCCCGCCGTTTGAAACATTTTTCTGAGATTAATAAGGCCACCGAAATTGCCCGCGTCGGCAGCGATGAATTTGCCGTGCTATTGACCGATGATAATGCGGTTTACGATCTCGATTATTTTAGTACGCGCCTGTATCAACATCTTGCTATGCCTATTTTAATCGGCCGTGAGCAAGTCGAACCAAAGCCTGCTTTAGCTGTGGTTGATATTGCCTCTGTGGCGAGTTTGTTTGCCCCATTAACCTGTGCCGATATTGCAGTGCAGTATGCTAAAAAGAAAAAAGGCACTGCAATCCAAGTATTTAACAGCACGTTATTGAGTGCATTTAAAGAGGATGCGCAGATAGAACGTGATTTACACAGTGCGATCCGTGGTCGTCAGTTTGAGCTTTATTATCAGCCTCTGAGGGATCTTGAGCAGAATACCTATATTGGCGCCGAAGCCTTAATCCGTTGGCACCACCCTAAAAGAGGCGTGTTATTTCCAGCTTCCTTTATTGATATTGCTGAGCAGTCGGGGATGATTAATTCTATCGGCAGCTGGGTTTTAGAGGCCGCATGTCGACAGTTAAACCTATGGCAGCATCATAATGCCGATATGACAATGCATGTGAATGTGTCGGCCCGCCAGTTCTTCAGTGGTAATTTATTCGAGCAAGTGTGGCAGTTGTTGACACGTTATCGCTTGAAACCTAAGACGTTAATCTTAGAGATCACAGAGACTGAATTGATGGGTGATATTCGCCACGCGACCTTGTTATGCCAAGAATTAGCGGAATTAGGCGTAGGGCTCGCGATTGACGATTTTGGGACGGGTTACTGCTCTATGCGTTATTTGAAGCAGTTTCCGATCAGTAAACTTAAGATTGATCGTTCGTTTATTTCAGATCTTACCGTCAGCCGCGAAAGTCGCGAAATTGTGTCAGCCATTATCGCCATGGCGAATGCATTAAATATATCTCTGACGGCAGAAGGGGTTGAAACCCTTGAGCAAGAAGCATTTTTAGCGAAAAGTTTTTGTCATCAGGCACAGGGTTATCTCTATAGTCCTGCATTACGGGAGCCTGAGTTTGCACAATTTATCTTGTCGGCTAAAAGCGCTTCGGTCATAACTCACTAAAGTTACACATAACCCACTAAGTCACAATTATTTCAAATGTGCTGCTCACGATAAAATAAAGGCAACCTAGGTTTGTAATCTAGGTTGCCTTTATTATTCATCTCTGTGCTTGTTCAATTAGCACTATAAACCTTCATCGTAATTTTCCAGTGCAGTTCAGCACTGTATACCTATCGAGATTTTAAGCAGCATTGTTTGAATTTTTTGCCACTATGGCAAATACAGAGATCATTTCTACCGGGTAATTTAGCCGTCATTTGCTGGCCTTGGCTGTAATACCAGCGACTTGCTTGGTAGATGAATTCTGATCGCTCATAGATAGCATCAATTTCACCATCGAGCTTATACCAAGCTTTAAAAGTAACAGTGCCATGTCGTTGTTCAACTATCGCCGCTTGAGCATTGTGGCTTGGTGTTTCAGTACTGCTCTGTACATCTAATCCTAACCAATGTGGATGAGGATCAGCATTGAGGCTCGTGAGAGTAAGGCCATTTAGATAGTCTGGATGATGTGTTTTTAAAATGTAATCAAAATTTTTCAATACAAATGCGCAGTAGCGTGAGCGCATAAGCTGTTCAGGTGTACGGGCAATCACTTGCCCAGAGTCTACATGCGTATGCAGTGGACCACAGCAATCTTGATAGCTTATCCCACTGCCACAGGGGCAGGCTTGCTTAGTTGTAGTCATGTTTTCTAAGTCTTTAATTTAATTGTATTTGTTTAAATTTGTTCGATTTCTATCTAAATGCGTTAGATGTTAGACAATCCATTTAAACGTAATAAGCATTAACATTAGGGTAATTTTTTACCCGCAGGTAAAGGCGGAAATTGGCGACCATAATACAAGTTAGGCACTGGTTTCGCATTCAGATAATAGCTAGGTTCTGCGCGGTTATTGGTATCTAAGCTCACTTTCCATTGGGTGGATGAGACTTTTTCTGTACCAATAGCAAATTTGCCAGCAAATTCACTCACAGGTTCGCCAGTTTCTTGTGCCGGGTAAAATCGAACCAAATAATAGCCTGTATCTATGGCACCATTACCGATAATTTTGCGTTTAGTAATGCGGAAATCCACGTCAATAGTGGCTTTTTTGGCGCGGATTTTATCGAAAAACTTCTTGTAAATGGCGACAATATTGTCTCGTCCATAGTAAATTTCTTTACTTTGACTCTCAGATAAGTAGCTAGCGTCATCAGCGTAAATCTCACGGGTCACCTCAGGGGACAATTGATTAAAAGCGCTAATAAACAAAGGGTAATTAGCGTTGATCAATTGATCATCAGTGGATTTTGTATGAGTTTTAGCTGGATTGGCTAAGCTTGGCAGTGACAATAAGCACATCAGGACTAGCGGCAAAAATTTCATTACTTTATTCTAATCTGGCAATCATGGCGTCACTATAATGGAGGCGCCCGCTGAACTAAAGCCTTGAATGTTTACAAAGTGTGTTTCTGTACAAGAGTGTGAAGTAAAGGAGCTTGCCATGCTGGATGATGAATCAGCACTGTTTTTTGAGGAAATGGCTGGAGTCGTGCCACTAAAAGGCGATATGCCAGTGGTAAATTTAGCACCGAAAGCGTTGACGACTGAGCAAATACACAGACGCGATGCTTTACAACGGGAAGCCTTCCTAGCGTGTATGCCACTGGATTTAAAAGCGTTTCCACAGCAAGCGCCAGATGACATTGTGAGCTTTAAACGTGAAGGGGTACAAGGCGGCGTTTTTAAACGACTCCGAATGGGGCAATACAGCATCAAGATGGAGCTTGATGTGCATGCTTATCGGTTAAACCAAGCTCGTGATGCCGTCCTTAACTATTTACTGGCAGCGCAGGCACATGGTGAACGCTGTGTCATGTTGATCCACGGTAAAGGCTATCAGAGTCAACCCTTTGCGGGATTGCTCAAATCCGCTGTGTGCTATTGGTTATCACAACTCGATATGGTGCTTGCCTATCATTCGGCGAAAACCGAGCAGGGCGGTGCTGGGGCACTTTATGTGATGTTAACTAAGTCAGAACAGCTCAAGCTTGAAAACCGTGAAGCTAATCGTAAAGGCATGGGATGGCGTTGATTAAACAGATAAGTATTGAATAAAAATGCCCAATTTTATTGGGCATTTTGTTTTATGTTATTGGGTGATGATTTAATGAAGCCTTACCAACCACACTGGCGGTTTGCGGTGGTATTTTGCTCATCTAACCATGTTTTAAGTGGGGCGAAGTAATCGAGCACCGCTTTTGCATCCATGGCTTCTTTGCCGGTGACTTCTTTCAATGCTTCTGGCCAAGGTTTACTTAAGCCTAACTCGAGCATCTTATTGAGTTTCTCTCCCGCGGCTTGATTACCATAAATACTGCATCTGTGTACCGGACCTTTATCGCCTGCAGTTTCACACAGCGCTTGATGGAATTGGAATTGCAAAATATGCGCTAGGAAGTAACGGGTGTAGGGTACATTGCCTGGTACATGGTATTTAGCACCCGGATCAAAATCTGCTTCACTACGTTCAGTCGGTGCTTTGACGCCTTGGTATTTTTCCCTCAGATCCCACCAAGCTTGGTTATATTGGGCGGGCGTGATTTCGCCGCTAAACACTTTCCAGCGCCACTGATCTATCATCAGGCCAAAGGGCAAGAAAGCAATTTTGTCTAAGGCTTGTTTTAGTAAGAGGCCGATATCCTTAGATGCATCAGGTACTTCTTCTAATAAGCCGATTTGCTTTAAATAGCTTGGCGTAATCGACAGTGCAATCGTGTCACCAATGGCTTCATGGAAACCATCGTTGGCGCTGTTTTTAAATAGGAAGGGTTGTTGCTTATAAGCGCGTTGATAGAAGTTATGCCCAAGTTCGTGGTGGATAACGCTAAAATCTTCGGCAGTTTTTTGGATACACATTTTAATGCGGATATCGTCGAGATTATCGAGATCCCACGCCGAAGCGTGACAAACCACATCACGGTCCTTTGGTTGTACGAATAGAGAACGCGCCCAAAAACTTTCTGGCAATGGTGCGAACCCTAATGATGTGAAGAAGCCTTCGGCTTGTTTCACCATTTTATGCTCGTCATAGCCTTTCTTTGCCAGTAACTCAGTGACATCGTAACCCGGATCGGCATTGTCAGGGGCGACGAGATCATACACATTGCCCCATTGCTGGGCCCACATGTTGCCAAGTAAGTGTGCAGGGATGGGGCCAGTGGTCGGTGCGACGGTATCGCCGTACTCTTTATTCAATTCTCCCCGCACGTAGCAGTGCAAGGACTCATAAAGTGGCTTAACTTGGCCCCAAAGACGGTCGAGTTCCTGTGAAAAGTCATCGGGCTTCATATCGTATTGACTGCGCCATAGTTCAGACAGGTTGGCATAACCGAGATCCTTTGCGCCTTCATTGGCCAGTTCAACTTCGCGTTGAAACAAGGGGCGCATGGGTTTAGCTATTTCACGCCAGCCTTTCCACGCTTCCAGTAATTTTACGGGATCACGTGATTCGGCCATTAAGCTCGATAGCTCAGGCTGAGTCATACACTTGCCGTCGGCAAAACAGTATTTTCCTTTGCCGTACAAGCCATTTAATTCTGAACTAATTTGCGCCAGCTCGGTATTCTTCGCAGGATCGAGCGGCGCGGGTAACACTAATGCACTGCGCAGTATATTGAGCTTGCGGGCATTTACGGGATCGAGTTGCACATTGGCATACTTAGCCGCCTCAGTTGCAAATTTTACCGACGCGGCACTGACCTTTTCGCCGACTGCGGCAGACAGGGCCGCGGTATCATCAGTAATAAAGTTGCTGTAAATCCACTCGGCGCGATTAGATTCAATCGATAATTCGGCCATCTTGGCTTCAGCATCATTAATAAAAGCAATGGCTTGTGCTTTATCTGGGGCGGTATTGATGACAGCTGCTTCTGTAGTAGCTGTCTTGTCTGTTTTACTTTGAGCATCATTACAGGCCGTTAATCCCAGCGCGAGTGCCACTGTGAGGGCGATTTTACTGCGACGATTCAATGAAATAACCATGTCTAGTTGTCCTTGTTGTTTTTGTGTTACACAGTTTACCTAAACCGCAGGGTTATTGCACAAGGGTTAATAGACTTGTTTTTAACACTTATTCGGACATGTACGACATACCGTTTGTATCACAGACTAGAAAGCGGTGAATTTGTCCAATTTTAGTTTGACATCCGTGGTGCCAATGTTTAATTTAAACGAGTGTTTTAAATTAATTCAAGGTCACGGAATGGCAAGTCGATCCGATACAAAAACTAGAATACTTGATGCCGCAGAAAAACTGTTCGCCGAACGGGGCTTTTCTGAGACTTCCTTGCGACTCATTACCAGCAAAGCTGAGGTGAATTTAGCATCGGTCAATTATCACTTTGGTTCTAAAAAAGAGCTGATCCGTGCAGTGTTAGCCCGCTATTTAGACGTATTTATGCCTGCTGCTTCAAGCCAAATTCACCGTTTAAATGCCGCTCCAGCACAAGCTACACTCGAAGAGATCCTGTCTTCTTTGGTCGATCCTTTATTGGATTTAAACGCGCTACGTACCGAAGGTACCACGATCTTCCTGCAGCTTTTAGGCCGTGGCTATATCGAAAGCCAAGGGCATTTACGTTGGTTTATTACTACCCATTACGGCCAGCATCTCGATGCTTTTGTTAAAGCCGTTTCGGCCAGTGCACCACATATTCCACCCGCTGAAATGTTTTGGCGCTTACACTTTACCTTAGGCACTATCGTGTTCACTATGGCGTCCGCTGATGCCCTAAATGACATTGCTGCTGCTGAGTTTGGTGAGCATAACGACATCGAAGCCGTGATCCGTAAAGTGATCCCCTACATGGCGGCTGGCGTATCAGTCCCCGTTTCTTCTTAATTAAAAGGTCTTGATAATGTTGACGATTATAATTCTTGCCCTGATAGCCATTGTCGTGTTGTTTACAGTGAAAAATATCCGGATGCAGTTTATTACCCGCCCAGTTTTTAGTTTTTTCAAGAAGGTCTTGCCGCCACTTTCCGATACCGAGCGTGAAGCGATGGAAGCGGGTGATGTATGGTGGGAAGGGGAGTTATTTCGCGGAAATCCTAACTGGAATACCTTGCATAGCTATGGCAAACCCACGCTAACTGCAGAAGAAAAAGACTTTATTGATAATCAAGTAATGACAGCACTGACGATGATCGATGATTTCGACATAGTGCATAACCGCAAGGATTTACCGCCAGAGCTGTGGGAATACTTTAAGAAAGAAGGTTTCTTCGCACTGATCATTCCGAAGAAATTTGGTGGTAAAGCTTTCTCTGCCTATGCAAACTCGACCATTGTCAGCAAATTAGCCAGCCGTAGCGTAAGCGCTGCTGTGACTGTGATGGTGCCTAACTCTTTAGGCCCTGGTGAGTTGCTAACCCACTATGGTACTAGCGAGCAGAAAGAACGTTGGTTACCTGCTTTAGCTAAAGGCGATGAAATTCCTTGTTTTGCATTAACTGGTCCAGAAGCGGGCAGTGATGCCGGTGCTATCCCCGATGTCGGTATTGTGTGTCGTGATACTTTCAACGGCGAAGAAATGCTTGGGCTTAAACTTACATGGGATAAGCGTTATATCACGTTGGCGCCTGTAGCAACAGTTCTGGGTTTAGCGTTCCAAATGCGCGATCCTGAAGGTCTGCTTGGTGATAAGAAAAACTTAGGCATTACCTGTGCGCTGATCCCAACGGATCATCCTGGTGTGGTGATTGGTCGTCGTCATAATCCGCTGGGAATGGCGTTTATGAACGGTACTACTCAAGGTAAAGAAGTGTTTATTCCGCTCGATTGGATTATCGGTGGCCCTGAGTTTGCCGGTAAAGGCTGGCGTATGCTGGTTGAGTGTTTGTCTGCGGGCCGCGGTATTTCATTGCCAGCATTGGCAACGGCTTCTGGTCACATGGCGACGAAGACGACAACGGCTTACAGCTATGTGCGTCACCAGTTTGGAATGGCAATTGGTCAGTTTGAAGGGGTGCAAGAAGCGCTGGCGCGTATTATTGCCAACACTTATCAGTTAGAAGCCGCACGCCGTTTAACAACCACGGGTATCGATCTTAAAGTCAAACCTTCGGTCGTGACCGCGATAGCTAAGTACCACATGACTGAATTAGGCCGTTCTGTGATGAACGATGCCATGGATATTCAATCGGGTAAGGGCATTCAATTAGGACCTAAAAACTATTTAGGCCACCCTTATATGTCGAATCCAATTTCGATCACTGTGGAAGGCGCGAATATTCTAACCCGCTCATTGATGATTTTTGGTCAAGGTGCGACTCGCTGCCATCCTTACGTACTTGCCGAAATGGAAGCCGCAGCGATGGAAAACCAACATGAAGCCTTAGAGCGTTTTGATGCGCTATTAATGGGTCACATGGGTTATGCCACGCGTAATGCTTTCAGTGCGTTGTTTAGCGCGTTAAGCGGTAGCCGTTTTGGCAGTGCGCCAGTGAGCGGTGAAACTAAGCAGTACTATAAAGATATGTCGCGTATTTCGTCTGCATTAGCCTTAATGACAGATTTATCAATGCTGATCATGGGCGGCGATTTAAAACGTAAAGAAATGCTGTCGGCACGTATGGGTGATGTGCTCAGCCAGTTGTATTTAGGCTCAGCGACCTTGAAGTTATTTGAAGATAATGGCCGTCAACAGGACGATTTGCCTGCGGTACGTTATGTAATGGCCAATCGTTTGCACTTGGCGGCTAAAGCGTTGGAAGACACGATTCGTAACTTCCCGAGCCGTCCTGTGGCCTGGTTACTGCGCGGCTTAATTTTTCCACTGGGTAATCACTTCACTGCACCGAGCGACAAAATGGCGACCGATTTAGTTAGCGGTATGTTGAAGCCTGGCCCTGCTCGTGAACGTATTACTTTCTTATGTCCTGAATTTGAAGGGGATAAGGGTGGTATTGCTGAAGTTGAGCAAGCATTTATCGCGCAATATGCCTGTAAAGATATCTATAAAAAACTGAAGAAAGCGCAGCGTGCCGGTGAGTTGCCAGCAAAAGTGCCGAATCTAGTCTTGTTTGCAAAAGCACTCGAGACTGGCGTTATCACTGCCGACGAAGAACAAAAGTTACAGCATGCTGATAAGCTGCGCTTAGCGGCAATTAATGTGAATGATTTCGAAGCGTTATAGTGATTGCTAGTGTTTGATGTTAGCGTTTAATGTTAGTGCAGTTTGGTCTAAGCGGTATTAAGTTCGATGGCTACGCCGCTTTGGCCGCTTGGATTTTCCTCAGTAATGAGAGTATAGCAAATTTTAATCAACAGAAATAAGCGCTTACAGAAAACAGTCAATATAAAAAAAACCACCTTCATGAGGTGGTTTTTTATTGGCTGTTTTCTAACGAGCTTGAGTTGTTAGAGGAAGCTTAAGCAACTTAAGCTACGATCAACACTTTACAGGTGTTAGTGCCGCCAATCGTTTCCATTGCATCGCCTTTGGTCATCAGCACCATATCACCGCTATTCAAATAACCAGCCGCTGTTAATGCTTCTAACGCTTTTTGCGCTAGCTCATCGGCTGGGTGGATAGTTGAATCGAAGTAAATTGGCAACACGCCGCGGTACAAGGCCATTTTGGCTAAGGTTGTTGCGTGACGTGATAAACCCAGGATTGGCAGTGAAGAACTGATACGAGACATCAACTGTGGTGTTGCACCCGATTCAGTCAGAGCGATAATCGCCTTAACGCCTTCTAGGTGGTTAGCCGCATACATAGTTGATAGCGCAATGGTTTCTTCAACTGAAGTGAAACGCACATCTAATCTATGTTTAGACACAATCACACTTGGGTGAGATTCTGCGCCAACACACACGTTTGCCATTGCCTTAACGGTTTCTTCTGGGAAGTCACCGGCAGCAGTTTCAGCAGATAACATCACAGCATCGGTACCATCAAGCACAGCGTTCGCCACGTCCATCACTTCGGCGCGGGTTGGCATTGGGCTTGAAATCATCGATTCCATCATCTGGGTGGCAGTGATGACGACTTTATTCAGTTGGCGTGAACGGGCGATTAACTTCTTCTGCACTGCAACGAGTGCAGCATCACCAATTTCAACACCTAAGTCACCACGGGCAACCATAACAACGTCAGACGCTAAGATCACATCATCCATAGCGGCATCGGTCGCAACCGCTTCAGCACGTTCAACTTTAGCAACGATCAACGCATTACAACCTGCTTGACGGGCAAGATCGCGTGCATAGTCCAAGTCAGCACCACTGCGCGGGAAAGACACGGCTAAATAATCCACTTGGATCATTGCTGCAGTGAGAATGTCAGCCTTGTCTTTTTCGGTCAGCGCAGCAGCAGAAAGTCCGCCGCCTTGTTTGTTAATACCTTTGTTGTTAGATAAAGGGCCTGCCACAGTCACTGTGGTATGCACTTTACGGCCTTCAACACGCTCAACGCGTAATTGAACACGGCCATCATCTAACATCAGGATATCACCAACAGTCACATCGTCTGGCAATTGCTTGTAATCGATACCCACTTGGGTCTCGTCGCCTTCACCTTTGGCTAACTCGGCATCAAGTACATAGGCTTGACCTAATACGAGTTGTACTTTCTTATTGTCTTTGAAAGTAGAAACGCGGATTTTAGGGCCTTGTAAGTCACCAAGAATGGCCACATGAACGCCTAACTCTTTAGCGATTTCGCGCGCTTGAGTTGCTCGTTTTAGATGATCTTCGGGGGAACCGTGGGAGAAATTAAGACGTACAACGTTTGCACCTGCCGCGATGATGCGGCGTAGGTTATCATCACGATCGGTAGCGGGACCTAGAGTGGTGACGATTTTGGTTCTGCGGAACATAAGGATACTCCGTTAAAGTTAAAAAAATCTTGGGACTATATTACCATGCAATTCCAAATTTTGTAGTAAAGTTACAATCAAATTGATCTAAAGTTATGTATGAAAATTGTGAGGTATCGCTGATATTTGCACGATAAATGGCTAGGTTAAGGATCAACACTAGCCATTTTTAGAAAAGGAAGTGAGTTACAGTATCGGATCTTTATTGATGCGAGACTCTTTTAACACTTCTTTCACTCGTTTCAAATTATCGCGGAAACGTGGGCCTCTACGTAAGGTAAAACCCGTTGCCAATACATCTATAGTGACTAATTGGGCTAAACGCGAGGCCATAGGTAAATACATGTCTGTATCTTCTGGCACTTCCATTGTCACGGGCAGTGTACATTCCATTGACAAAGGCGAGTTGCGGGCGGTAATACCAATCACAGCTGCACCATTTTCTCTCGCTAAACGCGCTATTTCAATCAATGACTTAGTGCGGCCAGTGTGGGAAATCAATACCACCACATCGCCCTCATTACTGTTAATGCAGCTCATGCGTTGCATTAGAACATCGTCAAAACAGATGACAGGGACATTAAAGCGGAAGAATTTATTTTGCGCGTCATGGGCAACTGAAGCGGATGCGCCTAGGCCAAAAAAGGAAATAGTCTTAGCTTGAGTGAGAATATCAACGGCTTTATTAATGGCTGAAATGTCTAGGCTTTGACGTGCGGTATCGAGCGAAGCCATTGAAGATTCGAATATTTTTGTCGTGTAAGACTCAGTCGAATCATCTTCTTCAACGTGGCGGCTCACATAAGGTGTACCGTTCGCAAGACTTTGTGCTAGATGTAACTTAAAATCAGGGAAACCTTTAGTATCTAAGCGGCGGCAGAAACGATTCACAGTAGGTTCACTGACATCTGCCATCTTAGCCAGTGTGGCAATGCTAGAATGTATAGCTGTCTGTGGTGATGCTAAGATCACCTCTGCAACTTTGCGTTCTGATTTACTAAAATGGGTGAGGCTTTTTTGAACCTTTTCTAGGGTATTCATACGCGTATGTCCGCTAAATTGAGAATGTAATTTTATTTATTTTTATTTCGTGGGAGCAGATCAGACTGGCGGCCCACTAATAGACTCTATGTAGTAACTTTTCAGTACAATTTTGAAATAAGACTTTACTACCTTCAGTAATTTAAGCACAAAAAGCATATCAGATTTATGCAGCAAGTGACTAGTTAGCAAGAATGTTAATATTTATAAAAATAGATGCATTTAACAAATTCTGTTGTTATATTACAACAAAAGTGTGGATTTCTTCATCGACATGAAGGGACACGACATACAAAGGAGATCGTAACGCAATGGGCAAAACAACATCAGGCGCCAAAGCTTGTGACTTCGTACTCTTTGGTACTAAAGGCGATTTGGCACGACGCAAGTTGTTACCTTCTTTATACCAGCTAGATAAAGCTGAACTTCTCGATAAAGATACGAAAGTGATCGGTGTCGCGAAAGACGAGTTTACTCAAGATGAGTTTATCGAATTAGTCACGCTTGCATTAAACACCTTCGTGAAAGAGCCTTTGTGCGAAGAGACTCTCCAACGTTTCCTGTCCCGCTGCCACTATATAGGCACTAACTTTACCGATTCAGCGGGCTACAGTGCCTTCCATGATCTGCTCAAACCAGAAGAGCGCGTTATGGTCAGTTACTTTGCTACGCCACCTGCAATATTCGGCGACATTTGCCGTTGTTTGCATGAACAAGATCTTATCCACCCAGATTCACGCGTGGTGCTCGAAAAGCCCATCGGCTCAGATTTAGACTCTTCTCGCGTTATCAATGACCAAGTTTCCGCTTACTTCAAAGAACGTCAGGTTTACCGTATCGACCATTACTTAGGTAAAGAAACCGTACAGAACTTGATTGCCCTGCGTTTTGCGAACTCTTTATTTGCTTCTAAGTGGGACAACCGTACGATTGACCACGTCCAGATCACAGTCGCAGAAGAAGTGGGCATCGAAGGTCGTTGGGGTTACTTCGACAAAGCGGGTCAGATGCGCGATATGATCCAAAACCATTTGCTGCAAGTGTTAACACTCGTTGCCATGGACCCACCTGTTAACTTAGACGCTGACAGTATCCGTGATGAAAAAGTTAAAGTGCTGAAATCACTGCGTCCGATTAATTCTGACAATGTGTATGAAAATACCGTACGCGGTCAGTACAGCGCAGGCTTCTTAAAGGGCAGCCCAGTCCCGGGTTATTTAGAAGAAGAAGGCGCCAACCTTCAATCACACACAGAAACCTTCGTGGCTATTCGTGTGGATATCGACAACTGGCGTTGGGCGGGTGTGCCTTTCTATTTACGTAGCGGTAAACGTATGCCGTTTAAGAGCTCTGAAATTGTGGTGTATTTCAAAAATCCACCGCATAACTTATATCGCTCAAGCTACCGAAATCTGCCACCGAACAAGCTGACGATCCGTCTGCAGCCCCATGAAGGGGTTGAAATCCAGATGATGAACAAAGTGCCAGGTTTGGAGCAAAAACAACGTCTACAAACCACTAAACTCGATTTGAGCTTCTCTGATACCTTTAAAAATGAACGTATCGCCGATGCCTACGAGCGTCTATTACTCGAAGCTATGCTCGGTAATCAAGCGCTGTTCGTGCGCCGCGACGAAGTCGAGCAGGCATGGACTTGGGTGGATGGCATTATCCAATCGTGGGAACAAAGCAACGAAAAACCAAAACCTTATCCTGCGGGTACTTGGGGTCCAGTTGCGTCAGTTGCTTTGATCACCAAAGATGGCCGTTCGTGGGACGAGTAGGAGACTTTGATGATTAAAGAAACCGTATTCAAATCTTTCGATACGCCAAGTGCGTTAGAACAACAGCTTGCGAATAGAATTGCGAGCCAGTTGCAGGAAGCCGTCGATGCCCGCGGAAAAGCGAGCTTAGTCGTTTCCGGTGGTTCGACGCCGCTTAAGTTATTTCAACTATTGAGCATGAAATCCATCGATTGGAGTGATGTTTATATCACGCTTGCCGATGAGAGATGGGTTGAAGCCGACGCTGATGCTTCTAATGAGCGTCTCGTGCGTGAACATTTATTACAAAACCGTGCGGCGAATGCCAAATTTCGCGGTTTAAAAAACATGTTTTCGACCGCAGAAGCGGGCGCCGATATGGCCGCCGAGTCCTTGTCTAACTTCCCACGTCCTTTTGATGTGGTGGTGTTAGGTATGGGGAACGATGGTCATACCTGCTCTTGGTTTCCCTGCAGTGCTGAGCTTGAAAATGCGCTCACAACCCAAGCCTTGTGTGTGGCGACGAACCCCACCACAGCGCCCCATGGCAGAATTACGCTCTCTAAGAGTGCGATTCTGAACAGCAGACAAATTTATCTGCACTTGGTCGGGGAACAGAAATTATCCGTATATCGTCAAGCGTTAGAAAGTGATGATGTCCATGCTATGCCTATCAGAGCCGTATTAGCGCAGCGTAAAACGCCCGTTGATGTGTTCTGGAGCGCTTAAGGAGTCACTATGCACTCAGTAGAAATACACTCAGTAGTTCAAGCTGTTACCGACAGAATTATTGCCCGTAGCAAAGCGTCACGTGAAGGTTATCTCGCCGCATTGAATGATGCCCGTAACCATGGTGTACACCGTAGCTCATTGAGCTGTGGCAACTTAGCCCATGGTTTTGCCGCCTGTAATCCAGACGACAAAAATGCATTGCGTCAATTGAATAAAGCGAACATCGGCATAGTGACGGCATTTAACGATATGTTATCTGCGCACCAACCCTATGAAAAATATCCTGAATTGCTTAAAAAAGCCTGTCAGGAAGTTGGCAGTGTTGCACAAGTGGCAGGCGGTGTTCCGGCCATGTGTGATGGTGTGACTCAAGGTCAACCCGGTATGGAATTGAGCTTACTGAGTCGTGAAGTGATTGCGATGGCAACGGCTGTGGGCTTGTCTCACAACATGTTCGATGGCGCTTTACTGCTCGGTATTTGCGATAAAATTGTTCCAGGCTTACTCATAGGGGCCTTAAGTTTTGGTCACTTACCTATGTTATTCGTGCCGGCAGGGCCGATGAAATCAGGTATCCCGAACAAAGAAAAAGCCCGTATTCGTCAACAATTTGCTCAAGGTAAAGTAGACCGTGCACAGCTGTTAGAAGCTGAAGCCCAGTCTTACCACAGTGCGGGAACCTGTACTTTCTACGGCACGGCAAACTCAAATCAACTGATGCTCGAAGTGATGGGTCTGCAGTTACCGGGATCATCTTTTGTGAATCCTGACGATCCACTGCGCGAAGCGTTAAATAAGATGGCGGCTAAGCAAGTGTGCCGTTTAACTGAAATGGGGACTCAATATACCCCAATCGGTGAAGTGGTCAGCGAAAAATCTGTGGTTAACGGCATTGTGGCACTTTTGGCTACTGGTGGTTCAACTAACTTGACGATGCATATTGTCGCCGCGGCTCGTGCTGCCGGTATTATTGTGAACTGGGATGATTTTTCTGAATTATCCGATGCTGTCCCATTAGTGGCGCGTGTGTATCCAAACGGTCATGCCGATATTAATCATTTCCATGCAGCCGGTGGCATGGCGTACTTAATCAAAGAATTGCTTGATGCGGGTCTATTGCATGAAGATGTGAATACCGTTGCGGGTTTTGGTTTACGCCGTTATACCCAAGAGCCAAGGCTGCTCGACGGTGAACTGCGCTGGGTCGATGGTCCAACGACTAGCTTAGATACTGAAGTGTTAACGTCAGTCGCATCACCTTTCCAAGGCAACGGTGGCTTAAAATTACTCAAAGGTAACTTAGGCCGCGCTGTGATCAAAGTGTCAGCAGTACAAGAACAACATCGTGTCGTTGAAGCGCCCGCAGTGGTGATTGACGATCAAAACAAACTCGATGCCTTGTTCCAAGCCGGTGCTCTGGATAGAGATTGTGTTGTGGTGGTTAAAGGTCAAGGCCCGAAAGCCAACGGTATGCCAGAATTACACAAGTTAACCCCATTATTGGGAACGCTTCAGGACAAAGGCTTTAAAGTCGCGCTGCTGACCGACGGTCGTATGTCTGGCGCGTCGGGTAAAGTCCCTGCGGCCATTCATTTAACGCCAGAAGCCTTAGATGGCGGTTTAATTGCCAAAGTCCAAGATGGCGACTTGATCCGTGTCGATGCGTTAACTGGCGAACTGAGCTTGCTTGTATCTGAAGCTGAACTTGCCACCAGAGCCGCGGGAATTGTGGATTTACATCGCTCACGTTATGGCATGGGCCGAGAGTTATTTAGTGCGCTACGTTCAAATCTAAGTAGTCCAGAAACTGGTGCGCGTTGTACTAATGCCATCGATGAACTTTATTAATACAAAGGAAGAATAACGCAATGCTTGAGAATAACTGGTCACTACAGCCACAAGATATTTTTAAACGCAGCCCTATTGTTCCTGTTATGGTGATTAACAAGATTGAACATGCGGTGCCATTAGCGCGAGCACTGGTTGCCGGCGGCATTAGCGTATTAGAAGTGACTTTGCGTACTCCTTGTGCACTCGAAGCTATCACTAAAATCGCCAAAGAAGTGCCAGAGGCCTTAGTGGGCGCGGGTACTATTTTAAACGAAGCTCAGCTTGATCTTGCGATTGCCGCGGGTGCGCAGTTTATTATTACCCCAGGTGCAACGGTTGAACTGCTCAAAGCGGGTATGCATGGTCCAATCCCTTTAATTCCAGGGGTTGCGAGCATTTCAGAAGTGATGACGGGTATGGCGCTCGGTTACACCCACTTTAAATTCTTCCCAGCCGAAGCTTCGGGTGGTGTTGATGCTCTTAAAGCCTTCTCGGGTCCGCTAGCGGATATTCGCTTCTGCCCAACAGGTGGTATTACGCCAAGTAGCTATAAAGATTATTTAGCGCTGAAAAACGTCGATTGTATTGGTGGCAGCTGGATTGCGCCAACGGATGCAATGGAACACGGCGATTGGGATCGTATCACTCAACTTTGTAAAGATGCCATTGGCGCTTTATAAATCGAGCTTGAAATAGTGACAAAATAAAAAACCACCGCGAGGTGGTTTTTTGTCTTTTATTTTTCGCATTTTGATAAAGAACGGCGGCGATAGCTGACTCTGTAGAAAGTCTGGTTTTTACAGTAACTCGCACATTTACAAACGGTCTGGATTTATAGCAAGTCGGCCGTGCAATGTCTGCTTGCCTACATTTCCTTGCTCAGCTCCACATTCGAGCCCGCTTTGGGGCTAAATAGCTGTTGATACAGTCGCCCCGCAAACTCATCTGTCATCCCCGAAATATAGTCCGCCAACACTCTGTGACTGTTTAAGCCTTGTTGCTCACTTTCGCGCCAGCGCTCTTGGGTGTTCAGTGGCAGTAAACGCTCGGGATCGGAAGCGAAGGCTTCAAATAATCCCATCACAATTTGCTGGCCTTTATATTCGAGCATTTGGATCTCAGGTTTACGGATCACGTATTTATAAACCAGTTGCTTGAGCACATTGAGCGCAATGGCAAATTCTGGCTCTAACGTCGCATTAAAGCGCAATAATGGCTCTTCGAACACGTCATCTTCTGAGATAACAATAGCGGTGACAAAGCCATTAACGAGTGTGCCTATGGCATCTTTACGTAGGTGATGCTCATGTGAAAACAGCTTGTTGCCAATATCTGCCAGCTCTTGTTTTATCCAAGCATCACTGCTGTTCGTCAGTGTCGGCGCCACATCTTGATGCCACTGGGACGCTGTGACTATGCCCATCACAATCGCATCTTCGAGATCGTGCACCGCATAAGCGATGTCATCTGCCAGTTCCATAATCGAGCAATCGAAGGATTTAAACTGGGTTCGCAGATGTGGATAGTGGTGCAGGGCGGGGTGTGAACCTTGCTGAGTCGATGTAAAACGACGGCTATCCGCCTCAGACAAAGGCTCAAGCACCCAAGCGAAGATGTCGTTATCATCGTCGAAAATGCCCTTAACCGGCGGCCATTGTGACGGTTTTAACTGTCTGTGGTTGGTGATTTCATTATGTTCACCCGCGACAAATAGCTTCGAGTGCGGCGCAGGGTATTTCAAAATCCCGAGCATAGTTCGGCGGCATAAGTTCATGCCAAAATCTAAGGTATAGGGCTCAAGTTTCGATAAAATACGAAAAGTTTGGCCATTGCCTTCGAAACCGCCGTGGTCGCGCATCATGTAATTTAATGCCACTTCGCCACCGTGGCCGAAGGGAGGATGACCAATATCGTGGGCCAAGCACAGGGACTCTAATAAGCTCATAGAGCAAAGCAGTTGTTTATGTTGTGGATATTTGCGTCTGAGCTGCGCGGCTATGCCAGTGCCAATTTGCGAGACTTCGAGTGAGTGGGTTAATCGGGTGCGATAGAAGTCATTCATGCCAACGCCGAGCACTTGGGTCTTGGCCTGAAGGCGGCGAAAGGCGGCCGAGTGGAGAATACGCGCCCTGTCTCTTTGGTAGGGGCTGCGGTGATCAAAGCGCCGTTGTTTATCTTCACCATGACGGCGTTCTTGCCAAACACTTGAAGTCATATGCATTCCTAGCGAGAGTGGAAAATCAAAGCATCTTGTTAATTTCGTCTAAATTCAAGGTGAAACTGGGCACAAAGCAGCTCATAAAATACTGTACTGCGGGATCTGGATTTGTCGCCAGCATGTCTTCGAGACGCTTACGGGCAGTATTGAATTCACTGTTGCCAGCGCGGTTTTCCTCAAGGCATTTAAGATAGGCACACAGAGTATCGGCGGATTTAACTATGGTCTTGTAAACGGGATCGGCGTAATCACTGATGAACAGATTGCGATAATCTTCTTTAAATTCCTCAGGTACCATATCTAACATGCGCTGCTCGGCAATCGCCTCAATCTTTTTATACTCGGCTTCGATTTCTTTATTGAAGTATTTCACTGGCGTCGGTAAGTCACCGGTGAGAATTTCACTGGCATCGTGGAAAATCGCCAAACTGGTGGCTTGATGGGGATCGAGCGTTGTGCCGAACTTTTTATTGCTGATGATCACCAGTGCATGGGCCACCATGGCAACTTGCAGCGAGTGTTCTTGAACATTTTCAGTGCGAACGTTGTACATCAAAGGCCAGCGTTGGATAAGTTTCATGCGAGCTAAATGGGCAAATAAATGACTCATAGTTTTCCTGCTAAAGAGTGAAATCGGAAGGCGGCAAGCTGCAATGGAAGACATGAAACAAGTGAATAGGCAGTATTGACGCTAGTGAAGTCTTAGATTATCACAGCCTTGGATGACACGTGAGCATGAGCGTAGAGGATTTAAATAAATAGCTAAAAATAAAGCGACCACTAGGATCGCTTTATGTCTCAAACCGTTAAAGGGATATTCTATTGTCGATAGTTTTCGAGGAAGGCACCAAACTCGGTAAATGCTTTCTTCAGATCTTCTTTATAGGGCAAGAAAACCACTCGTAAATGGTCGGGCTCAGGCCAGTTAAAGGCCGTGCCGTGCACTAACAGAATTTTCTTTTCTCTGAGCAAATCCAGCACTAAACGCTCATCATCCCGCAGATTGAATTTTTTCATATCCAGTTTCGGGAAGGCATAGAGTGCGCCCTTGGGTTTTTTAACGCTCACGCCTGGAATTTGGTTAAGCAATTCGTAACAGGCATCCCTTTGGACTGTGAGGCGGCCATTAGGCAAAATAAGCTCGTTAATACTCTGATAACCGCCGAGCGCGGTTTGAATTGCATGTTGATTGGGCACGTTTGCACAGAGGCGCATCGAGGACAGCATCTCTAAGCCTTCGATGTAACTTTTAGCAGCCTTAAGATTGCCAGATAACATCATCCAACCAACACGAAATCCTGCTGCACGATAAGCCTTTGATAAACCGTTAAAAGTAACAGTTAAAATATCATCTGATAGACCCGCAGCAGGAATATGCTTGGCTTCGTCGTATAAAATTTTATCGTAAATTTCATCGGCAAAAAGGATCAGATCATGTTGACGACACAGTTCAACTACTTGCAGCAGTAATTCTCTGCTGTATACCGCTCCGGTTGGGTTGTTCGGGTTAATCAGCACTATGCCGCGAGTACGTGATGAAATTTTACTTTTAATGTCGTTGAGATCGGGGAACCAGTCCGCTTCTTCATCACAGCGATAATGCACAGCCTTGCCGCCCGCGAGATTCGCCGCTGCTGTCCACAGGGGATAGTCTGGTGAGGGGATTAAGATCTCATCATCGGTATTCAGCAGGCCTTGCATTGCCATCATAATAAGTTCTGAAACGCCGTTACCTATATAGATATCTTCGATATCGACACCAAAAATCCCTTGGGCTTGATAATGCTGCACTATGGCCTTACGGGCAGAGAATAATCCTTTTGACTCACAGTAGCCTTGGGCACTGGGTAAATTGAGGATCACATCGCGCACAATTTCTTCAGGCGCTTCGAAACCGAAGGGGGCCGGATTACCAATGTTGAGTTTGAGGATTCGATGCCCCTCGTCTTCTAAACGTCTGGCTTCCTTGTGCACTGGGCCGCGGATGTCATAGCAAACGGTATCCAGCTTGTTGGATTTGATGATAGGGCGCATTTACACCTCGGAACATGCATAAAGTTTTGGCTTAAGTTAGCGCACCATAACGAAATTTCATTGCAGATGAAAGGGGGGATAAGCACAGAATTGCGCTTTTTTTATAAATATCCCTCAGTTAAATATGCTTTAACAGTCGATTAAAGAAATCTGCACAAGTTTTATGTTCTGACATTGGCATGATTTTAAGATTGTTTATCTATTGGGTTGGTAGGGGAATCTTGTTTATGTTTTTTCATTTCGAAAGATGAAAATGCGTTTTTCATTAGCTGACTCATATTTGATTTCTCTATATTAGCCATATTAATCGTGACAGAAGAAAATGTATTTTAGCTGATACTTAATGGTTGATTTTTAATCACAGATTTTTGATAAGGTAAACTTATGCAAGCGGCATTTTATCTTGTGATAATTAGGCATATTTATTGAATGCTTATTAAGCTAAGAAGATCATAAATGTTTAAGTTGCGATGGCGTTAAAAGTCTTCTAAATTATATGGTTATGTAAAATTGTCTCGCGGGAATTAAATTTATTTTCTATCAAGTTAAATTTATAGTTGACTCAATATTCGATGCGCTTTATTTTCTGCGCGATGTTTTTGGCAAGGCACCTTAGATAGCAAGCAATTCGCGGGTTTTATCTTCAGGGTTAGTCATCATGAAGCAGCTGTGTTGACGTTCTGAATCGTGTTGATTTCAGGCGTTATTCTAAAACCATTTGCCTTTTAGGCGATTTATTTAGAGGACCTAAGTGCATGTCTGAACCGACAGCGTTAAGTCTCATTCCACCTTTGGTGGTATTGGTGTTAGCTATTTGGTTACGCCGTCCTATTTTATCTTTGATCATAGGTGCGGTAACCGGTTTCCTGTTACTCGATCCCAGTCAAGTCTTAAACAATTTTGCTAGTGTGTCATTGAAGGTTATGGCCGATGAAACCATAGGTTGGTTGATTCTGGTGTGTGGTGGTTTTGGCGCGCTCATCGCACTTTTAGTACGAACTGGCGGCGCATTAGCGTTTGGCCGCAATGCACTTAAATTGGCGAAAGGACCTAAATCTTCCCTATTAATGACTTTTATCCTTGGGATCGTGATTTTTATCGATGACTATCTCAATGCGTTGACCGTGGGTGAAACCATGAAGCGTGTAACGGATAAATTTAAAGTGTCCCGTGAAATGCTCGCCTATGTCGTGGACTCCACCGCCGCGCCCGTGTGCGTGTTAGTGCCATTATCGACTTGGGCGGTATTTTTTGGTGGATTACTGGTGGATAACGGTGTGGCAGCCGAAGGTCAAGGCATTGCAGTTTATATGCAAGCCATTCCTTACATGCTTTATGCTTGGTTAGCTGTGGCTATGGTGCTACTTGTCGCATTAGGTATTGTGCCCGCCATTGGTCCAATGAAGACTGCGCAGCTGCGCGCTGCCCAAGGTGAACCCGCTGAAGCGCAAGTGGATTTCGACCAAGTGCAAACTTCGGATGAATATGCGGTTAAAGCCATAGAAGAGGAATTTAAGCACGCCGATAATCAGGGCAAACTGCATAACTTTTTAGTGCCTATTGGTTTGTTAGTTGCCTTTACCGTGTACTTTGATATCGACGTGTGGAAAGGCTTGCTGGCGACCTTAGTTATCACGATTCCTTATTATGCAGTGCAGCGTTTGATGCCATTTTCAGAGATGATGGACCAAATGATCGATGGCTTTAAAAGCATGCTACCAGCCATTAGCACTGTGATTGCGGCGTTTGTGTTTAAGGATGTGTGCGATCAGTTGTTACTGCCGCAGTACGTCATTGAGTCATTAAGCCCATTTATGACACCTAAATTGCTGCCTGCGGTAGTGTTTTTATCTATGGCTATACTCGCGTTTGCCACAGGTTCGAGCTGGGGTATATTTGCCGTGACGATTCCTATCGTGATGCCATTAGCGCAAGCGGTTGGGGCGGACATCCCATTAGTCATTGGGGCCTTATTGTCTGCATCATCATTTGGTAGTCAAGCGTGCTTCTACTCAGATTCAACCGTATTGGCCGCCCAAGGCTCAGGTTGTAACTTAGTGAGCCATGCTGTGAGTCAGTTACCTTATGCACTTATCGCAGCAGTAATAGCATTTATCGGCTTTATTGTGATTGCATAACTTCTGTCACGATTAATATAAGAAACCAGCTACGGCTGGTTTTTTTATGTCTGCCGTAATGGGGTTAGGCGGCTAGAGTGAGTAAAGGGTGAGTAAAGAGTGATGAGGCTTGAATTAGAATAAACACGATTACACTGCTAAATGAAGATTTTCAACTGATGTCAAATTATATTTTACGGAATTGTCATTTATATTTTACATATTTCATCGTCGCCATGTAGCTTTTCAAATCAAAGCCTGATTATACTTTGCAACCTTCAGGGCATTATTTTCAACATTAGTGGCAAACGAATCAAATGGACTCAACTCTTCTTACTGCGTTTTTCGAGCACGGCACAATACGTGATGTCGAATGTTTATTCCCTGATATTTCAGGCTATCCAAGGGGAAAGCTTATGCCAGCCCGAAGTTTTGCTCAGGGTGCTGAATTACGTATTGCCCAAGCGATTTCGATGCAAGCGATTACCGGTGAGTATTCCTACGATACTGTTTTCCCTGATGCTGATCCTGATCTTTTACTCGTCCCCGATTACAGCACTCTCAAGATGATCCCATGGAGCACAGTGCCGCGCGCATTTGCCATCCATGACTGCGTATTACTGGATGGCAATTTATGTCCATTTGCGCCGCGCTCTATGTTAAAAAATGTGTTGGCCCGTTACCAAGCCCTTGGGTTAACGCCCGTGGTGGCCCCTGAGATTGAGTTTTATCTGACTGAAGCCAATACCGATCCGAGTGTGCCGTATCAGGCACCCATTTCAAAAAGTGGCCGAGCTGAAAATGGTCAATCCGCGTTTAGCATGAATATGCTCAATGAACTCGCACCATTTTGGGATGAGTTTAATGCCGCTATCGATGCGATTGGGATTAAAGGTGATACTTGGATCCATGAAATGGGGCTATCACAATATGAAATTAACTTAGTGCATGGCGATCCGCTGGCTCTTGCAGATCAAGCCTTTATGTTTAAATACGCCGCGAAAGAAATCGCCATAAAACATGGCTTGAATGCGATTTTTATGGCGAAACCCATAGCGGGTCAACCCGGCAGTTCTATGCATTTACATCAAAGTGTCGTCGATGATAAAGGTAATAATATTTTCAGCCATGCAGATGGTAGCGACACTGACCGTTTTCACCACTATATCGGCGGATTACAAAAGTATCTACCTGATTTAATGTTGTTATTTGCACCCAATATCAATTCATTTAGACGTTACATTTCCGGCAGTCAAGCGCCGATTAATTTAAGCTGGGGCGTTGATAATCGCACCACGGGCCTACGTGTGCCATTAAGTGCTCCAGTGGCGAGACGGGTAGAGAATCGTATTGCGGGCGCCGATGCTAATCCGTACCTTATGATTGCCGCATCTTTGGCTGCGGGCCTTGCCGGAATGGAAGAAAAATTATCGCCAAGTGCACCAGAAACCGGGAGCGCCTACGATAGCAGCCATGACCTCGCGCAGACATTTTTAGCTGCGTTAACGCAAATGTGCCAAAGTGACTCGGCACGACGCTTACTCGGGGATGATTTTGTCACTGGCTTTGTATCGGTGAAGGAAATTGAATTCCAAAGTTATTTGAGTGAGATAGGGGCTTGGGAGCGACGTTTCTTAGGGCCGCAATGCTAACGCTTATTTAATGAGGGGATGTTGCTGGATAACGCCTATTCCCTTGAGTGACTCGACACATCACTAAAAAAACAGCAACAAAAAAGCCAGTGCAAGCACTGGCTTTTCTTCGTCT
Source organism: Shewanella sp. SM23 (assembly GCF_025654295.1). NCBI lineage: Bacteria > Pseudomonadati > Pseudomonadota > Gammaproteobacteria > Alteromonadales > Shewanellaceae > Shewanella > Shewanella sp. SM23. Next base: position 149,312 of record NZ_JAKKRM010000011.1, read on the forward strand.
GGAAACGAGAAGGGCGATTAAACGCGCTTCTTGAATTCACCAGTACGAGTGTCGATTTCAATTTTGTCGCCTACTTTCACGAAGTCAGCAACACTTACTGTGCCACCGCCAGTGATAGTCGCTGGCTTCATCACTTTACCTGAAGTATCGCCACGAGCTGAAGGCTCAGTGTAGATCACTTCACGTACGATAGTGGTTGGCATTTCAACAGAGATAGCTTTGCCATCATAGAAAGTCACTTGGCAAGTTTCTTCCATACCGTCAACGATATAAGCCGCTGCATCACCTAGGTTTTCAGCTTCTACGTCGTATTGGTTGTATTCTGCATCCATGAATACAAACATAGGATCTGCAAAGTAAGAATATGTGCAGTCAAGACGATCTAGGATGATGTCTTCTAACTTATCTTCACCTTTGAAAGTCGTTTCAGTACCAGAGTTAAGCAGCAAGTTTTTCAACTTTAACTTAACGATAGCAGCGTTACGGCCAGAACGAGTTGTTTCAGTTTTCTGCACAACCCATGGGCTGCCATCTAACATGATCACGTTACCAGGACGGATTTCATGAGCAGTTTTCATTACACTATTTCCTATATTTAGATTTTTCTGTTTTCGCGCAGTATCTTAGCTGTTTTTAACGAACTGAACTAGTCGAGTAGCGAGATCTGCAGCATTTAATGCATTAATTGGCCATTGTTTAGCATGGTGATGCAACAAGGGCAAATTAACAGGATTAAGGTTTTGCCAGTGAAGGCTCACGGCTGATTGCTGTGCTTGGTTGAACGCGAGATTCAATTCAGACCAATAACAAGCAATTTTAGGTGGCAGATTATCGCAGTAAAGTTTGAGAAAAGCTTCTAATTTTACGAGGTGATAATCATCTTCTTGGGGATAAATGTGCCAAATGAAGGGTTTTGCGGCCCATTGGGCACGTAAAAAGGAATCTTCACCGCGCACGATATTAAAATCACAGCTCCAGAGCAGGCGATCAAACCCTTGTTGGTCTGTCATAGGTAAAATGTGCAGGGTTAAATTACCATGATTTATCTGTTGACCCGGCACTAGAGCGGCAATTTCACAGGGCAGTAAATGCGTCAGACTGTTTAAGCTACGCCCCTTTGGGATTAGCGCATGGATTTTTTCTGCCGATTGCTGCCATAACTCACATAATGCAGGTAGCGCCTCGGTCTCATAGCTAAAAACGCTAATAACAGTGTCTTGTGCCTGAATGTCCTTAAGACCTAGATCAGTAAAAAGCTGCAATTTATTGGCAGTATCAGCTTGCCAAGCATCACGCTCTGCAAACAAATTTTGCTCGCAAATGAGTCCACCCGTTTTGGCGCTAAAACCGGGAAAGTAGAAATACTTCTTCAAACCATTGGCTTGTAACGATGGCAAACCATGGCAGCCTTCAACCCAATCCTCAGCACTTAAATACTCTAAATTCAGCCAGACAGGTACAGATTTTGGGGCGTTCTGATGTAAATAAACCAGCTGCGCTTTTACCTGTTCGGGTAATTCACAGGCAAAGGCTTCGATGAGCACAGCTCCTGCAACAAACTTTATAGGCAAAGGCTCTTTCCAATGAATAATATTCACACCATTGAAGGTTTGAGTGGCTTTTAGTGGATAGAGTGTCGGTAAGATATGCGAGAAGCTTGCGAGGTCATCGACCCACAAATTAACGGGAATGTGGTACTCATTAGCCATTTGTTTGGCTAAACGCCAAGTGACGCCAATATCGCCATAGTTATCGACGACGGTACAAAAGATATCCCAATGAGTGGAGCGGAGTGTGTTGGTCATGAGTGTGGTATGTCGTTATTCTTAGTCAGAAATATATGCATAAAAAAAGCGGCGTTAAGCCGCTTTAATCAAATGGTTAACAGAATTAATCTTCTAATTCAGCTAAACACATTTCTTCGTAAATTTGCTTAACCCAAGCATCAACACGTTCTTCAGTCAGCTCTGGCTGGCGATCTTCATCGATACCTAAACCAATAAAGTGGTCGTCATCGACTTGACCTTTAGAGGCTTCAAAATTGTAGCTTGCAGTTGGCCAATGGCCGATGATGATGCCACCACGGGCCTGAACAATATCGCCAACCATGCCCATGGCATCAAGGAAGTACTCAGCGTAGTCTTCTTGATCACCACAACCAAAAATAGCGACAAGTTTGTCAGTAAAATCAATTTGCTCTAATTCAGGGAAGAAATCATCCCAGTCACATTGCGCTTCACCGTAATACCAGGTCGGGATGCCGAACAGCAGCAAGTCATACTCTGCAATCTGTTCTTTGGTACTTTTGGCGATATCTTTCACCTCAACCATTTTTTTACCCAGTTTTTTCTGGATCATCTTGGCTACAGCTTCGGTGTTACCTGTGTCGCTACCGAAAAAAAGACCTACAGTTGCCATTGTCTATCCTTTAATGTCTAGTTCACTTATTAGGTTAATCTTGCTGGTACTCGTTCAGCACTCAACTTGTTGCTGAAGAATTAATTCGATTAACTGGCTACGGCTGATGTTACTGGCCAATGCCTGCTCATTCAAGGCGTCATACAAATCTTGTGACACCTTTAACTCTATTCGCTTTAATCCGTTGGCTTTATCGCGCTGGATTTGATTGCGTTTGTTGACCTTAAGCTGTTGGCTACGGGACAAAGGATTGCTACGTGGTCGGCCCCGGCGCTTTTCATTGGCAAAAAGGTCAATGGTGGTTCTGTCAGTTGCTTCTTTTGCCATGTTCTTATTGTTAACCGATCCCTGAGCCTTCCCAAGTGATCTGGATAATACCTTTTACAATAAACCCGGCGCAGCCGAGAAATAACACTAACCAAACAATAAATCGACCAAATTTTGGCACGTTACCTTGTTTAAGCACATCGTGGATGGCCATGCCGATAAAGAAAAATATCGAGGCAAAAAACAGGTTCAGGCCGATGGTTTCAATTTGTTCCATGTACTGAGATAACATACTTTCTTAGTCCTTGAGAGTGTTCTAAGGCCAAAAGAGGCGCGAATATATCACAACAAGATGGCGGCTGCCATATGCTTTCGGTCGAGTTTGCTGCTGATTTACATTGAATGTTTGTCAATAAATTCAGACACGATCCGGTTAAAAATGACGGGTTTTTGCGCATGCAACCAATGACCACATCCTTCAAGTGTTTTTGCCTGTGCCGCGGGGAATTGCGCCATGATAGCGCTTCTGTGCTCGCTAGTGACATAATTTGAGTCGCCGCCGCGAATAAACAGACTTGGTCCAGCATAGCTTTGTACTGGATTTAGTGTCTGATTTTGCCAGCCAATAATATTAGGATAACAAGCCTTTAGACCACTTAAGTTCATTTTCCAACGAAAACCAGTATCAGTGCGTTGTAGATTTTTGAGTAAAAATTGTGCCGTTGCTTCGTCAATACCATTGTCAATTAAGTGGTTTAGGGCAAAGCGTCTGTCGGTATGGCCTTCTAAGGGCAGGCTTTCTAATGCCGCAAACACTGTGTCGTGTCTTGGCTCATAGGCGACGGGGGCGATATCGGCTGCCACCATACTGATAATGCGCTCAGGAAAGGCTAACGCCGTCGCCATGGCGATTTTACCCCCCATGGAGTGACCCACAATATGGGCGCGTTCAATAGCCAGTTCGTCGAGCAAGCTGATCATTGCAGTGGCGAGGCGAGGGTAGTCCATTTGATCCCAATGCTCACTTAAACCATGATTGGGCACATCGACACGAATAACTTGATACTGATTTTCTAATACTTGCCCTAGACCTTTGAGGTTATCTAGATTACCGAACAAGCCGTGGATCAAGAGCACTGCGGGTCCTTGGCCTGTAGAAACAAAGTTCATGGTGATTCCTGTTGGAGATTTTTAGCTTAGCGTGACGCGAATTGTGCCCTTAATGCCGTTGGCTTGACAAGTCAGTTGCTATTTCTATAGTGGGGGCGGCCAGTAACTTGTGTGCTTTTTCGGCAATTGTCGATTAACTGCTAGTTTGCTGTGCTATTTCCCGCACTTTTAGAATAATGGCGCTTTATCAGATTGATAGAGATAGATACACTGGTAACAGATCGCAATGATCTGCCCCGATCGCTGTGGTACACTTTTTTCGGTTAAGCCTGTTGAATAACAAAGGATAATTAAGGTTATGAAATATATCGAAGTAGATGAAGAGCTCTATCGTCATATTGCCAGCAAAACAGAACGAATTGGTGAGAGCGCCTCTGACATTCTTCGTCGATTACTCGGCCTGTCCGTCGATGCGGTCGAACAACCTCAGCCTTTGGCGATTAGCCAACCGAGCCTTGAAGCTGAACCTATTCAGCCCGTCGCGGCGCAAACAGTGCCAGCAGTGAATGATTTTAGTCGCTTAGTCGATGAACATCAGTTATCGCAGCAAAAAGGCGCAGTAGGTCGTTTTCTGTTTTTGCTCGAAAGTTTGTATCAATTAGCCCCAGAGCAATTCTCACAAATTTTGCAGATCCAAGGGCGCGATCGTTTGTATTTTGCTCGCTCTAAGGAGCAACTGCTCGAAGCGAGTGCTTCGGCTAACCCAAAAGAAATTGGTACAAGTGGTTTCTGGGTAACGAGTAACAACAATACCGCCAAGAAACGCACTATTTTATCGGAAGTTTTAGTGCAATTTGGTTGTGATGCGACAGTAGCAGCGGGTATCGCCGAGCGCGTTTAATCCGCGGATGAGCCAAGTTAGTACGACATTTTTCTACTTTTTCTAATTGTAATTGAGTGCAGGAGAGCCATCGGTGGCAATACATCAAAGGGCAGGACAAATCGCTAATCAGACGGATCTGGTCAATATTCCAAAACTGATGAGCCATTATTACAGCATCACGCCAAATATGGATGACGTACAACAACGCGTCACCTTTGGCACTTCTGGGCACAGAGGCTGCGCCTTCAATGGCAGTTTTAACCAACAACACATTTGGGCGATTACCCAAGCTGTAGTGGACTACCGTCAATCGGCAAATATCGATGGGCCGCTGATCCTTGGGATTGACACCCATGCGTTATCCTATGCGGCCTATTTGTCGGCAATTGAAGTGCTGGCGGCAAATAAAGTCACAGTGAAAATCCAACAGAACGACGGATTTACACCTACGCCAGTGGTTTCCCATGGGGTGATTTGCGCCAATCGCGAAGCCAATATTACGGGTGCTGCATTGTCCGATGGTTTGATCATTACGCCTTCCCACAATCCGCCTCAGGACGGTGGCATCAAGTACAATCCACCCCATGGTGGACCGGCCGAAGGTAATATCACGGCTTGGATTGAATCGCGGGCCAATGATTACCTGCGCCAAGCATTAGTTGGCGTGCAAAAATCAGCCTATGCCGATGCGCTGACTTCGGGTTATGTGCAAGCCATTGACTTGATTACACCCTATGTGGCTGATTTAGAGAATGTTATCGACATGCAGGCGATTGCCAACGCTAAGCTGCGCATCGGCGTTGACCCGCTCGGTGGTTCAGGGATTTTCTATTGGGCACCGATTGCCGCGCGTTATGGGCTCGATATCACGTTAGTTAATGATAAAGTTGACCCAAGCTTTAGCTTTATGCCGCTGGATAAAGACGGCAAAATCCGCATGGATTGCTCATCTCCCTACGCGATGGCCGGGTTACTCGCCCATAAAGAATCCTTTGATTTATGCCTTGGTAATGATCCCGACTATGACCGTCACGGCATAGTTTGCCCTGGTACGGGTTTGATGGATCCGAATCATTATCTTGCGGTCGCTATCGATTATTTACTGACACACAGACCAGATTGGAGCGATACCTTAGCCATAGGTAAAACCTTAGTATCGAGTGCGCTTATCGATAAAATCTGTGCTTTCCACGGCAAAAAGTTACTCGAAGTGCCAGTGGGCTTTAAGTGGTTTGTCGACGGTTTAGCCGAAGCCACAATCGCCTTTGGCGGTGAAGAGAGTGCTGGCGCGGCATTTTTACGTCGTGATGGCAGTACATGGTGCACAGATAAAGACGGCTTCATTTTAGGGTTACTTGCCGCAGAAATTCTTGCGGTGACAGGGAAAACCCCAGGTCAGCGTCACCGAGAGTTAGTAAAACAATTTGGCCAAAGTTTCTATAAGCGTATCGATAGCCCAATCAGTCTTGAAAACAAAGCCAAGTTTGCTTTGCTCAATGCTGACACCTTAAATGCCACTGTGCTTGCCGGTGAGACAATCGAAAACGTGTTAACCCATGCGCCAGGCAATAATGCGGCGATTGGCGGCATCAAAGTTACCACAGCTAATGGGTGGTTTGCGGCGCGTCCATCGGGCACTGAAGCGTTATTTAAAATCTACGGCGAAAGTTTTATCAGTGAGCAGCATTTGGCTGAGATCATCAAAGATGCGCAGGCATTAATTGATAAGGCGCTAAACGCTTAATGCAGCAGTAGGTTTATAAAGTATCAAAAAACAAACGCACTCAGATTTGAGTGCGTTTTTGTTTGTATCTAATTCAGCTGTGAGTAGTTGATCTAATACTGATTTGACTGTATTTAGTACTCGATATGACAACTCGGTAAGTTATTCTTATCGATGTAATTTTGGTGATATTCCTCAGCAACATGGAACTGTTGCAGTGGCACTATTTCAGTGACGATATGGCGTAATCCCCAACGGCCCGAGCGGGCAAAAGCTAACTTTGAGGCTTCTGCGGCCGCTTTTTGCTCTCGGTCGTGGAAGAAAATGGTACTGCGATATTGAGTGCCAATATCTCCGCCTTGCATGTTCAGACTCGTTGGATTGTGGTTTTTCCAAAATACATCGAGCAAGTCTTCATAACTGACAAGGGCGGGATCGAATTCCACTTGCACCACTTCGGCATGGCCCGTTTTGCCTTTTTTGACTTCTTCATAGGTTGTCGCCGCATTATTGCCGCCCATATAGCCGCAGGTGGCATTCGATACGCCGTTCACTTGTCTAAAAAAATACTCTACGCCCCAGAAACAGCCGGCACCAAAGGTTGCTAACGCCATAATTAAATCCAATAGAAGTCTAGATGGCTAAGGATTGTGATAAAACTTGAGTGCAAAAGCAAGCCTCAAGCTGGAATATTTATCATGGGAAATTCTTAGGGAATGTCCTAAGAATTTAACAATCAGCTTAGTTGAATGTCATTCCGCTTAAAACTGGGTCCTACGGCAATAAATGTCTGAGAACAGCACTAAAAACATGTGTTAGTATTGAAGCCGTTTTTTAGGTGCGAGTGAGACTAACCGCGGTGAGATAAATGCTTAAGTGGTTATTACTGCCTGTACTTATGCTATTGCGCCAATACTGTTACACACCATTATAAGGAGAATTCTGTGTTACAAGCTCTGTTAGATTCAAAGGATTTTTTAGCGCTCACCTTAGCCCATCCTGAACAGTTCGATGGCGAATTTTCATTTAACTTAGGCGATCATACTCAAGTGGAAGTGTGGGATACCGGTGTTATTGTTTTCGAACCAATACAGAATGAAGGAAAAGATATTGTGCTTTCCTGCGGTGTTCACGGTAACGAGACCGCGCCCATTGAACTCTGCAATAGCTTAATTAAACAACTTCTACAGCAAAAGATCATCGCAAAGCAGCGCACTTTATTTCTCATTGGTAACCCATTAGCGATTAATAACGGCACGCGGATTATTGACGAAAATATGAATCGTCTATTTAGTGGTGAGCATTCCAATCCACCAGGGTTAGTGAACCCTGAGCGAGTACGCGCGAAAAAACTCGAAGCCTATGTCGATCGTTTTTATACTACGGTTGCCGATGGACGTCAGCGCATCCATTATGATTTGCACACGGCGATGCGCGCCTCGAAGCATGAAAAGTTCGCTATCTATCCCTATCGTCCAGGGCGCGCCTTTAGCGGCGAGCAAATTATGTTTTTAGCCGCAAGCGGCGTCGATACGGTACTTTTTCACCACGAACCAACCACGACGTTTAGCTATTTTTCCTCTGAACGTTACGGCGCCGATGCTTTCACCATTGAGCTTGGCAAAGTGTATCCCATGGGGCAGAACGACATGACGCGTTTTATCGCGACCCATGAAATGTTCATGCGCTTGATCATCGCTAAGCCGTTGGAGCTAGATGCATTTGATGCTGATAAGGTTAACTTGTACCAAGTGTGCCGCGTTATCAATAAACATTTCGATGATTTTGAATTTACCTTCGCAACTGATGTCGAAAACTTCAGATCTTTCCCGAAGGGCTTTGTTTTAGCGCGGGAAGGTGGGCAAGAAATTAAAGTGGAGCACGAGTTTGAGTCTGTCGTGTTCCCTAATGCCAAAGTGCCTATTGGCAATCGCACTGTGATTTGCCTGATCCCTGCGGTGAATGCGGACGTGCGTTAGGCTTGTAAAGCAATATATACATGCGTGGCAGGGATAACTTGTGGTTTGAGCTATGCCAATGGTTGATAGGTAGTTTACGTTAACGTAACGTAACGTAACGTAACGTAACGTAACGTAATGTTCGTCGGGCATATTCGTATAAACAGACGCATCAAAACGCTTTGATGCGTAATGAGATAACAAGAGCACAATATGAGCAAAGCAACACTCAACACTGATACAGTGCACCGTGTCGGCTTCTTGGATAAGGCATCGCTACACATTCCTATCCTTCGAATTCTACAAGCCGACGGCACCACTTATGAAACCGCGGTTTTGCCTGTGATAGATGAAACCTTAGCCACTAAAATTTACGATACCTGTGTATTCACTCGGGTACTTGATGAACGTATGCTTGGCGCCCAGCGTCAAGGGCGCATCAGCTTCTACATGACCTGTACGGGTGAAGAAGCGGCGATTGTCGGCAGTGTGGCCGCACTCGATCAAGAAGATGTGATCCTCGCGCAATATCGCGAGCATGCGGCGCTGCGTTATCGCGGCTTTACCACTGAACAGTTTATGAATCAGATGTTCAGTAACGAGAAAGATCTTGGTAAAGGTCGACAAATGCCAATCCATTACGGCAGTGCGGCATTGCATTATCAAACGATTTCTTCACCGTTAGCCACGCAAATCCCGCAGGCGACCGGTGTGGGCTACAGCTTAAAAATGCAAGGTAAGCGCAAAGTCGCGGTTTGTTATTTTGGCGAAGGCGCTGCATCGGAAGGGGATTTTCATGCTGGCCTAAACATGGCCGCGGTACTGAAATGCCCAGTGATTTTCTTCTGTCGTAACAATGGCTACGCCATTTCAACCCCAACCGAAGAGCAGTTTGCCGGAAACGGTATTGCGAGTCGCGGTGTGGGTTATGGCATGCACACTATTCGTGTTGACGGCAATGACATGCTGGCCGTGTTAGCCGCAACCCAGCAAGCTCGCGCTTATGCGATTGAGCATAATGTCCCTGTGCTGATTGAAGCCATGACTTACCGTCTCGGCGCGCACTCTTCTTCAGACGATCCCTCTGGTTATCGCTCGAAAGATGAAGAAGCCAAGTGGCAGCAACACGATCCGGTTAAACGCTTCAAATTATGGCTTATCAACAAAGGTTGGTTGGCTGAAGCGGATGATGTGAAATTGCATGAGAAATATCGTGAAGAAGTATTGGCTGCAGTAAAAGTGGCTGAAAAAATTCCTGTGCCTATGCTGGATGAAATTATTGAAGATGTGTACGACAAGCCGACGCCAGTGCTGAAAAAGCAACTTGCCGATCTTAAAGAACATATCAAGAAATATCCGCAAGCCTATCCAAAAAGTGCAGGGAGACTATAAGCCGTGGCTGAAATGAATATGTTACAGGCCGTCAATGAGGCCTTGTCGATTGCCATGCAAGCCGATGAACGCATGGTGGTTTTTGGTGAAGATGTGGGCCACTTTGGCGGGGTATTTCGCGCCACCTCCGGTCTTCAAGAAAAATTCGGTCGCGCTCGCTGCTTTAATACGCCGCTGACAGAGCAAGGTATTGCCGGTTTTGCCAATGGTTTAGCCTCAAATGGCATGACCGCCGTGGCTGAAATTCAATTCGCCGATTATATCTTTCCGGCGTTTGATCAAATCGTCAACGAGTCAGCTAAATTCCGTTACCGTAGCGGTAATGAGTTCGATGTCGGTGGATTAGTGTTCCGTACGCCCTATGGCGGCGGCATCGCGGGCGGACATTATCACTCACAATCACCTGAAGCCTATTTTACCCAGACGCCGGGGTTAAAAGTCGTTGTACCACGTAACCCAGAGCAAGCCAAAGGCCTGCTGTTGGCGTCAATCCGTGACAAAAATCCGGTGATCTTCTTTGAGCCTAAGCGTTTATATCGTGCATCGGTTGGCGAAGTGCCAGCGGGCGATTATGAAATTGAACTGGGTAAGGCTGAAGTGGTTCGCGAAGGTAAAGACATCACCTTAGTGGCGTGGGGCGCGCAAATGGAAATCCTTGAAAAAGCCGCCGACATGGCCGCTAAAGAAGGGATCTCCTGTGAAGTTATCGATTTACGCACCTTGTCACCCTGGGATATTGATACTGTTGCCGATTCAGTCAAAAAGACCGGACGTTTACTGGTCAACCATGAAGCGCCATTAACCGGTGGCTTTGCTGGTGAGATAGCGGCGACGATTCAGCAAGAATGCTTCTTGTATCTAGAGTCGCCCATCAGCCGCGTTTGTGGTTTAGATACCCCGTACCCACTCATTCATGAAAAAGAATACATGCCAGATGCATTCAAAACGTTTGAAGCCATCAAAGCATCAGTGACCTTCTAGGAGTCCGGTATGATTAAAGATTTTATTTTGCCGGATATTGGCGAAGGTGTTGTGGAGTGTGAGTTGGTTGAATGGCTTGTCAAAGAAGGCGACACTGTCGTTGAAGATCAGCCGATTGCCGATGTCATGACAGACAAAGCCTTAGTGCAAATCCCTGCGCCTTTTGCGGGCGTGGTCACTAAGTTGTATTACGCGAAGGGCGATATTGCGAAAGTGCATGCGCCGCTTTATGCCGTACAAATTGAAGGTGCCGTTGAAATCGCGGGCGAATCTGTTACGGCTGAACCTGCTGCAGCTGCGACAGCTGCGACAGTTGCAAAGGCTGCTGAGCCAGTGGCAGTCACGAACGCGACCACGTCATCCAGTTCGTCTGTCAGCATTGAAGAATTCTTGCTACCAGATATCGGCGAAGGCATAGTTGAATGTGAGCTAGTCGAATGGTTGGTGAGTGAAGGTGATTGGGTTGAGGAAGATCAACCGATTGCCGACGTGATGACAGATAAAGCACTGGTGCAAATTCCTGCCATTAAAGCGGGTAAAATTGCCAAACTGCATTATCGCAAAGGTCAGCTAGCTAAAGTACATGCGCCTTTATTTGCCATTGAAGTTGAACAGACGGCTTCTGCACCTGCGGCAACAACAAACACAGATACTGTGGTCAATGCGGCACCTGCAGCGCAGGCTGTGAGTGCAGAGCCTGCTCGCCAAGGTAAAGCCTTAGCCAGCCCCGCAGTTCGCCGTATGGCGCGGTCGTTAGATATCGATTTGAGCCAAGTACCTGGTACAGGAAAGCATGGCCGTGTGTATAAGGAAGATATCACCCGCTTCCAACAAGGCGCGAGCAATGTTTCTGCTCCAAGTGTGGCTCAGGTAAAAGAGGCGCCAGTTCAAGCGACTCAAACATCTCAAACCCAAGTTCCAACATCTACAGTGACTCAACGCGCTGACGCGGTTGAGCCGATTCGCGGCGTAAAAGCTGTGATGGCACGCATGATGGTGGAGTCTGTGTCGAGCATTCCGCACTTTACCTATTGTGAAGAGTTTGATTTAACAGACTTAGTAGCACTGCGTGAAAGCATGAAGGTTAAGTATTCGTCAGATGAAGTGAAGCTGACCATGATGCCTTTCTTCATGAAGTCGATGTCGCTCGCGTTAAGTCAGTTCCCTGTGATGAACAGTCAAGTGAATGCGGATTGCACTGAACTAACTTACAAGGCACGTCACAATATCGGCATGGCGGTGGATTCTAAAGTCGGTCTCTTGGTGCCCAACATCAAAGATGTGCAGGATAAGAGCATTTTAGAAGTGGCGGCAGAAATCACCCGCCTGACCCAAGCAGCCCGCAGCGGCCGCGTGGCGCCAGCGGATCTGAAAGACGGCACGATTTCCATCTCTAACATTGGCGCCTTAGGTGGCACAGTAGCAACGCCTATTATCAACAAACCTGAGGTGGCGATTGTGGCCTTAGGTAAGTTGCAAACCCTACCGCGATTTAACGCGAAAGGGGAAGTCGAAGCTCGCCAAATTATGCAAGTGAGCTGGTCAGGTGACCATAGAGTGATCGATGGCGGTACGATTGCTCGCTTCTGTAATCTGTGGAAACAGTATCTTGAGCAGCCTCAAGAGATGTTATTAGCGATGCGCTAAGCCGCTGGCACGAATAACTGACACTAAAAGGACGCTAAAAGCGTCCTTTTTTATTTGCTTTGCACAAATGGGTTAATCTTTTGATCCCGATTACGTATAATTCCCGAACGTAGTTATCCTGATGGATGTGTTATGAGTCAGTTAGCCCCCAGCCCATTTGCTCCAACAATAGAAACCATTGATTACCCGTTTCCGCCTAAACCAGTGCCTTTGTCCGATGCGCAAAAAGCCGATTACAAGGCGCGTATCAAACAACTGCTCATTGAAAAAGATGCCGTTCTGGTTGCCCACTATTATACCGATCCTGAAATCCAAGCCCTTGCCGAAGAGACTGGCGGCTGCGTTTCAGACTCCTTAGAAATGGCGCGCTTTGGCCGCGATCATCCAGCAAAAACCTTAATCGTTGCTGGGGTCAAGTTTATGGGCGAAACCGCCAAGATTTTAAGCCCAGAAAAAACCATTTTAATGCCGACCTTAGAAGCCACTTGTTCATTGGACTTAGGTTGCCCAATCGATAAGTTCAGCGCTTTCTGCGACGCGCACCCAGATCATACTGTGGTAGTTTACGCCAATACCTCGGCTGCGGTTAAAGCGCGCGCCGATTGGGTGGTGACATCGAGCATTGCCCTTGAAATCGTTGAGCACTTAGACAGCGAAGGCAAAAAAATCATTTGGGGACCAGATCGTCATTTAGGCAGCTATATTGCCAAGCAGACGGGCGCCGACATGTTGATGTGGCAGGGCGATTGTATCGTTCACGACGAGTTTAAATCGAACGCGTTGCGCGATATGAAAAGCGTTTACCCAGATGCGGCTATTCTTGTGCACCCTGAGTCGCCAGCCAGTGTGGTGGCAATGGCCGATGCGGTTGGCTCAACCAGTCAGTTGATTAAAGCAGCGCAGACCATGCCGAATGAGCGTTTTATCGTGGCAACCGATCGCGGCATTTTTTATAAAATGCAGCAGGCGGCGCCAGGTAAAATTTTAATTGAAGCGCCAACGGGCGGAAATGGCGCAACCTGTAAGAGCTGTGCCCACTGTCCTTGGATGGCGATGAACGGTCTACAGGCCATTGAAGCGTCACTCGCCGACAGCGATAAAACCACCCATGAGATTTTTGTGGATGAAGACTTAAGAGTTAAAGCGCTGATCCCGCTGACGCGCATGCTTGATTTTGCCAAGACACTGAATATGAAAGTGAAGGGTAATGCCTAAGCCCATTATTTAGCTTTTCTTCAGCCTAATAAAAATCCCTACCATAGCGTCTGTCTCTTGATCACATCTTTTGCTCAAGAGACAAGGCTAGCTGGTAACCTTCAAGGATGGTTTGCAGTTTAAACCATCCTTGCCATAACCTTTCCCAGCCTACAATTCCGCTTCGTTTGCTGTCATTCCAGCCCGCGAGTTTTCCTAATCTTAGATAAGCCCAATGCACACTGGGGACTTGTTCGGGCGGTTGGCTTTTTTCCGTCTTTAGCCATAACAACTTCCAGGCCAATGGGCTTAACAGGCT
>NZ_JAKKRM010000012.1:0-149704 GCF_025654295.1 Shewanella sp. SM23
CCCCAAATCATCGCGTCCATCGGCAATTTACGCCGTCTTAACGTCGCAACGCCCTGAGAGTCTAGGCAAGATTGAATTAACTCAGGTTCTAACACATCTGCTAAGCAGGTGAATTCGGTTAGGCGGGTAATATGAGTACGGGCGAGTGCTTCTGAGAGTTGCATAAAAAAATCCGATGACATGAGGTCATCGGATTTTGATCTTTTCAGCGAGATCGTCAAGCGATCTGTCTTAACTGATCGGCATTACTACTTTGAGCGTCTTTTTTATGGGTGAAAAACAACGACTGACGATTAATAGTCTTCTTCGTTTGCCTCTTGGATCCGCTGCTTACGCTCTTGTGCCTCTTCAAAGGCTGCTTGGATTTCTTCCAAGACCGCACTAACATCGGCTTCAACCAGCACTTCGGTAAACTCACCCGTTAATGGCGTTTCAGGCTTCAATTCACCGGCTTCAAACAAGGCCCAAATTTCTTTGGCGTATTGTGTTTTTAGCAGCTCAGGAGCATACAAACCATAGTATTGAGTCATGTTATTCACATCACGCGCTAACATCCATTTAGCATGGTTATTTGCAGCGGCATCGACGGCCTGAGGTAAGTCGATAATCACTGGCCCTTCACTATCAACTAACACGTTAAACTCAGACAAGTCACCGTGCACTAACCCCGCACAGAGCATACGTTTAACATAGGTCATCACCAACGCATGATCCTTCAATGCTTTTTCTGCCGACATACTGACATCGTTTAATCTCGGCGCGACATTGCCCTCGGCATCCGTCACTAACTCCATCAGCAACACACCATCGAAACAGCCGTAAGGCGTTGGCACCCGCACACCTGCATTCGCTAAACGGTAAAGTGCTTCAACCTCGGCATTTTGCCAAGCTTCTTCCTGCTGATCGCGGCCAAATTTAGACCCTTTTTCCATCGCGCGCGCACGACGACTGTTACGGACTTTTCGGCCTTCTTGATATAACACAGCTTGCTTAAAACTGCGCTTGTCCGCTTCTTTATAGACTTTGGCACAGCGGATATCATCACCACTGCGTACAACGTACACAGTCGCTTCTTTACCGCTCATTAACTGGCTAATGACCTCATCGACCAGTCCTTCATCAACCAGGGGTTGGATTCGTTTCGGAGTTTTCATAGCGCCCTTATACCTTACTTAGGCATGATATGGAATACTGCGGGCAAATCTTCATACAAAAGCGGTCTCCAGCGGAAGTTTGATGAATATAGTTTAGGATTGTTAAACGAATTTTAAGTAAAAACTAATGCACTTGCGTGTTAAACACAATACCAGATTTACTCAGCGCTTTGGCAAAGAAAGAGACTGAAAATACCACTTTAACTAAAAGAATATTCTTTTATGCTCACCCAAATAAAACCAGACTCAAAACAACAAGCCATATTCCGCGGCGAATATACCAATTCAAGCCAGTTGAAATAATACCCAGAGCTAAATTGGTGCAGGAACTTAACTCAAACAAACAAGGCAATCACACTGCCCACAGTCGCCGCCGCTTTCAATATTTGGCCTGCACTGTAATAAGTGTCGTTTGAACTCTTAACGTCATCTACATCATCCGCACTAGGCTCAGATATTTTACTCCTTGCATTGCCATCAAAACTGACCTCAGCTTTAGGAGCCGCCAGCCCTAATGCACCATAAGTAAAGGATTTAAGTCCATTTGGCTCGGCAGTATCAAGGGATTGATGAGCCGACTTAACTGCCGGTAATGAAGCAGAATGCACAGATGAAATGAGTGAAATCATAGCGAGCACCAAAGCAGACATTTAAAGAGTTAACCGCAAACTAACACAATATCAGCTGGTTATCATGCATTCATACGCTAAACTGTGATGGATTTTGCCCAACAAAACGCATCTATTACAGTATAAATAGCGGTATATATAGCTAGATCTCCCCCATAAGAGCCTTTATCCTAAACGCCACAACATATAGAGAACTTATCCATGCACTATCCCAGCATTTTCCTCGCACTTTCAGTCCTATCCCTGACTCAATGCAGCAGCTTATCGATTGAAGAATGCGCCAATAGTGATTGGTTTGCCCTTGGGCTTGCCGATGGCAACCGTGGGACAAGTTCTGGGCAATTAAATCAATATCAAAAAGATTGTCGTGAATTTAATCTCAATGTCGATACCGCGCAGTGGAAACAAGGATACCAGCAAGGGTTAGCCAGTTACTGCGTGCCAGAAAATGGCTACCGCGTAGGCTTAGCGGGAGAAAGTTATTATGGGGTTTGCAGTAATAACCAGTTTGTTGAGCGCTATAACCAAGGCCATCAACAATACCTGACCAACAAACGTTTAACTGAGATTGCCGATCGCTTAAATACCATAGAGAGGGAAATAAGCAGTCTTGATGGCAAGATCAATAATCTCACCGACAAGGCTGACTTATTGAAACAGAAAAACAGTCTACTCAACGAAAAAAACCAACTGTTAGATGAAAGATCTCGCCTACGCAGACCTGATATGCGCTTCGAATTTAGATTTTAAGCCATAAAAAATACTGAACCCAATAAGGACTCAGGGCGTTAGCTTCACAGCTCGTTATTTTTGCGATATTCCACTACTTGCAACCTTGAACATTTGACCCAAAGCGACCAATTTAGACTTTCTAAACGCAGGCGAGCGCAGAAAAAACACATAGTAGAGTAGGCTAGCGGACGTCCATGCTATGGCTAAACTCCATAAATCATGACTCAAGAAGTGGGCGCCGCGTAACTCTTGGCCAATGCCAAATACTAGGCCTAAACTCAAACCAAAGATTAATCCAAACTTAGCTAAATGCGGGCGATACTCACGCAGCACGTAATACAAGGCAACCCAAGCAAATCCCCCACTGGCATGGCCACCAGGGAAACATTGACCAAACTCAGCACTTTTAGGTAAACGAGAAAACAAGGATGAATGTATCATCTGGCCGCCAAACTCAATCACATCCCACGGGCAGGTCATGTGAGTAATGCTTTTGCCAATTCGGACCAGCAACACACTCGCCAATACGCTACAAAATAGATAAATCAAACCTTTGCGGTACGGTTTTACCCTATCACTTCGAAAACTAAAGGCAATGCCAACTACGACACTCACCGCCAGCAAGATGACAAAGTTACGCCCAGTGACATGCAGTAAATCTTCGGTCAACCAATATCCTCTCAATGGCCAAGAGTCGATGCCCCCTTGCCAATGAAATAACAAAGTCGCGACTTTCATATCAGCGTGAGTCCATTCAAGCCCCACTATGATCACTGCAAACACTAAAAGCGGCGTAATTAAATGCCCCTTAGCAAAATCCATAAATGTCATCATAACTTTATCTTTCAGATAGTTATTCACTAATAAATCCAAAAACCAGAACATTTAGTGCTAGAGTACCGTTGAATTCTTACCTAACACTTAAGAGATCTAACAGCGCAGCATTTAAGATAGAACCGAGATTTTGCAGTAACTAAATTTATCGAAAAGACTCACATCATGAGTAAAAAGACTATAGTTTATGGATAGTATCGCGCCTCTAGGACTGAGCATTCATGCCATACAACCTCGCCATTAACCAGTCTCAAAAAGATCGTTTATTTGCCGACATTACGATCGACACAGACAAAATCGTTGTTCCCCAAGAAATGGTTGATAACTGGCAACAAACCTTAGATTTGCTCTCTGAATTAGTCGACACTCCCGCCGCTTTGATCATGCGTGTCCATCAAACCGATATTGAGGTCTTTACCTCGAGCCGCACCCAAGGTAATCCCTATAAAAAACATGATAAAGACAGTTTAGGCCACGGGCTTTACTGCGAAACAGTGATCAAAGAAGGTAAGGAACTCCACATTCCTAACGCCCTAAAAGATAAAAACTGGGACAAAAATCCTGACATTAAACTCGGCATGATCGCATACTGTGGTTTACCTTTACGTTGGCCAGATGGCAGTGCCTTTGGCACTATCTGCATGCTCGATAGCCAAGAGCATAATTACCGCCAATCTTTTCGCAGCTTACTCGCTCGGTTTCAAAATGGTATCGAAGCTAACCTAGTCACCCTTTATCAACAGGCTAAGCTACAACTGCACAATCAGCAGCTAGAGCAAAAAGTACAACAGCGCACCCATGAACTCGCCGAACTTAGCGGTAAGCTCATTAAAGAAATCGAAAACCGCACCTCCACCGAAACCTCACTGGAATACCATAAAAGCTACGATCCGCTCACGGGATTACCCAACCGCATCAATTTGATTAATAGTCTGTCGATCATGCTCGAAAAAGTGAATCGCAAAGAAAAGATTTCAGTACTCTATCTTGGGCTGCGTAATTTCAAATCCATCAACGACAGTTATGGTTACCTGATTGGCGATAAAATTCTCACGATTCTCAGCCAACGTTTACAGCACTATACCGATGAAAACACCTTTATCGCCCGCATCGCTGGCGCCGAATTTGTGATTATTCAAGCCCACAAACCTTCGAATAACGAAACCAATAAACTCATCAATAAAGTGCTTAACTGCTGTAATACCCCCTTTGGTGTGGCTGATTTTGTAATCACGATTCCCTCGAGCATGGGCATAGCACAAGCGCCTATGGATGGTATCGATGCCGCCATCCTGCTGCAAAAAGCCGGAGCGGCCATGACGATCAGCAAGGCTGATGGCTCAACTCACAGCTTCTTTAATCAAGATACACAAGCCGCTTTAAACCTACGCTATCAACTGGAATCCCATTTGGTCGATGCGCTGAACAAGAACGAATTAAGCCTGCATTACCAACCCTTTATTAACTTAAAGACGAAGCAAGTGATTGGTGCCGAAGCCCTGCTGCGCTGGCATAATCCCATCCTTGGCAATGTCGCCCCAGACAGATTCATCGCCTTAGCTGAACGTAATGGCCAGATTATCGATATTGGTAATTTTGTATTGCATACCGCGCTGTCTCAGGCGGCAAAATGGTGTCGCGAGGTAGGCCAAGAGTTTAAAATCGCCATCAATATTTCCCCTTTGCAAATGCGCAATCCCCGCTTTAGCGAACACATAGCCGACTTACTCACCCTCTATCAATTGCCACCGACCGCCTTAGAACTTGAAATTACCGAAGGCATGCTGATGCAAGATGAACACATTGCCCACAATGCCATCCAAAAACTACAAGAACTCGGTATCCGCATCTCCCTAGATGATTTTGGCACAGGCTACTCATCCTTAAGTTATCTACAAAAATACTCTTTCGACACCTTAAAAATCGATCGCTGCTTTATTAGTAAACTCGAAGAAAACGAACAAAATAGAGAGTTAACCAAGGCAATTATTGCCATTGGTAAGAAACTGGACTTGGAAGTGATCGCCGAAGGCGTAGAAACCCTAGAACAAGATGCCTTTATTCGTCACGAAGAATGCGACTTAGGCCAAGGTTACCTCTACGGTAAACCCATTACCGCAACACAGTTTGAGCAGGCATTTATCCATAAAAAAGAGCATTAAGTTCATCCTTAATGCTCTTTTTTATTTCGCGAATTAAAACCGACTGAATAATGCTACGTGAATAGTCATTTCCACAGAATGTTATAACTCACATTTGTACAAAAGTGAGCTAGTTTTTTTACTCTAATTCGTGGAGTTCGGATTAAAATTTCTATGGGTTATCACCTTACAAACGCAAGCCAACTGTTTTACGTCCGTTTAAGCAACTTATTATGTTCTCTTGCTAACCACCACAAAAATAAGATTGCTTGTAATCCCGAAATACCTGCATAAAACAAAAACAATTCAATTTTCATAGAAGGTAGTGAAATCAGAATACCGAAAGCTAGAATCCCTAAAAAATAACACCATTTATTCTGATTAAAGAACTTTACTGCCACCCAATGCACAGGAAAGCCAATTAACATCCATCCAATAATTGAGAATATAAAATAGAACACTAAAACAAAATGTATTGATTCATAGAAGTATTTAAAATCCATTTTTATTAAGTCAGATTCATTACTCCAGTAAAACAGCATAATTGGAACAAAACATATTGCTATAGCAATAAACATGGCTCGTAAAAAGTGCTCCAAATTCACAACCTCTCCCTGAGAACATAACGCCGCAAGCGGCGAGCGTTAGCGAGTCCAGCACCGAAGGTGCGATGCTGACTTGCCTTGTTAACTTTTTGCATACTCTACAACTAAAGACAGCGGTAACAAAAAAATAGCTGCCAACAAGAAATAACAACAAAGATAAAACACTCCGTAATAAACTGAATTTGTTATCTTACAAGCTAACTCCAATCTACGGGTGCCTAGCAGAGACGGAAAATAACTAGAGAACAGATTAATCGCATCAGCATTCTCTTCAAAGAGTTTCACTAAGAAAAGCCTTAGCGTTGTGATAATCATTACCATCCCTGCAAGGACAAAGGTTAAAAATAATAACCACTCAGCCATTTCAAAAGCTGTAACACCAACGAATGCAGCAAGAACAAGTAACATAGTGCCGATAACCCACCAGCGATAATAGCTTGCCGCCTTTTTTGTAAGGGCCTGATAGCAAAATTTAAGCGGTGCTTGAGGGTGCATAGTTCTTCCATAAAGTTAACGCCCGCAGCACGCGCGGCTTTGTAGTGAAGGCGGAGCTGCAACGAAAAGGCCGTCGCTGTGCCTGCGATTGTTAGGCATTTCTACTTCCGGCCCCTCGAAATATAGTCGGCATATTCATCTTGAATCATAAACTCGTTCAATAACCTTTCAGATGATCCTGCGAATCGTTGCTCAATAAACTCTATCGCTTGGCCAAATGAAGTGAATGATTTGACCTCATTGGCATCCTCTAGCTCTAGATCTGGATCTAGTGGACCAAACTCATAAATATTAAGGAATGATTCATCACCCAAATCAGCAGTTTCGTAAACTGAAACATCTATTTCGGATTTGGGACCTCGAACGCTTAGCCATTGAATACCAGCACGGCCATACCGTTCACAGCCACCAAGAAAGCACTCAACTGCTTTCCCTCGCTTAAGCGCCGACTCGGCTTCTTGAAGATTAAGGTATCTACGGCTCATTGTGTATGCCTAACGCCGCGCTCTGCGGCAAATTTGGAGCGCAGCGGAAAATTTGTCCGACAGCAGCGCCTTGTTAACTGCAGAACTCAATTCTATAGCCTCTGGCTGTACTGTATTTTAAATCATTAAATGTGTCGCATATAACGGAACTATCAAAGAAACTAGATGCTTCATTTGTTTTCCCTTTAGTTCCGAGACCAAGTACAAGCCGCTGCAGCACTGGCAAACTATTATTTAGCTCAGAAAGCAATACAGGATCTATCTTCGAATTAATTACAGCCAATTCGTTAATTGAGCTGCCTTTAATACCTGACAAAGAGGAAAGTCCATTCATGGTATCCATGATCAAGCTCTTAAGGTGCTTTAGATTGGAAACATCTGGAATGGATGTAACTTGCTTTAGAGTACTTAAATGCAATATCTCAAGAGATGTCAGGTTTTCCAGGGCACTTAGGTCGTGTAATTTCTTTACCCAAAGTATTTCTAGGCTTGTTAACTTAGATAATCCTTTAATAGCATTTAGGTCTTCAAATGTGCCGAAACCCAAATATAAATTTTCTAAATTACTCAGACTAGCAACATGCTCTATTTGTTTTTCTTGATACCCTGAAAGGGTTAGGTCTCTAAGGCTAGTGAGCGTAGCTATAGAATCGATATCTTTCTTATTTTTGACCAAACTCAGAGAATTTAACTTATTCAGATCTGATAGAGGCCTTAAAGATACAGTTTTTTTATTAAGCTCTCCCAGACTCAAAAACTCTATTTCGTTTACATGCTCAGCAATAGCATCAATACTTGTTAGCGCAGGAAGAAAAATCTCTAAAGCTCTAATGCCCGAATAGTGTTTCAGGAAATCTAAACTGTAATCGTTACCCGCAGACCATGTAGGACCAAAAGCACCACCTAAGTATGATAGAGATATACCATCGATTTTTCCTTGGCGTATTTCATCCGCGATAGATGAATGTTCTTCATCGCTCAAATTGTCGGCTATCTTTTTTAGTTTTACGCGCATAATCTCAATTCTAGGTAGCAGTTAACGTCTTAGTATTTATGCGCTGCGCTGTTTGCAGGGCATAAATCGCTTGTTGACTAAATCTCAAATATGGCCACTGCCACATCCATGTAAATGGGTATAAATGATGCTATAGGAATTTGCTTTTTTGCGGTAGCGGTTTTTTATACAGTTTGATGGGTAATCACTTGATATCGTTTTAGCTTTCTCATTTTTCGCGCTTATTTTTTGCTGTTCAATCGCTATCTAACGACTCAAAACTCCAAGGAATACACCTCCACTCGGAGTTGCCGCAGGGCGAATAGAGCTCTTGATTTAATAAAGAGTGCGTGAGTTCGGTCATGAATGACCGACTAGCTTTCGCAGGTGCAGGGGCGAATGAACATCGGTGATTTTCGCGCTTATGAGCGAGAGGCTAGGACTGCCGAACTGGAGGGCTTTACATGGATGTAAAGCGCATCCTTCGGAAGCGATAGCAAATTTGGCAATGAGCACAAAGAGCTTTCAACTCCGTTGGGGGAGTCTTGGAGCATCCAAGGGCGAAGGCCTACGGCCGCTTTGAACGCGAGATATGGATATCGAGCTGGCTATTTAACATGGACGTTTTTGATAGGACGAGCAGTCCTCCTTGGTCGGGTGTGGGGTGAAGCCCCACGACTTTGATTTTGATTAAAGCATTCAAACTACGAAACACACTTTGGGGCAATAGCTTCTAGCTAAAGGAAATCGTTAGGATTATTAAAGCAGCGACCATCACCATAGGGTCGCGGCTTTAAATCTCACTCATAGGGATATGGAAACGAGACTAGTCTGCTTTAATAACGGCTTGTGTCAGTATTTCTTGGTCATTCTTAAACACCACTAGCTCGCCTAGAGGACTATCGCTGCCGCCTAAGACGGTGACATAACAATAATACTGGTATGGGCCGCTGCGAAATTGGCATGAATGATTCCCCCCACTGCCATCAAACACGAGTTTGCCTTTATTCAGCACTAAATCTGGCTTGTCGCTCAATGACTTACCCTTTGCCCATGCGGCATAGCGGTATTGGCTGTTCCCCATATCATCGACACGAATGGTAAACTTGGCGGTCTCCCAAGATAACGCTGGGCTGACAAACTCACTCACACTCGGATGTAATGCCCTTTGTTGCTTGGCAATAAACTCTGCTTTAAGTTTTGCCTCTACCGGTGTTTGATAGTTAATGGCGATGATCTTGCCATCAAAATCCAGCCACACAACACCGCTACCGAGCATAATGCCGCGCCAGCCCATCGTCTGCCAATCGGCTTCAATCTTAGAATGGGCGATCTGCTCAAGCAGGTTAGGATCAAAAACCTGATCGAAACGTGCGATCATTTCCTGCGTATTTTGAATCGCGGGGATAGGATATTCACGTTTAAGCGGGTAAGCCACACGCTTAGCAATCGCCTCAAGATCATTGGCCTTGGCGGCGTCGATAAGCCCTTGCACCAGAGGGATATATTCCTGTGGCATGGCTTCATCAGCGGCGTTTGCATTGATGCTTAAACCCATAACGCTGAATATTAACGCCGCAGAAAACGCGATATTCATTAGTGTAACTTGGCTGAAAACAGCTAATTTGCTTCCCTTGAGTCGTGAGGCGAATGGCATATTTATCCCTTACTCCAAATGTCTCTGCTGAGACTAAAGGCCAAGAATACCATAAGTGCCTCAGACTAAAACCTAAGGTGATTTACACTGCGCCAGACTAAGCGGTTAACAATAGGTTTGAGTAAATCGCCAAGGCTACCGACATAAAGATGACACCAATAACCGCATCGATAACCGGTGTTAGTCGCTGCAATTTAAGTTGCACCTGCGCCTTTGACAACATTACCGCTAAAAAGCCAAACCATGCCAATGACAAAGACAACAACAAAATAGCGGAAGCGATTTTAGTGCTCGTTGTAACACTTGGGGTAATCAAGGCCGAAAACAGGGTTAAGAAAAACACTAATGCTTTCGGATTCAATAGATTGGTATAAAGCCCAGTCAAAAAACCTTGCCTGCGTGACATAGCGCCACCTAAGCCACCAGCAACAGACGCCACGCCTTCAACGTCACCAGCGCTAATGACAGCATCATCATTTGTCCCTGCATGGACTCTGGCACTCATTTTACGTTTAGCGAGTATCGCAAGACCGGCTCGCAGGGCACCAAACCCCATCCAAGCGAGGTAAGAAGCCCCCACAATTTGCACTAAGAGATACAGAGTGTGCGAACTCTTAATGAGTAGACTCACACCGGTCAGACTCAAAATCGTATGAGCTAAAATGGCTATTGAAATCCCCACAGCGGCGGCAACCGCAGTGCTTCTGGACTGCTGAGTCGCAATCTTCACCATAATGGCAAAATCGGGTCCGGGACTGATTAAAGCAACGGCATGGATTACAGCCAAGGTGAGTAATAAAGATAAATCCATAGATATGCGGCTCCGCAAAAAAGTTAATAACGATAACTGAGGCAGCCAGTATGGCAATTTGTCGCAGCGCTGAATTGTAATAAATTGCACTATTCAGTGTTTTTTAAAAACCAGCGGCGTCGAAGACGGGGGAAATTAGAGCATACGCCGCTGAAATTGCACTGGCGATAATAGGAATGCCTGCTTAAAAGCTTTGTTTAAATGACTTTGATCGAAAAATCCGAACTGCTGCGCCACATCCGCCACTAAAGCGCCATGACTTAAGGACTTTTTCGCCAACTCTAAACGCACCCGCTTGAGATAAGCATGGGGAGTCATCCCTGTCGCCTGTTTAAATTGCCGTAAAAACTGAAACTTACTTAAATTCACTTCATTGGCTAAGGTTTCAAGTTGAGTATTATGCCAAGGCTCATCGTGAATTCGCTGTTTCACTAAGCTCACCTGCAACTTAGATAACCCCTGCGGTTGATTCGGTTTAGATAGGCAAGATGAAATACCGCTCGGGTAACGCTCCAGCAGCAGATGAATAAAATTCAGTAAGTGGGACTCACCCGCAAGCGCACTGCATTGGCCTTGAATTAATAGCTCGTGTAGTTGAATAAAATATTGATAAAGCGTCGGGTCATCCACCATAGGCGCGCTGAAAAAGTGCTCCTTCAAACCCAGTTCTTGACTGACTTCATTCATATATTCCACGGGGATCGACATCACTTTCACCCGATAACCGTCGGCATCGCGGCTTTGACCATCGTGGGTTTCGTCGGGATTTAAGGTCGATAAACTATGCTGACCAAGCTGATAACTGCTGCCCTTATTCACAAACTGCTGCGCGCCTTGAGTGACTACGCCTAAGTGGTAATCCAGATGCACATGTTTATCAAAACTGAAATGCGTAAATTCCGCCTGACTCAGTTCTATGCCTGATAAGCTAGGATGACGCCAATAATTAATGTTTTCAATGGGTGTTGCAGTACTCATAACTCGCGGCGACTACCTATAGCATCAGCTGTAAAACAGGGGGAAACTCAGATCGACTCGTCATCATTCTAGCCTCCATTGTCAGCGTGGGAATAGTAAATTATTGCAGCCACATAGTTTGAAGCGATTTGGGCTTAGATTAGCGCTTAAATGAGTGCAGCAGAAAAAAGCGCCCAACTATCTGGACGCTTAATGAGATACATTTTTGCTCGGCGAAATACATAATAACCTTCGATATCGCCTTAACCGATGAATACCACTAGAAATGATAACTCACGCTGACTCTCACCATTCGTGGCTCAACAGGATGATAATGCTGATCTTCAACGCCTTCGGCAGCTTCGCCGGGCAAACGAGAGGCATAAAAATAATCTATGTCGTGATCTTTACTATCAAACACATTGAGCAGCTCAAGCTTAGTGTCGAAACGGCGGAACTCGTATCCTAATGCGAGGTTAACTAATGTGGTCGCATCAGCCTTGTGGTCATTAAAGCTGTCGAGCACCCGCTCGCCAAGGTGCCGCACGCGTACACTCGAATACAGGCCATCTCCGTCGGGTCGATAGGTGATGCCCGCACTGGCAACAAAGGGAACTGCGCCATCGATATACTTGCCCTCTTCAAATTCATTTTCAGTAAATCTGGCGTTAGTCCACGCTAATTCCATATCGATACTGATTGCCTCATTCAGCCAATAATAAGCCGTTAATTCAGCACCATAACGTTCAGATGCACGACTCGGCTCAGTGTTACCCGCATCGCCCACAAATACTAATTCTGAATCTAGTTGCAGATACCAGATCGCAGCAGAGAAATTAATAAAGTCCCTGTCATAGTATTTCACCCCAAATTCGCCGCCATTTGAGCGCACGAGCAGATCGACTTTTTCGACCTCATCGCCACTCACAGGGTCAACCTTGATCGTTGCACCGCGGGCATCGTTCGAATGTAGCCCTTGGCCTGCATTAACATATAACTCAAGATTATCGCTCCACAAATAAGAAGCACCGGCTTTGAGGCTGAACATACCATCGGACGCATCGCCACTGTTAAGCGGATTATCACTGTCGACCTTCACATCAAAATAATCGTAACGCAGCCCAAGATTAAAACGCCATTGCTCAGCTGGCAGCCACTCAACTTTGCCAAAGATGCCACTCGATAACTCTTGCACTTCATCAAGCCTTACCGTATTCAGCCGTTGTCGCGCCTGAGTGTTATACAAACCCACTGCGCCAATATCGTCATAACGCACATCGCCGCCCACACTGTAATTCAGTTGAGTGCCGCCAAGTGAAGTTTGCCAATCACGCTTAATATCGCCGCCCCAAATCATGCGTTCATCGACTTGTTCAAACTCATCACCATTGATGGGATCGTTTAAGAAATAGGTAAAATTAGAGAATAAATTCATAGTCGAGCGAATAGCGTAGACATTTCCCTGCCAATCACCCGCATCGTAATTAGCTGAAACGCTATAACGGTTAGATTCACCGCCGACGTCTTTATCTAAAGATCCATAAAAATCAATTAATCCAGAATCCACCGCACGGGCGGGGATCTGATCCGCCGAATTCCAGCTGTTGTCGTAGGCCATCATAGTGACGCTCAAGTCACCCTCGCCGAGCCGAGTTAAATAACGCCCGACGAGACTGATCTTACTCACATCCTCATCAATATCCGTCCACGGGCCATCATAGGTTTGTGCCTCACCACCCCAAATAAAACGCCCCATGTCAGTGTTTAACTCCTGAGTCGCCACGAGTCGCTGGTAGCCATATTCACCCAACGTCACCCCAACTTGGTTATG
Source organism: Shewanella sp. SM23 (assembly GCF_025654295.1). Taxonomy (NCBI): domain Bacteria; kingdom Pseudomonadati; phylum Pseudomonadota; class Gammaproteobacteria; order Alteromonadales; family Shewanellaceae; genus Shewanella; species Shewanella sp. SM23. Next base: position 13,326 of record NZ_JAKKRM010000012.1, read on the forward strand.
GGGGAGTTGATCAGCCAGCAGTAATTGCGCAGCACCCGCGCCAGAAAAATCGGCCACCTCAGGATAATAAGCGCCTTTGGCATAACGGATCTCGCCTATAAGTTCAGGGATCAAAAAGTTAAGATCCGTATAACCCTGACCGTGCCCATGGGTTCGCATATTCACAGGCATACCATCGACTCGAGTATTAAAGTCTGTGCCATGATCCAAATTAAAGCCGCGTAAGAAATACTGATTCGCTTTACCCGAACCACTGTGCTGAGTGACTATCATCCCAGGAACAAATTCGAGGATTTCGCCGGTTCGTAATAGGGGTCGACTCTCGATTTCTGCCGCGCCGACTATTCCCTCCGATGCCGAAGTGCTATGGCCTAAGGTGTTAATTTGCCTGCCGCGCACCTCAAGGCGTTCGATATTGTCCGTTGCCGCCTCTGCCACTACGGCACTCGATAAACAACAAAGAGGTAATAACCACGTCATTGATAACCAAAGCTTTGATAACCGCATTCCTGATAATCCCAGTCCCGATTTCATCCTTTCTTTCCTACTACAGGTGATAGACGGCAAGGATTTAACGCCTTATTTACAAGCAAAAAACCGATCAAGCTCAAACTCTGATGAATAAAAAACCAGCAAAATACAGGCAAATATCATTTCTATGTGCCGTATCGCACATTTTTAAACCCAAAAGGACAAAATGTCCGCCAACAGATCACATTTCAACCGTGTGTTAGTGCGAAATCATGGAAATAAAATAATCTTGCTTGAATAAAAATGAACCCATTTATCAGGCTAGCTATACTCTAAATAACTCAACACGTTTAGGGACTGGCTATGCAGCGACGGAGCAATATGCGCATTTGGAGTGTGTGGGTAGGCCTTTTCTTTTGTGTCTCGGTTCATGCAACCAGCAAATCAACAGCAGAAACCACAGCAATGATTGCTGATAAACCTATCATTACGATGGCGTTTTATGAGGACCCCAAACATAACTTCTACTTTAAATGGGCTGAACTGATTTACGCCCAAGCCTTTGAACGCTTAGGATATGACTTCTCCTATCAAGTGGTTCCTGCAGCTCGCGCCAGTATGATGGCGGACTCAGGTAAAGTGGATGGCGAGCCGGGGCGTGTATCTCATTATGGCGAAAAGTTTACCAACCTCATTCGAATTGAAGAACCGGTTATCGATACCCATTTAATTGCCTTCGCGCACAATCCCGAAATCAAAATACCTAACTGGCAAGCACTGCAAAAGAGTCGATACAAGATCGAATACTATCGAGGCGTGTTCCTCGCAGAACAAAAGCTAAAGGGACTCATTCCTAAGGAGCGTCTGACTGAATCTTCGTCCCCCGCGAGCTCCTTTCGTAAAATGCTCCGCGACCGAATCGATATCTATATTGATACGGAGGCAAGCTCATTGGATCTATTACAAACGCCTGAGTTTCAAGGCAGCAAAATAATCGCGATTGCCACCCTAGAAGAACTCACCAGCTATGGTTACTTAAATAAACGTCACGCGGCACTCGCCGTTAATCTTGCTCGTGAGCTAAAACAGATGAAGCAAGAAGGCATATTTGACACCTACAAACAACAGGCCCAAAAATCGCTTAATAATGAAATGAATAATGGCGATACCCCAGAATAAATCAGCATCGACGGTAAAAGTCGTGGCTTACTTTTCTCCACAGAAGATGGCACTAATGTAAAAAGCCTGTTCAATCATGCTGATCAGGCCATGTATTCGATGAAAAAGTGAATAAAACTCACCTACAAAACCTAGGTTAAACCTTACTTATTTGCTTACGAGTTTACGCCAACGCAACCCATCGCGAATCACCTCATAGCCAGGGAACATAGCGGCAATCACTAGACTATAACTTAGCCAACGTTCTAACTGTAATAACGTAAATTCCCCATTTAATTCAGCGCCTTGGTTTTGTACTTGGTTTTGTAATAGTGGCGAACCAAAGGCCAGAAAGACTAAGAACGAGGCATAAGCAAGATTGATCCCCATATTCGCCAGTAACAATTCAGTAGTCCACACTCGGCGGCGTAGTTGCCAGAGACTATTCCCCATAGACAGCAAAATAATAGGGCTAAACCATTGCAACAATTGCTGAGCACTGGCGCTGAAAATCACAGTCCGCGCGGCTAATTGCTCGCTACTCATCCACACAGAACACCAGATCACAAGTAAGAGAAAAAGATATGTCGCCAGATCGGTAAACACATCGCTTAAACTAATATGCTGCCAACCGGGCCCAATCTTAGGCAAATTCTGCGGCTGCCATTTTTGGCAATTGCTGCCAGATAGGGGTTTCCCCTGAGCCGAGAAACTCCAAAAGGCCAACAGGATAGCGGTAAAGGCAAGACAGGCATCGCCGATAAAACCTTTGGCAATATGGTGGATAAATCCTAATAGATCCCCCTCTGCAGAGCCCAACCATTGAGTCGTGCCGCCCACAACCTGCAGCACAAACAAGACCCCAAGCACAGTGAAAAGTGTATGTTTAAAAAGCGGAATATCCTCAGAGGCAATAATAGGTACTGCCGGAACAAATTGCTGCGCGACCTTACAGGGATGACCCATTTGCTTTAATACCGCGACAATTTGCGCTTCAGTCAATTCGCCTTGTTCAGATAGGGCATCCAATTGGTCGCAGATATTAGCTTTTAATTCACGACCAATTTCCTGACGTTTATTCTCGGGCAATTCTCGCTGCACCGCGGCGATATAGCGATCGACTAATTCCATATCAAATCTCCTCTGCACTCTCGTCTGAGCTTTTCATATCTGAGCCATTAGTGTCAGCGCTTTGCTCCAGTAAAAAAGCCAAGGCGCCATTAAGTTGCTGCCATTCATCGGTAAGTTGACTGAGCAACTCAGCCCCCAATGACGACAATTGGTAATAACGACGCTCACGCCCTTCGGCCTGTCGCCACTCACTATCCAACAATCCTTGATCGGCTAGGCGGCGCACTAAGGGATACAGAGTCCCTTCGTCAATATCGATACCGCCTTCCTGCAACTGTTTGCGGAGCGAATAACCGTAGTGGGCTTGTTTTAATAATCCCAGTACCGCCAACACTAATACCCCACGGCGCAACTCGAGTCGCATTTTGACTAGCTGTGAACTTGTCATTGTCGAATTCCTATCCTTAACACTGTGTCACACACACTGTGCGCCACACAGCAAATACTATGTAGCACACAGTAAGATTGCAAGTTTTTACGCACATTTTTTGATCACTTTGTTTGTTACTAATGCAATCTATTGTTTGTATTGAATTTACAAAAATGCCAACCGTTTCTGCTGAGTGCTCACATTTCCCCACCGCCATACACTCAATGCGAATGAGTCACACATAAGCAAATTCAAGATAAAAAATTGCAAAACTTCCTTTGCTTGAGTAACTTAGCATCCAACATTGAATAGCCGATTCGTCAACCTAAGTACGGTTTGCTCCTTAAAAAAGATAAATCGGAGCGACTCAAGTAAGTATTGATATTCAATAACTAAAAATATTAAGCGGTTAAATTAAGGACATAGAAAATGCTCATGGATAGAGGCGTACTGGTACGCTGGAACGATGAAAAGGGATTTGGCTTTATTCAGCCTGAAAAAAACGCAGCCCAAGATGTGTTTATTCACATTTCAGTGCTGAAAAAGATGGCGAGAAAACCCATAGTGGGCGACAGCATTCTGTATCAAACGGAAGTGCAAAATGACGGCAAAAGAAAAGCGGTTATCGCCTCGATTGAAGGCGTCGCAGTCGTTGCAGCGAGTGCAACAACACGCTCCCACTCTCATATCCAATCACGCAATGAAAACTTCAATAACAAAAACAAAGCGCATTACCATAGCCCACGAAAATCGTCCTTTAATACAATAATCCCGCTGCTAATCATCGTGGCCATCGTTATCTTTGGCTTTAAACAATACCAAGAATTCAATGAAGCTCCTGCAATCGATGAAGTACCTGTCCTCACGAATGAAGACATTCAGCCAATGCCCATGTATGAAACTAAAGCGCGAACACAAGCAACGGCAACACCAAGTTTCCAATGTGAAACAGGTAAAACCCATTGCAGCCACATGAGTTCCTGTGCTGAGGCGACTTTCTACATCCAACATTGCCCCAATACTCAAATGGATGGTGACGATGATGGCATTCCCTGCGAGCGTCAGTGGTGCAGTTAGCAATGCGACATATGTAAAGTCACGCGTATAACCTTAAGCCTGAGCAGGTAGCAGGTAGCAGGTAGTGAAATGATAAATAATCTAAAACAATGGCGAGATAGCCTGACAGGCATACAGCAAATCGGAGTGATTGCTGCCAGTATCGGGCTTCTCATGCTTAGTTTATTCTACCTTGGTCAATTTATCGGTAGTAGCGTGGTAAAAATGGGCTGGCTTTAACCCTAGAAATACGCAAACTAGCCCATGAATTCATACTCAATTCATACTCAATTCATACTCATCACAACTTCCAAATGGCAACGCATGCACACCGATATCATCACGCACATTGATTCACCTGAGATGCTTGAGTCCATGTTAACCGAGCATGCTGCGGTGCTGTTGTTATTTGGCGCGCCAAACTGCGGTGTATGTCAAACGCTCAAACCGAGAATTGCTGAGATGTTGGAGCAAGCGTTCCCGCAGATGCGGATGGCCTATATTGATTGCCAAGCCCAAGGTGAGATAGCGGCGAGCCGCAATGTATTTGCCTTGCCTGTGGTGGAATGTGTGTTTTATGGCAAAACCTTCGGACGGTTTTCTAAGGTGTTTTCATTAGCGGATATTCGAGGGGCGCTTGCCCGCCCCTACGCTTTAACTGTGGCGGAATAATTCAAATTAAACACTGAGATTATTTATTTACCAAGGGTCTAAACCCAGCGTAATGCACTGACTTATCGAGCTTAACCTGTACTGCTGGCGTGCTTATAAGACGTGTTGAGCTAGATGCTGCTTTAGCTTTACCGCTGCAACCACAGCCGTCACCTGTAGAATGACAACATCCGCCCTTGGCTGCATGTTTGAGTGAAGCGCGGCCTTGGGATGCATCCGTCAATCTAAGATTAAGATCCGCCGTTTGTGCAAGTAAAGTCGCCACTGTTTGACTCGCACTACCTTTGCTCACACTAATCCCCGCATCGAGCAACTTTCCTAACATGCGCTCACCGATATTCTGCACAAGTACAATGTCGGTACCTTGTTGGATAATCAGCTCTAATAAGGCTTTTTTGGCACTACAGTCACCTTCAATTGCCGGGTTATCGACCAGTTTGATTCGTTGAAACTGTTCATTATAAAAGCCAATTTGTAGGGCTTTCGTAAAGTGACTGGCGAGGCGTTCGCGGCTCATCGGCATGGCAATAATCATGATAAATCCTTGTCTGTTTGGGTTGGCAGCCTCAAGGCTTGACCTTGAGTGATAGCCGTCGCCACCTTTTTACGGGCATTGGCGAGAAGGTATCCAAAGGTTTGCCGAGAGATCCCCATCAAGGCCGCGGCTTCGATCTGGCTTAATCTTTTGACGTCACCCAGTTCGAGGGCCTCAAACTCATCGGCCTCTAATTGAATATGAGTTAATTTAACCGCAGGGATCCCATTAGGCTTAAATAGGCTACAGGGCACACAGCTCGATAATTGACGGCATTTTTTGGGTCTTGGCATAAATGTTTTTATCTTTAAGTCGTCTTATATGTCTTGAAATCGTGTTTTAGGTCTTAGTGCACATCTTCGGTACTACGAGTGACACTCGGGCTCATCTCGCTAAGGGAGTCCATAGTTCTGGATTCTCAAGCGTGATAACTGACTTGATGAATAAGTTCAGTGGATGAACCATAAAACTGTCACGAGTTTCTGGCCTAGGCCAGAAACTATTATTCGCGCCAACGACATTCAAAACTGTAAGACGGCTCACAGTTACCTATATCAAGCATGACTAATTAACAGAACTGCTGTCTGGCGAATGGGGGATTAAACACTAGGGCGATGCCATCATTATCGATATGTGGTGCATCTCAGTTTTCACTGGAATACGAAAATCTTTCGCGCCACAGGTATATTGCCATTGAGCGTGACTAACACTCTCAATGGCTAGCGCCCAGTAAGATCAATCTTAACCTGCATTGGGGGACAAACTCTGCAAACAAATAAGCAGCCGTTAAGCTGCTGCGATAGGTGGCATTCACTGATTTAAACGGGTTAAATCCTCAGACTCACAGTAGTTCACCTGTACCGAATAGCCGTCATCTTGCTTGATAAAATCGACAAAGTTTTTAATCGCAGGTAGGGCATCTTCCCTATGGTGCGACACGTACAGCAATTGGCTCAGATGATGCTCGGCTATCATCTCCAGCGCCCGCATCACTAAGGTGCGATTGATAAAATCTAAGCCCTGATACGGCTCATCTAAAATCAGCAACAGTGGCTGTTTAATCAAGGCGCGACCTATCAGCAGTAACCGCTGCTGACCATAATCGAGCTTCTTAAAGCTGGCGCTCGCCAGCCCTGTCATGTGCAAAATCGCCAACCATTCCTTCGCCAAATCTAGCTGAGGCTTAGTGGGTTTATGGTACAGGCCAATAGAGTCAAAAAAGCCCGAAAGCAGCACATCTAATGCCGAGCAACTGACGCGATATTGCAAGTGCAGCGCCGACGATACTATGCCAATCCGTTGTTTAATCTGCCAAATACTCTCGCCGCTTCCGCGAGGTCGGCCAAAGAGCGTGATGTCATTGCTATAACATTGGGGGTGGTCGCCTAAAATCAGCCCCAGCAAAGTGCTTTTACCGCAGCCATTTGGGCCACGAACTTGCCAATGTTGCCCTGCTTCGATGCGCCAATTCACGCCGCTGAAAATCAGCCCACTGACATATTCCACTCTGCCATTTTTAATCTCGACCAGAGGATCAAACGCCTCGGCGTTGTGCCTTTGCCGCTCCATTAAGGCCAAGAGTTCATCGCTACGTTGGGCGGATAACGCATTCAACTGCGCCATCACAGGATGATTGTGCCATTGCTCAATCGACATCGACGGGCTGAGTTTGTGTACACTCTGCCCCGATTTGAGCATCTCACCATTAAACAGCGCCACATGACTGATGCACGGCGGCAATTCTTCTTGGCGAGAGGTAATGATCAGCAACTGGCTATGCTCGGCCACTTCACTCAGCAGCTCAGATAAGCTCGCCTGATGTTCAGCATCGAGCCCAGCATAAGGGTCATCTAAAATCAGCAATTGCGGTAACATTGCCAGTGCACGTGCCAGCATGACTCTGCGCGTTTCGCCCGTGGATAATTGCCGAAAACCGCGCCGACGCAGCGGCTCAAGCCCAACCTTTTGTAATAATGCTGGGAGTTGCTTGGCATCTTGGCAGCATTCCAACACTAAGGATTCGACACTCGAACCGTAATCCAGCTCGTCTTTTTCTAATTCGCGCTCCAGCAATGCTTGTTGCAACCCAAGTGACACCCAGCCGATACGTTGCGGCAGGCCAGCAATCGTCCCTTCATCGGGCAGAATATCACCCGTTAATATTCGCCCGAGCAAGGAACCACAATAACTGTCGGTCGCGAAAATCGCCCAATGTTCAGCAGGGTGCAGTTGCCACTCATCGACCACTAGCACCTCATTATCACGCCCGTATCGTAACTGTTTAACCACAATACTTTTGTCTTGGTTCGCGACAACATCAAGCATAACCACAGTTCCTTTCTATTTTTAAGGGATGATAAAAGCCAGCGATTACCCAATCGCATTGATCCATGATATCTAAGGCAATAATATCTAGAGCCATAATATCCAATGCAACGGCTCACGATGCACGACAGTCGCTCAGGTTTTATCGGCAGATTTTGGGGAATACGTCACCAGAGTAAAGCTTATTGGGAATAAAATCTAATGCGCTTAATGGCATAGGTAAAGCGTGGCAACATCCAACGGGTACAGCATGTGTGAGGCAACCACTCTGGCAGAACTGTGATAAAATCGGCACCTGTTTAACTTTCATATCAACAAGGTAATGCAATGAATCCCATTATTGCCATCTTAAAAGAACACAACGTCAGTGACGCTAAAATCCAAGAACTGTTTCAAACATTAACCGAAAATCCATTAATGGCGATGGGTACGCTCGGTCAATTAGGTATCCCAGCCGAAAAATTACAACAACTGTTGGGGCTAGTGATGCAGAAACCGGCCTTGATCAAAGAAGCCGTGCTTGAACTCGGTTTGGATTTCTCAAAAGTAGAAGCCGCAAAAGCCCAACTGCAAAAATAAGCGCAGACTGTTCAAGTTTGTAGCCATCATGCGCTAGGGGAATGCGCGTAAATCAGCTCCCCTAGCGAATGTTAAAACCACTAAACCTCAAAGCCATTGACGCTCAAAATGATCAATACCAAGTAAGCTAACTGTTTTGCGCCTGCCACTCCTCAATCGCCTCTTTCGCCGCTCGAAAAGCTTCAATCCCCGCAGGCATACCGCAGTAAACGGTGCAATGCAGTAAGACTTCTTGGATCTCTTCAACCGAGCAGCCATTGTTTAGCGCGCCCCGCACATGGCCCTTTAACTCAGTCGGCGCCTTTAATGCCGCCAGCGTCGCTATGGTAATCAAACTGCGCGTTTGCCTTGAAATGGCATCACGCACCCAAACCTCACCCCAGCAATTGGCCGTAACTAAATCTTGCAGCGGTTGCGTAAAATCCGTCGCACTATTGAGCGCCTTATCCACATAGCTATCGCCCATCACAGCACGACGCACCTCAAGCCCCTTCTCGTATTGCTCATCGTTCATCGATGCATCCTTTTTCTTATGTGATTAAGCTATGTGATTAAGCTCTGTAATTAGGCTTATTGAACCGCCGCCAACCAATCTGCCCTATATCCTTACCACCTATAACTAATAACTAACGTTAAATTGAGCGCACCCAAGAAACGAACTCTTCGGCGAGTCTGGGAGGGTTACAGGCCTCTGTCTGATCTGCGATCTCGTTATAGTACTCGAGCTCGTGAACTATGATGGGTACCGAACGACCGAAAACGCGACTAACGGTTAAGTTGGAATGGAGTGTAGAAGCGACAACGCATACTGCAGCTACAAATTGCTCGGTTATCTCCTGACCGAGCTCAAGGCAGCGCTCAAAATCGACATCTTCCTCCGCATCACTGTACCCGAGACCGAGATCGGCCACCCAGCGAGCTAAGATATCCGCAGTCTGAGAGTCAGAATCCCCAAAGACGAGGAGTTCGTTTTGAAGCCAGAAGGCATAGTTCCATTTTGCTTCGTCAGAGCTAGAAGCCTTTGGAATCGAGGCATGCCACTCGTCGACTGTGTTATAGCCGACTGTCAGCGTAGGTAGACGGGGATCGTCATATTCGTTGTTGATATAGAAAGACAATGCATAAATCTGCTCCGCCTCAGCGGTTGGTATACTCTCTAGCGCTTCGGTAATAGCACTCTGAAGCGCGGTAATCATTGGGATATTCATACTGTGTTTCCTGCTCGTTTAATGCCGCATTTAGCGAATGAAAATAGTGCATTGTAATTGAGAATAAGAGCTTAACCCACTATTTTTGTTCAGCTTAAATGTCTTCCAATATATTAGTATTCAACCAATTTATCATCGAGATAGTCTCCAATCTATCACACGCAAGACTGCCATTTTTATATAACCCTACGGCCAAGTGATAGAAGCTTAGAATACTCAAAGATACCTATATTTTTCTTGTAAATAACTCAGAAAGAAATATGTCTGTCCTCGCTTTCGATCTTATCAAAGGTCGGCAGACTATTTTGCTGCTCGTTTGCGGCTTAAAAGCCAAAGTAAATCAAGATCGTGGGGCTTCACCTCACACCCGACCAAGGAGGACTGCTCGTCCTATCAAAAACGTCCATGTTAAACTACCAGCTCGATATCCCTATCTCGCGCTCAAAACGGCCGTTGGCCTTCACCCTTGGATGCTCCAAGACGCCCCTAGCGAAGTTACATGCTTTAGAGACGGGTCTCATACTCCAATAAAAATTGCCTAACGGCTCAGATGGGGTATCCCTGTCCCCCCGAGCCTGCGCCATCATCCATGATGTCGCCACGGCCCCACTCAAACAACTAAGAGCTATCTGCGTATTTCGACAACTTCGCAGGGGAAGATGAACTCCTATCGCTTTGGTGTTGCCTGCGAGTCATGCAAAGCAAACAGAATTATGCCCACCATCCCTTTTATAAAATTTTTCTGGCAAAGTTGGTACCGCTTAATTATGTGATGAAGGATATGAATACCAATCAGGTAGTGAAGGGGAGTATAACCAATAAAGAGATTACAATTGTTAATTTGAATTATAAAAATGCTTTACAAGCATTGACTTAGGGTTGGATGCTAGCATAATAGCGACAGAGCATTTATTCGAGAAAAAAGCTATGAAAGAATTTATAAGTGAATTTTTTAAACTTCAAAATGACAGAATGAAAAGCCCGTTTTTTAGTGCAGTAGTATTTTCTATACTTTTTTACAATTGGGATGTTATCTATTTTTTAATTAGCTCAAATTCTGAAACTTTAAGTAAGATTGATTATATAAAAAATACCGTAAAGGAAAGAAGCTTAATAGCTCCTTTTCTACTAACCGGAGCATTGTTGATTTTACCAATTGTGATAAATAATATTGTTCAGTGGCTTGTTGATCACTTAACATCAGTTAGACAAAACAGGCTCAACAAATATAAAATTAGAGGTGGAGAGGATGAACTGGAAATCGCTCACTTAGAAGCCTCAAAAAGCTTTGAACCTACTAAGATTCAAATGCAAACGCAAAATAATATAGATGGTATATTGACTGAAAATGTTACCCTTAAAGCTTCCTTGGATGATTACAGACAACAAATTGAAGATTTTAAACTATCTTTAGAATCAGAGAGAAATGCTAGTGTAGAGAGTCGAAAACATTCTGATTTCCTTGTTAAAGAATTAGAGGAAGTCAAGCATGAGGTGGCCTCTCTTGAAGCTGAGGCACTTAAAAGTAATAATGAGATAATTACATTAAAAGAATTACTCACCAAGCATGAAAATGTTACTCAAAAACAGGCCAAACAAATTGTTTCATTGGAAAAATTGATTAGTAACATGGGTATTACTGAAGATGATTCATTAAATAAAGATAAAGTAGGGAATAATACAGGAATAGTAAATGCAAAATATGATACGGCAATTGAACGAGAAAATTACGTAACTGACGGTAAGAATATTTACGTAAGGAAAGTAGCAGAGATTAGTTCGGATGTTATCAGGAGATATTTTCCAAATGAATTAGGTTATGAGATATTCAACATATTAAATAAAACTCCAATGCAACATGAAAATCTTATGCTGTCACTTCCTAAGAACAGATATTCATTAGGTGAGTTTAGAAAGGCTGTTTCAGAATTAATTAACACTGGTATGATAACTAAAACAGAAAATGGGATGTATTTCTCGACTGAACTAGGAAAGAAAGCAGCAATTGAACTTAATAGTAATAACTAACGTCGATATCCGTTAACGCTTTCTCCCGCCTAAAATCCCCATATACCTATAAACCGCAAGCCCACCAACGCTGTGAAGCGTGGGCACTTTAACCCGCCGTGAGGCGCTCAATCCTGCCGTGAGGCAATGCATCCCAAGGGGAATAACATGCTTAAAAAATACCTGCGACAAAGATGGGGCAGGCATAACTCTTTTGGATCTAACAACAGACACCGAGACTACAGAAGTTCACCCTCCCCTGCGAAGTTGCCGCAGGGCATTGGAATAAACTGCGTGAGCCCGGATATGGATGTCCGACTAGCTTTCGTAGGTACAGGGACGTTGCCTTCGGAAGCGATACCAATTTATCCATAAGACCAAGGCTAGTACCTAATGCATGTAACTTCGCTAGGGGCGTCTTGGAGCATCCAAGGGCGAAGGTCAACGGCCGTTTTGAGCGCGAGATAGGGATATCAAGCTGGTAGTTTAACATGGACGTTTTTGATAGGACGAGCAGTCCTCCTTGGTCGGGTGTGGGGTGAAGCCCCACGACTTTGATTTTGCCTTTAAAAGCAATCAAGAATTATGGGATATGCTCAACTCTCTATAGATTAACAAACAAAGCCAAGGTGACAGGAGTGCCCCTTTCCCTACGAAATTACCGCTGGGTCATAAGCTGTAGCTAGAGCTACACTTCGACATCCCTGACCTCGTCAGCAAAACTAAGGTAACGATCACATCTCGCCAGCAACTGCGCTTTGTAATGAGCCACAAATGATGCTTCACTCTCATCGAGAGCCGGGAGCATTGAAACCACCTCAGCTATTGCCTGCAGTATTCTTCGCGCTATTGTCGTTAAGTTACTGATTAATAGATTTCTTGGTAAACCTAGGCCATCAATAAATGCGGCCAATTGATACGCGTAAATGCTGTTTGGATCAAATTCGTCATCAATTGCCATAGCAAGCTCTTGTTCAAAATCCTCATACATAGCCACGCTGACCAAATCGTACCAAGGAGTTGGCTCCATTCCGCTTGGCGTCATAAAAAACGAGTAGTTTTTACCGTGTGCATCGGCATTACCGGTCAGTAAATTGAATAGCGCCCACTGCAGCATATCCTGCTTAGCGGCCACTGGATTACGGCATTTTGCTGCGAGACTAAAGAGCCTGTTAAAACTTACCCCTTCACGAATATCTTTAACATCACGCCCTGAACCAAAATTACGTTCATATTTTTTGCTAACACTAAAACCAAGAGCTTGGCAGCTATCGACAATATGTCTTCTTAATACCTTTTGCGCATTTGGTATATAACGTCGGTCAAAGCGTTCGACACAGAGTACTTTGTAATCTCCAAAATGAACAATATCGACATTAGCCACATTCATTCCAATCGCCTTAGCTAGGCGCATCGTCATAAATTCATTAAGCACTAAATGGCGATATTTTTCGAATTTAACAATATGGGTAGATGAAAGCGCGCCTTCGGCAAATGCAAATTCTTCACCGTTATAAAACAGGTTTAATTTAGGTTGTACACCCGCTACCGACAGTCGAGGTTTGCCGTCCCAAATTTCCATAGGCCACATTGTGGGATCTTCAATTCGCTGAATAACTTCTTCAGCCTTAATTGGCCGTAATTGTGTTTCAGGCAGCAAAGTCCCTTTAGGAACAAAAGCAACAGCACCTGCGGTATCGAGACCAATGGCGCGGATCAAGGCAAAGGTATTTCCCTTGGAGACGCCAAGCGATTCAATTAGATAATCTAATCCTTTGTTTTCTGGTAATAAGTTAACCAAAAACATCGATATCTGACTGCTACTTGCTGGGCCATCTAAGGGAATTGTTGGGGATAGTGGGAATCCGCTTTGTTGCCACTTTTCGGTGTAATGCACGGCAAAGGTGTCGGTCGTCGCATCAAAGGACAATTCCCCGATAATTAAATCACCGAGGTGCATCTCTAACGTGAGCTTTTTAGAAGTACTCATGGGTTAATACCAGCCGTTAGTTTCGGTGTCGCTGGTTTGAACCGAAACGATATCAATCCCCAGACCATCAAGGATTTTGAATACGGTTGAGATATAAACATCCTCACCTTTTTCAACTCGGATCAGCGTTTTTTTGGTTACGCCGCACAGCATGGCCGCCACGTCTTGGGTAAGAGCAGCACTTTTCCTTCGTTCTTTAATTAACAAGCCTAGGGATTGTTGATTTAGCGGTGATGCCATCATCATCTCCAAAAGTGTAACTTCATACACCTTAGCCCTAAAACCAGCCCCATTCAATATAAAAGTGTACAGAACTACACTTTTGGATTGTTGAAAATGACAAGCTATCAAAAAGTGTACAATGTTACACCTTCATGGTCATTTCAGTGCTTAAATCTCAAAAAGTGTAGGTAAGTACACCCAATACTTCCCCAAGTTGCCAGACCAAAAACAAAACCCCGAAACTGTTACCAGCATCGGGGTTTTCTTTTACAAGAACTTTGGTTTGAGGCTTTTAGGCATCAGACCAGCAAAGTATCTTACGTTGGATAAATCGAGTTAGAACAAGGCGCTTTACCACGACGTTTAGCTTTCTGCTCCCAATACAATCTAGAGTGGTTAAGCAACACTTCCTTAGCCCCTCAGATACAAAAAAATCCCTGACACTATTAAGTATCAGGGATTTTTTTAGGTGTCGCTCTTAGCGGACTAAGAACTTAGGCCTAGGGGTCTGACGTTTTTGCACAGCATAAAACGTTCAGTACAAGGCGCTGTGAGCGTAGCATACGTTGTGTGTATATGAGCGAGCAGCAACGCCGTAATCAACGTTTTAGACCAGCAAAAATTACATCATGCCGCCCATCCCACCCATACCGCCCATATCTTGGCTAGCATTTTGTGGGATCTCAGCAACCATAGCTTCTGTAGTGATCATCAGACCTGCGATTGACGCAGCGAATTGCAATGCACAACGGGTCACTTTAGTTGGGTCAAGGATACCCATTTCTAACATATCACCGTAAGTGTCATTACCGGCGTTATAACCGAAGTTACCGCTGCCGTTCTTCACTGTGTTAGCAACAACTGACGCTTCTTCACCCGCGTTAGTGGCGATTTGACGTAGTGGCGCTTCCATTGCACGCAGTGCGATAACCACACCGTGTTTTTGGTCTTCGTTTAATACTTCTACTTCAGCGATCTTAGAAGCTACGCGAACCAGAGCAACACCGCCGCCAGGAACCACGCCTTCTTCTACCGCAGCGCGAGTTGCATGCAGAGCATCTTCAACGCGGGCTTTTTTCTCTTTCATTTCAACTTCAGTCGCTGCGCCAACTTTGATTACTGCTACGCCGCCAGCTAGTTTAGCCATACGCTCTTGCAGTTTTTCTTTGTCGTAGTCAGAAGTTGACTCTTCAACTTGTTGTTTGATTTGGCTTACACGAGCAGCAATTTGTGTTTGCTCGCCGTTACCATCGATGATGGTGGTGTTGTCTTTAGTGATCACAACACGCTTAGCTGTACCTAAATCTTCCAACGTTGCTTTTTCAAGCTCTAGGCCGATTTCTTCAGCAATAACAGTACCGCCAGTCAGGATTGCTACGTCTTGCAGCATTGCCTTACGACGATCGCCAAAGCCAGGTGCTTTAACAGCAGCCACTTTCACGATACCGCGCATGTTGTTCACAACTAATGTTGCTAATGCTTCGCCTTCAACGTCTTCAGCAACGATAAGCAATGGCTTACCGGTTTTTGCCAGACCTTCAAGGATAGGTAACAGTTCGCGAATGTTAGAGATTTTCTTGTCTACTAACAGTACGAATGGGTGATCTAATTCAACGCTGCCCGTTTCTGGCTTGTTGATGAAGTATGGAGATAGGTAGCCACGGTCAAACTGCATACCTTCTACTACGTCCAATTCGTTTTCTAACGCTTGGCCTTCTTCAACTGTGATCACGCCTTCTTTACCGACTTTTTCCATCGCAGTTGCGATGATTTCGCCGATAGATTCGTCAGAGTTTGCAGAGATAGTCGCAACTTGCGCAATCGCTTTTGAATCTGCACAAGGTTGTGATAAGGCTTTTAATTCAGCCACAGCAGCGATAACGGCTTTGTCGATACCGCGCTTCAGATCCATTGGGTTCATACCGGCTGCAACGGCTTTTAAGCCTTCAACGACAATGGCTTGAGCCAATACAGTTGCAGTAGTAGTACCATCACCGGCGGCGTCGTTGGCTTTAGAAGCAACTTCTTTCACCATTTGCGCGCCCATGTTTTCGAATTTGTCTTCTAACTCGATTTCTTTGGCAACAGAAACACCGTCTTTAGTGATCAGTGGTGAGCCGAAGCTCTTGTCTAATACCACGTTACGGCCTTTAGGGCCTAAGGTCACTTTAACTGCGTTTGCGAGAATGTTTACGCCAGCCAGCATTCTTACGCGAGCGTCATTACCAAATACAACTTCTTTAGCTGCCATCTTGATTATCCTTTAAATTTTTAATGATTAATTGGAATGTCGAATTGATGCTGAGGATTAACCCACTACTGCCATCAGGTCAGCTTCCGACAGGATCAAGACTTCTTGACCGTCGATTTTTTCTTTCTTAACGCCGTAACCTTCGTTGAAGATCACCACGTCACCCACTTTGACATCCAGTGGCTTAACTGTGCCATTTTCTAAAATACGGCCATTGCCCACAGCAAGGATTTCACCGCGAGTTGATTTTTCAGCGGCGCTACCGGTCAGTACTATGCCACCCGCTGATGTAGATTCAACTTCTAGACGCTTAACGATTACGCGGTCATGTAATGGACGAATATTCATCTATGAACTCTCCTAATGATTTGATGCCCTACAATCGAGCCTATTTGTGATTAAAAAAACAGACACCTTAGTCTGCTCTTTTGCTGTCTGAGATATGGGGCTGACAGTGTCGAGATCCAAGGGCATTTACAAAAAAAACTTCAATTTTTTGATGTCGGTTTTTTCAAGTCCGCACAATCCTGCTAGAATCTCGCCTCCGCTCGCTAACAAGGCACTATTTTTCCATGAAAGACAGACACGGGCTGCTCACCGCGCCAATTGGTCGTGTACTGCTCAACATGAGCCTCCCCAACTTAATTGGCATTATGACCATTCTAGGTTTCAGCCTCGCTGACACTTTTTTTATCAGCCAATTGGGCACTGAAGCCTTAGCCGCCATCAGTTTTACCTTTCCGGTGACCTTAGTGATCTCTAGCATCGCCATTGGTATTGGCGCTGGAGTCTCGACCAATTTAGGTCGACTTATCGGTTCGGGTAATGCCCATAAGGCCAAAGTGTTCTTGCATGATGCCTTATTGCTCACCTTTGTCTTGATCGCCAGTTTAGCCGCACTGGGTAGCATTTTTATTACGCCACTGTTTCGCTTACTCGGGGCAAACGATGACAGCTTGCCGCTGATCCACGACTATATGATTTACTGGTATGTCAGCGCACCGCTGCTGGTATTGTTGATGGTAGGCAATCAAGGTTTACGTTCCACTGGCGACACCCGCTCGCCGGCGATGATCATGGCGCTGGCGGCGCTCATCAATCTTATCCTCGATCCGTTATTGATTTTTGGTATTGGGCCATTTCCACGTTTAGAAATCCAAGGCGCCGCGATTGCAACCCTGTTCGCCTGGTTGATTGCCTTATCTTTGTCGGGATATTTGTTGATTGTCAGGCGCAAAATGCTCGAATGGACCGCCTTTGACATAGACAGAATGCGCGCAAACTGGAGCAAATTAGCCCATATCGCACAACCTGCCGCCTTGATGAATTTAATCAATCCACTAGCTAATGCCATTATTATGGCCATGTTGGCGCATATCGATCACAGCGCCGTGGCAGCCTTTGGTGCCGGTACTCGGTTAGAGTCAGTGCTATTAATCGTAGTGATGGCACTGTCGTCGAGTTTAATGCCCTTTATTGCGCAAAACTTAGGGGCAGGACAGCCACACAGAGCAAAAGAAGCCCTGCTATTATCGATAAAATTTATCTTTATTTTCCAAACCTTACTCTATATCCCACTGATCTTTTTAGCCGAGCCTATCGCGCATTTATTCAGTACCGATCCGCAGGTTATCGAATGGCTGAGTTTTTATATCTTAGTGCTGCCCTGCGCCTACGGACCTTTGGGTATAGTGATTATTGTCGCGACCTCGCTCAATGCCTACCACAGGCCTATGAGTTCATTAGTCATCAATCTGTGCCGCTTAGTGCTGCTCATGCTGCCGCTAGCAGCCTTGGGATCGTATATAGGTGACGTTAAAGGCCTGCTGCTCGCGCTACCTGTGACTAATATTTTGATGGGAATTGCCTGTTACTGGCTGGCGCAGCGGATCTGTGAGCCCACAAAGATCACGACCGCAAACGCCATTAGCGAGGGGTAAACTAGCTTGATTTTTTAACGGGAAAGCGCAAGACATCGTCTGAAAACGCTTCCGTAGAGGCTTTGCAGGATCGACGTGGGCCTTGCTCGCTCATGTTGATCGGCACGCCATTTGGCACTAACTCTTGCATGATATAGTCGATAAAGCGTCGACAGGCTAAACTTACGTAACGTCTTGATGGATAAGCTAAGAAACACTCGCCTTGGTGGGGCTGGATTTCAGGTAACAAAGTCACTAACTCACCGCTTTGTACATATTCATCCACGACTTCAGCAGGCGCATACACTATGCCGCGTCCTTGCAATCCAAACTCAACCGCCACTTCAATACTATTTGAGCAGAAATTACCTCTGACTCTCACCTCTTGTTCTGAACCGATAAATAACTCATTAAAGATTTTGCCATTGGATAAACGGAACATAGACACATTATGCGCTTCAATCTCTTTCGGTGTTTTAGGTGTGCCATGTGCCGCTAAATATTGCGGACTGGCGTAAAAACGTAAGTCAGTGGTAAAAATTGGCCGCACTACTAAATCTAAGGTATCCAACGCAGGCTCGACCACAAAAGCCACATCGAGATTATGTTTCACCATATCAACGGATTCTGAACTGCTGATGACTTCTAAGGTGAGTTTAGGGTGCATATCCATAAAGCGGAAAATGGCCTGCATCAAGATTTTCATGCTGTGGATGGGGAACATTTGAATGCGCAAATGCCCGCTGATCTCAGCATCGTCATTGGTCATTTCGAATAGGGTTTCGTCGAGCTGAGCCAAAATATTCTGCGAGCGCTGGTAAAAATGACTGCCCGCAGAAGTGAGCGTCATAGAGCGGCTCTGACGGTGGAACAATTTAATGTTCAGCTCATCTTCCAAGGCTTGCAAACGCCGACTCACAGTCGATTTTGGCAAGTTAAGTAAATCCGCCGCTTCAATCAAACTACCGGTTTCAGCAATTCGGTGGAATAACGCTAAGTCCTCTGTCTTCATTTTGACCTTAAGTTCAATCTCATTATGTGGGACTGATATTCCCAAATTATCCCATTTATTGCAACTAATTTAGCTGGTATCTTCGCGCCCAGAAATGCTGACAATTTGTTAACTAGGAAATCTCCACCATGAAATCATATCGACTCTTGCCGCTGACAATGCTGCTTCCAGCCCTGATCAGTGGTTGTTCGCCTGCGGAAAGTTCAGTGCAAGTGGCAACAATTCGTCCGGTTAAACTGTTTGAAGTACTCAATGTAGAAGACGGAGATTTCAGAACATTTCCAGCCCGCGTTGCCGCCAATAGTCGCGCAGAATTGTCGTTCCGCATTTCAGGACAATTAACAGAATTGGCATTAGTTGAAGGGCAAAGAGTCACTCAAGGTAGCTTACTCGCAAAACTTGATGACAGGGACGCCCACAATAATTTAATGACCCGCGAGGCGGAGCATGAACTGTTAGCCGCTGACTTTAAACGTAAAGTCGAGCTACTCAATCGCAAGCTGATTTCACAATCTGAGTTTGATAGCACTCAAGCGCAACTCAAATCGGCCACCGCCGCCTTAGCCGCTGCACGCGATCAACTGAGTTACACCCGTTTAACGGCGCCTTTTAGCGGTACAGTCGCCAAACGTTTAGTGGATAACCACCAAATAGTGCAAGCAAACCAAGGGGTATTAACATTACAGAACAATAACTTGCTCGATATTAGCATTCAAGTTCCCGAGTCGATGGCGGCGGGTTTGAAGCAATATACCGATCAAGCTCACTTTGCAGCTAAAGTGCGTTTTAGTGCCTTCCCTGAGCAAAGTTTCGATGCCAAATTTAAAGAATACTCGACTCAAGTCACGCCGGGTACCCAAGCCTATGAAGTGGTGTTTTCGTTACCTCAACCTCAAGATATTCAGTTACTTCCAGGAATGAGTGCCGAGTTGACCTTAGCCTTAGTCAAAGATCCTAGTGCCCTCGCGTCAACGGTAGTGCCAGTGACCGCTATCGATAAGCGCGACCAAGATGGCCAAGTGCAAGTGTGGATTTATCAAGCGCAATCGGGTGAAGTAAAACCGACGATGGTGACGCTAGGACGCGTCAGTAATCAAGGTGTTGAGATTTTAACGGGCGTCAGCAAGGGCGATCTCATCGTCAGCGCTGGAGTGTCTCAATTATCCGATGGCATGAAAGTCAAACCACTACGCTGGCAGCGTGGGGTGTAATTGATGAACATTGCAGAGTATTCGATACGCCACAAAGTCATCAGTTGGATGTTTGTGTTGCTGCTACTCGTGGGTGGTAGCGTCAGTTTTACCGGTTTGGGGCAACTAGAATTCCCCGAATTTACCATTAAAGAAGCTTTAGTGATCACGGCTTATCCCGGTGCATCGCCTGAGCAAGTTGAAGAAGAAGTGACATTACCGCTCGAAGATGCCCTGCAGCAACTCGACGCCATTAAGCATGTGACTTCAATTAATAGTGCGGGTTTATCACAAATCCAAATCGAGATTAAAGAAAGCTACGATAAAACCAGCCTGCCGCAGGTGTGGGATGAAGTGCGTCGTAAAGTTAATGATGCAGCGGGAAACTTGCCGCCGGGCACAGCAACGCCACAGGTGATGGACGACTTTGGCGATGTGTATGGCATTTTATTTAACCTTTCGGGACCTGATTACAGCAACCGCGAGTTGAGCAATTACGCCGACTATCTGCGCCGTGAGCTAGTGCTAGTACCTGGAGTGAAAAAGGTTTCTGTTGCTGGCAACGTCACCGAGCAAGTCGTGATTGAAATCTCCCAGCAAAAGCTATCGGCACTGGGGTTAGATCAGAGCTATATCTATGGCTTAGTGAACAATCAAAACGTCGTCTCTAACGCGGGCAGCTTAGTGATTGGCGATAACCGTATCCGCATTCATCCCACGGGCGAATTTAGCAATGTGCAGGATCTCGCGCGTTTAATCGTCAGCCCTCCGGGTAGCTCTGAGCTGATTTACCTTGGCGACATTGCCAATATTGAAAGGGATTATGACGAAACCCCTAATGTGCTTTATCACAATAAAGGTGAAGCTGCGTTATCGCTGGGGATTTCTTTCTCTAGCGGTGTGAATGTAGTCGAAATCGGGCAAAAGGTCAGTGACCGTTTAGCCGAGCTTGAATCACAACGCCCAATCGGCATGAATTTAGCGACGGTTTATAATCAGAGTCAGGCGGTAGATGAGACAGTTAACGGCTTCTTAATCAACCTAATGGAATCCATTGCCATAGTGATCGCCGTGCTTCTGCTGTTTATGGGATTGCGCTCAGGTCTATTGATGGGCCTGATCTTACTGCTGACGATTCTAGGTACTTTTATCGTGATGAAAGTGCTCGGGATTGAGCTACAGCTCATCTCCCTCGGCGCACTCATTATTGCCCTTGGTATGTTGGTCGATAACGCCATTGTCGTTACTGAAGGCATTTTAATTGGTATCCGTCGCGGTAAGACCCGTTTGGAAGCGGCCAAACAGATAGTGTCCCAAACCCAGTGGCCGCTATTGGGCGCGACTGTAATTGCCATTATTGCCTTTGCCCCCATTGGCTTATCGCAAAATGCCGCCGGTGAATTCTGCCGTTCTTTATTCCAAGTGTTGATGATTTCGCTGTTTATCAGCTGGATCACCGCCATCACACTCACGCCGTTTTTCTGTCATCTGTTATTTAAAGATGCGCCGAGCGATGAAGAAGCCCAAGACCCCTACAAGGGCTGGTTCTTCAGCTTATATCGCACAAGCTTAATTGTGGCACTGCGCTTTAGGCTGGTGAGCATACTGCTGGTTATCGCTATGCTTTTCAGCGCTGTAGTGGGCTTTGGTCATATCAAGAATGTGTTCTTTCCTGCTTCTAACACGCCGATTTTCTTTGTGGATATCTGGATGCCAGAGGGGACTGACATCAAGGCGACCGAGCGTTTTACCGCTGATATTGAGAAGTTAATGCTTACGCTGGACGAGCAAAAAGACGTTGGGCTAAAACACTTAACAACCGTTATTGGCCAAGGTTCGCAGCGTTTCGTCCTGCCTTATCAGCCAGAAAAAGGCTATCCCGCCTTTGCCCAGTTGATTGTAGAAATGCAGGATTTAGACGCAGTTAAAGCCTATATGCCAGAATTAGAAACCTTGTTAAATCAACGTTTCCCGCATGCACAATATCGTTTAAAAAACATGGAGAACGGCCCTTCGCCCGCCGCCAAAATTGAGGCACGCTTTTACGGTGATAACCCTGAAGTGCTGCGCGCTTTAGGTGCTCAAGCCGAGGCGATTTTCCACGCCGAACCAAGCATGGATGGCATACGTCACAACTGGCGTAATCAAGTGCCGTTGATCCGTCCGCAACTGGAAAATGCCCAAGCGCGGGAAACGGGGATCAGTAAGCAAGACCTCGACAATGCCCTATTGGTTAACTTTAGCGGTAAGCAAATAGGTTTATACCGAGAAACCAGCCACTTGTTGCCGATAGTCGCCAGAGCGCCCGCCGAAGAACGTTTGCAAGCGGACAGCCTATGGAAGCTGCAAATTTGGAGCAGCGAACACAATACCTTTGTGCCCGCCACCCAAGTAGTCAGTAGCTTCAACACTGAGTGGGAAAATCCGCTGGTGATGCGCCGCGATCGCATGCGCATGCTCGCAGTAATGGCCGATCCTAAGCTTGGTAGCAATGAAACCGCCGATTCTGTACTGCGCAAAATCAAAGACCAAGTCGAAGCGATCAGCTTGCCCGCGGGTTACCGCTTAGAATGGGGCGGTGAATTTGAAACCGCAGGTGAAGCACAAGCGTCGGTATTTAGCTCAATTCCCTTAGGTTATCTAGCGATGTTTTTAATTACCGTATTCTTGTTCAACTCAGTGCGTCAGCCCTTAGTGATCTGGTTTACTGTGCCACTGGCCTTGATTGGGGTTTCGGCGGGACTCTTGTTGTTCGATGCGCCCTTCAGCTTTATGGCACTACTCGGATTACTGAGTTTGTCGGGCATGGTGATTAAAAACGGTATTGTCTTGGTCGATCAGATCAACCTCGAGCTCAGTGAAGGTAAACCAGCCTATTTTGCCTTAATCGACTCCTGTGTCAGCCGTGTTCGTCCAGTGATGATGGCCGCGATAACCACTATGCTCGGGATGATACCGCTGATCCCCGACGCGTTTTTCGGTTCTATGGCGATTACAATTATTTTCGGTCTAGGCTTCGCTTCTCTGCTGACGCTCATCGTACTGCCAGTGATGTACAGCCTAGTATTCAATATCAAAGCGACGGCAACAGGAGGTCAATCACCCAGCTAACCTGCTCCGCATTTTATCCAAAAACGCTTCCCGGCGCGGCCGGTCAGTCATTCGTGGCTGGCTGGCCATTTCATTTTTGATCTATTGCGGTTTGAGGGACAATTTAAACAAGCACATCCATTAGATAAACAAGTTTGGCAAACTGAGATTGGTCTTTAATTACGATAACTAATATGACTGATAAATAAATATATTAATTAAAAAATATGAACTATCAGTTCCATATTTTCACCGCTAATACGGGACAATTACCTGTTACACACATTTACACGAGTAAATAGCAGCGGTATATTTAGTGCTGATTATTCATTTACAATGCCATCTGAAATACCACTACCTATAACTAACAACATAAACAATGTTATTGCTTTGTTAGCATAATAATTTATGTTTGAGAAACATCATGAAATTACGCTTTGATAGCGTCCAGACAATGAGTAAACAGACAATATTACTGGCAGTTATTAGCACTTTACTAATACTCACTACAATCCCGTTTATCTGTAGGTCATTCTGGCTCGCACTTGTACTATTATGGTATGTTTTTTGTAGTTTTTAATTCTAAAATTAATTATAAATCTGTCTAATCAAAAACTTTATTGCTTCAAACAGACAAAATTTAAGTCATTTATACATAACATCAGCCTCACTACAAAACATTGCTTTTAATAGATATTAGCTAAAAAAGAGTTTTCGATGAAATATGCAAAGAAAATTTTATTTGTGACTATTAGAGCACCTCTAATTTATACGGTAATATTTTTACCGAGTACTTTCGCAGAAAATATCAATTATAGTCATTATGGGCCACTTCGTGTGCATGCCCAATCACCTACACAGGCGGGTAGCTTAACGCCTCTACTTCGTTCAGGATTTGCACAGCCTGAAGGGAAAAAAGAGATATACGGATCTGCAACAGTAGCAAGTGTATGGGCTGAAACTGACGATTACTATGCTGACTATTATCATAATTCTCTTAATGGCGGAATAAAGTGGCAACTCACTGAAAAATGGATGTTTGATACTAATTATAAGTGGAGTTTTAGTGGGGATAACCATCTTGACTCGGTCACTATCTGGTTTCATGATGCATTTGGTGTGGGTCAAAATGGCCGCGACAATACAATCAAAGACAAAAACCAAATATTTTCAAAGAATGGTATAAATCAACCTGATCTTTCTGGCGATACGCTAACGAATGCCCTAAATTTCTATTTAGAATATCAATTGCTTAGTGAGGATAATTATGGTCTATCAATTGGTGGCAGCTTATATTACAACCATGTTAATTCTGGCCCATTTGTAGATAACCGTTTTGAACAAGCATTACAGCTGAATTATAGCTATACATCTGGAATGCATCATTTTTACTCCACAACAGGTATAAGTTTTAGACAAAATGATGAAAGTCTATCTGGAATAGACTATAAAGACCATGCTGTAATGTTATCTTTAGGTTATGAGTATTTAATGGGACGCCATGGTTGGCTTATTGAATTACATCACTATGAAGGTTTACTCAAAACAGATAATGACTTTTCAAAACCTTCTCACGAAGTATTTCTAGGCTATAGGTATTATCTGAATAACAGTGCAATTGAATTCACTATCGTCGAAAACCTACTCAACATGGACAACAGCACTGATATTGCTTTTTCTCTTGGATACAGAGTCATGATTTAATAATACCTAACTTTATCGCGTGGATGCGAAAAAAAAGCTTTTCTCTAATATCATGTTAACTCTTATACCTGAGTGGGCGGGTTATTAGTATTGGAGTTTTTTAAGAGTGAAATGGCTATTACGGTGGAGGTGAACCAGCGGCACAGGTCAGATTGATTCAGTGGGCCACTGGTATCTAAGGGATATTAGGGGCGAATAAACGCGATAATCAAATGAGTTAATCCAATAAAAAACTAACGCAAAAAGCGACTAAGACAATACGAGACTCATACTAAGACTAAGGCTTAGGATCTTTATCCTGTTCTTTGTCCTGCGCTTTATCAGAGAGTTGATGGCTAGCGGGTTTGATATCACTTGGATCGACTTTATGTTCAAAGTCTCCCTCAAACACATTACCGTCCTTTTTCACACTATCATCAAATGGTGCTTGGCCAAATGGGTCCTGTGGCTTAGGCCCAAAGGGACCTTGGCCTGCTTGAAAGCCACCGTGCATTGTGCCCTGTAAACCGGCAACAACCCGTAACTGCATACGTTTGAACAGCAAGGCAGCAATGGGACGACGGGTTAATGGCGTCAAGAATAATAGGCCAATGGCATCGGTTACAAAACCGGGGATCACGAGCAAGATGCCCGCCATAGCTAACATCATACCTTCAACGATTTCTTGCCCCGGTGCTTCACCACGGGCGAGTTTTTGTTGTACTTGCATTAAGGTGTTTAAGCCTTGGCTGCGAACCAGAGAGACCCCGAGCACGGCGGTAAACAGCACTAAACCTATGGTAGTCCAAGTGCCAAGCACTTCACCCACACGGATCAGCACCGACAGCTCTATTACTGGGATCAGCACAAAGAGTAAAAATATAATGAAAAACATACCGACCTCAGGTTTATCTGACTATCTCTGTAAACTAAATGGGGGTTATCCGGTCTTAATTCAAGTCAGGATAACCATTAGGACCAAGTAAGGGAGCAAAACACTGATATTTAGCTCACCCTTTTGTTAACCCGCTAATGTATGAGACCATTAAAACACGTAAAGTAGCCTAACGAAGTTGGCTTAAGCGAACTTTAAGATTCTTAAGAGACGATACCTAACACTATGCAGCATCAGTATTTAGTGGTTAGCACTACCTGCCCCGATGAAGTACAAGCCAATACTTTGGCCCGAGCTTTAATTGAGTCGCGTATTGCCGCTTGTGTTCAGATTTCCGCCCCGATACGTTCAATTTATGCTTGGGAAGGAAAAATCTGTGAAGAGCAAGAATTTAGCTTACAGATTAAATGTTTACAAAGTCGATATACAGAGTTAGAACAACTTGTGCTTAGGCTTCACCCTTATCAAGTACCCGAAATTATTGCCGTGCCTGTGACCCACGGGCTACCAGCCTACTTAGATTGGATAAAAGACAACACTCAGCCATGAAAAAACTACTCAGCCTTATTTTCACTTCTTTATTGCTTCTTGCGCCCTTAGCTCATAGTGAAGGGGTTTTCGGTAACAAATTCGACTTCATGAAGGGTGAGCCTGAATTGATGCCTGTCGATCAAGCATTTGTCTTCGATTCCAAGCAAGAAGGTAATCAGGTCAAACTCAATTGGGTGATTGCCGACGGTTACTATATGTACCGCGACAAGCTTAAATTTAGCGTCAATGGTGCCGAGTTAGGCACGGTCGCTCTACCAAAGGGAAAGCCCCATGAAGATGAGTATTTTGGTAAGCAAGAAGTCTATTATACCTATGTCGATATTCCCGTTGGTTTAAAACAGGCCGATGAAAATGCCACGCTCACAGTGACCTTTATGGGTTGTGCCGAAGGTAAATTGTGTTATCCACCGACCAAGCATGAAGTCGTTTTAAAGGCGATTGCAGCCAACGATGGATTAATTGCAGGCGCCGAATCAACCACGACGACTGAGCAAACCAGCACTGAGCCAAGCACTGCCGATAAAACCAATACGCAACCCATTACTCAGCAAGATACCCTGAGCCAAATGCTGTCGAACGACAGCTTAATTTGGACTTTAGTGATCTTCTTTGGTCTAGGTGTCGGTCTGGCATTAACGCCCTGCGTATTCCCTATGTATCCGATTTTGTCGGGTATTATTGTCGGCCAAGGGCAAAAGCTCTCAACCGCAAAAGCCTTTACCTTGTCCATGGCTTACGTCCAAGGCATGGCAATCACTTACTCTATCTTAGGGTTAGTGGTCGCATCGGCGGGACTAAAATACCAAGCGGCATTACAACATCCTGCCGTATTAGTCGTACTCGCGATTTTGTTCTTTGTGCTCAGCTTATCTATGTTTGGCCTATACGATTTGAAACTGCCATCGAGCTGGCAGGAGAAGATGAACTCAGTCTCGAATAATCAAAAAGGCGGCAACTTAGTTGGCGTGTTCTTGATGGGCGTGATTTCTGGCCTTGTCGCATCACCTTGTACTACCGCGCCGCTGTCGGGTGCACTCGTTTATGTGGCCCAAACCGGCGACCTACTCCAAGGTTTCTTAGCCCTGTATGTACTCAGTATGGGTATGGGATTACCTCTACTGATTATCGGCACCTCAGGCGGTAAATTATTACCGAGAGCCGGCGCTTGGATGGACATCATCAAGACTATCTTCGGCTTCCTGCTGATCGCTGTATCTATCGTGATGCTTGGCCGTATTTGGACAGGAGTAGTATCCGATGTGCTTTGGTCACTGTGGGGCGTAAGCTTCACCGGCTACTTGATGCATCAGAACAAACTCAGTGAATTTAACTGGAAACAAACTGTACGTTCAGTCCTATTAACGCTGGCGCTACTGGCGAGCTTCTCCTACGGATTCCAAGCTGTGATGGGACACTTTGGTTTTAATAACAATTCCGTAGGCACTGCGGCGACGACCGAAGAAGTCCATGGCTTTAAACGGATTAAATCGATTGAAGATCTTGAGCAAGAAATTGCAGCCGCTACCGCCCAAGGTAAGCCTGTGATGCTCGATCTGTACGCCGATTGGTGTGTTGCCTGTAAAGAGTTCGAAGCCATCACCTTTAAAGATGCCAACGTGTTAGCCCGCATGAATAAAATCGTGCTGCTACAAGCGGATGTGACTAAAAGTGACAAGGTCGATGTGGCCTTACTCGAAAAATACAATGTGCTCGGTTTGCCTACGCTGTTGATGTTTAATGAACAAGGTGAGCAAAGGGAAGATTTACGCGTGACTGGTTTTATGGGCCCCAAAGATTTTGCCACCCATTTAGATCATCTCGTGAAATAGTAACGATTTAGGCTTAGACCAGCGGAGTGATTTAGTTCACGCGAGTTTTAACAGCCAAGTGTATTTACCGCAACACCAATAAAAAGCGGACTTTTTTCATTAAAAGTCCGCTTTTTTATCCAAGTGTCATAGATTTCTTATACAATCACTTACAATTTTAGACTTTTTAGATTGGAGCATCATGGAACCAGGCATCCTCATTATTACACTCATCTGCGGCATGCTCGTCAGCCGTATAGGACTCCCTCCGCTCATCGGCTACTTAGTGGCAGGCTTTGTACTGTTCATCTTAGGAATAGATAAAGAAAGCCTGCCATTACTGCAAGAACTCGCCAGCCTAGGCGTCACTTTACTGTTGTTCGCCATAGGGTTAAAACTCGATATTCGTAGCCTGTTCAAGGCCGAAGTATGGGCGGGTTCGAGTGTGCACTTAGTGCTCTCGATCGTGATTTTTGTGCCGATTCTGAAACTCTTCGGCTTACTGGGCTTAAGCCAACTCACGAGTCTGAACCTAGAACAACTGACGTTAATTGCCTTCGCATTAAGCTTCTCCAGCACCGTATTTGTGGTCAAAGTGTTAGAAGATAAAGGCGACGTGCAATCCCTCTACGGCCGGGTCGCTATTGGTATCTTGATTATGCAGGATATCTTCGCCGTACTGTTTTTAACCATTTCTAAAGGCGATGTACCTTCGGTATGGGCCTTTGCATTACTCTTACTGCCACTGGCTAAACCGCTCATCTATAAAGCGTTCGACCGTGTCGGCCACGGTGAACTCTTAGTCCTTTTCGGCCTAGTTATGGCACTCGTGGTTGGCGCTTGGTTATTTGAATCTGTTGGTTTAAAACCCGATCTCGGCGCACTGATTATCGGTATCTTGTTGGCGGGCCACAAAAAGTCCTCCGAGCTGGCAAAATCCCTGTTCTATTTTAAAGAACTCTTCCTCGTTGCCTTCTTCTTAACCATAGGACTCAATGGCTTACCTACGGTATCGGATATCGTCCTCGCGGCGCTATTGGTGTTGTTAGTGCCACTCAAAATTCTGCTGTTTGTTTACATTCTTACCCGCTTTAAGCTGCGTTCGCGTACTTCTATGTTGGGCTCATTTAACCTAGGTAACTTCAGTGAATTCGGTTTGATCGTCGCCGCAGTAGCCACCTATAAAGGTTGGTTACCTCCTGAGTGGCTAGTGATCATCGCCGTGGCATTAAGCTTTAGTTTTTTACTCGCCGCGCCACTTAACGCCACCGTCGGTAATATCTACCAGCGATTCCAGCAGCGTTTAATCAAGCTAGAAAAACGCCCGTTACACCCAGAAGATAGACCCATCGCCATTGGCAATCCACGCTTTTTAATCTTAGGCATGGGCCGTATTGGTAGCGGTGCCTATGATGAACTCAGGGAACAATTTGATGGGGAAATTCTCGGTATTGAACACAAGCAAGACTTAGTCGACTTACATAAAACAAAGGGTCGCAATGTAGTGCAAGGTGACGCCTCAGATACCGACTTTTGGGAAAAACTCGACAGAGCACCTAATCTTAAACTGGTACTGCTAGCCATGCCGCACCACGCGGGAAATATGTTTGCAGTTGAGCAACTCAAAAAACTGAATTATCAAGGCAAAATCAGTGCAATTGTGCAGTACAGTGATGATGCCGCGGCGCTTCGAGAATCGGGGGTACACAGTGTGTACAACCTGTACGAAGCCGCAGGTGCCGGTTTTGTGGATCATGTAATTTACGAGCTATTGCAAAACTCGGAGAAAAACACAGTTCAAGCGGAAGATACTGTACAAGTGCCTGATCCTAAACTTAATGCGGAGCCACGTAGTTAAGTGCCTGCTAATGCTGCATTAAATTAAAATCACACCATAACAGGTCGCACAAACGAACAGTAACAGCCTCTGCTAGTTTGTGCGGCATCCAACTAAATGCTGACTAATCTTTACAAATCAATTAACTAGATAAAACACTCAATACGCTATTTTGCATCCTCATCCCAGTATCGATTTACTCATTGCAGCCTATCGCCATTTCAGCAAAAAATCTCAGTTACATCACTGACTCAGTCGTGATATAAATCGATGACGGTAACGAAATTAGCTCAGCTTTTTTGGAATTTTTTACAGCATGTCAAACCCTGCGCAACGCGCCACAAAGTTATTTGTCCAAACCTTTGGCACTAAAGCCGACGATTTATATCAAGCCCCTGGGCGAGTCAATCTGATCGGTGAATACACGGATTACAACGACGGTTTTGTACTCCCGGCAGCCATTAATTTTCATACAGTAATTGCGGTAAAACGCCGTGAAGATACTAAATTTCGAGCCGTCGCCGATGCGTTTCCCGGACAAATTAAAGAGTGGGTTTTCGGCCAAGAAAACGACATGGACCCGCAAGATGGCTGGGTGAATTACCTCAAAGGTTTTACTGCAGCTATGGCGCAAACTGGCTTATTAGCCAAGGGCTTAGACTTAGCCATTGTGGGCGATGTGCCACTTGCTGCAGGTCTTTCATCTTCGGGCGCACTCGTTGTCGCCTTCGGTACAGCCATTAGTGATACCAGCCAACTGCATTTATCCCCAATGGCGGTGGCGCAACTCGCACAGCGCGGCGAGCACAGGTATGTTGAGTCGGCCTGTGGCATCATGGATCAAATGTGCAGCGCCATGGGTGAGCAAGACCATGCACTCCTGATTGACTGCTTAGATCTCGATAGCGAAGCTATTCCCATTCCAGAAAACCTAAGCCTTATCATCATAGATGCCCATATCGAGAAACAACGCTTAGCTGCGACCAATGAGCAACGTCGCACTGAGTGTGCACAAGCGGCAGAGTACTTTGGCTTAGATGCACTGCGTCACCTCGATTTACGCCAACTAGAAAGTGCAAAGGCCGATTTAGATGAAGTGCTATACCGCCGAGCGAAACACGTAGTCACTGAGAACCAAAGAACTCAAAATGCTGCCCGCGCCCTAGAGCAAAATAACATCCAAAAATTCAGTCGTTTAATGGCTGAATCCCATGCTTCACTGCGTGATGATTTTGAAGTCACACTGCCCGAATTTGATACTTTAGTTGAAATTGTTAGCCAAGTGATCGGCGAACGTGGTGGCATCCGCATGACCGACGGCTGCGTGGTCGCCTTAGTCGACCATGAACTGACGGACGCTGTTGTTGCCGCCGTTGAACATGAATTCTTCGAAAAAACCGCCATCGATGCCACAGTGTATTTATGTTCCGCCAGCGCTGGCGCGGGCCGCATCGATAACTAGCCCGAACAGGCAATTTGCTAGAACAAGCACTTAGCCGCACTTAAACCAAAGACAACCGAATAGAGTGACTACGCCGTCGATAACATACGAATTCATCACTGAACTTTATGCTGTTGATGGCAAATGATAGGGTTAACATACTCATTTAACACAATAAGCAGTGAGCATATTCAACACAGAGGGAAGCTAAATGGTACGTTTCAGTGTTTTGGATCCTTGGACAGATCCCCGCGGCGGTGAAATCGAACGGGTTCGGATCGACAATGGCATACTCGCATTAGAAGTCATCAGCTTAGGCGGTATTATCCGCGCTCTGTGGACCCCTGATAAACACGGCGAACGTGCCAATATCGTTTTAGGTTGTGATAGCGCCGAAGATTACTTGACCCAATCGGCTCATTTAGGTGCCATTGCAGGCCGCTTTGCAAATCGCATCGCTAACGGCAAAATGCACTATCAAGGTCATGATTATCAATTAGATGTAAACCAAGCGACTAACTGTTTACACGGCGGCCATGAGGGTTTTAATCGTAAAAACTGGCAACTAGGTCAACTCCCCGATGGTGTGCGTTTGACCTTAATGAGCCCAGATGGCGACATGGGTTTCCCCGGTAATTGCACGGTTCAGCTGGATTACCGCCTCGCAGGCAATAATTTGTACGTAGAAATCTTAGCCTCCGTCGATAAAGCCTGTCCCGTAAGCCTCACCCAGCACAGTTATTTCAACCTCGATGGTTCAGAGACCAATCACGAACATCTGATGCAAATCGATGCCAAGCGCTATCTCACCATGAATGATGTCAGTGTTCCCACTGGGATTGCCGATACAACTGGGTCGATTTTCGATTTAAGTCAACCAATACGCTTAGGTGACAAGCTGCATGCCGCTGAACTCGCAAGCACTCGCGGTTATGATCACTGTTATATGATGAATAACCCCGATGGCTCACTCGCCCGTTTTGGTAGTTTAAGCAGTCCCATCAGCGGTCGTGCTATGACGGTTTATACTAATCAACCGAGTGTGCAGCTGTACTGTGCTAATTTTTTAAATGGCACTGTAGGTCGCAATCAACTGGTATTAAATCAACATAATGCCGTGTGTTTAGAGCCGCAGATGCTGCCAGACTCACCGAACCAAGGCGAGCGCTTTGGTGATGACGTTTGGTTAATGCCAGGCAAGGTTTATCACCACATCAGTCGTTATCAGTTCGATGCCGATGCGTAGCCATTCGCAATAAAAATTGAGAAAACGAGGAAAAGCACGATTTAGCAGAAAGGAATAAATAAAGCGATAAGGAATAAAATAAACACTACTTTATTCCTTACACTCACAGTGTTAGCCCTTAGGCCGACACTGTGTTAATCATCAAAATCATCGCCCCAATCATCGTCAAAATCCACGCCAACGGCATCAGATTCGACTTCTGGTTCAACTTCAGGCTTCGCCTTACGTACAGGCGCAGTTTCCTTCACGTTGTTCAAGTCAATGCGAGCTTGATGTTTACTCATAAATTGAGATCTTGCCGCCTTCCATGCACCACCAAACTTAGCCTCAGCAGCTTTTAACGCAGCCTCATCTAAGTCGTATAGGTTCACTTTGACTATATCTTCCACATACTCAATGATCGCATCGCGATCGGTATTGTATAGGTAGATACGTCCTGGGGAGGCATCGGGCAGCTGGTTGTCATGGACGACAATCGCGTTGCCTTTCGATGTTCTCAGCTCACCATACCAAACCTGTTTCTTTGCTGTGTTATACATATATGCTAATACCCTTAAATCAACACATACACCATGAGTTTTTTAGCCTGAATAAGCGAAGCATCGCTTGCTTTGATCCACGAATAGCGCCTGAAAGTCTCTGACGTTTTCAACTGGGTATTTTTACAGAATATTTCCGATAATCAATGCCTCATACCATGAAATTTTCACTAATTACGTATTAATTTCTGCCAAAGTACCCAAAAAGTTTAATCATTAACGACTTTAGTCTAAAAAATCGACGCGGCAAGTTTTATTCCCAAGAAAAAGCAATCATATCTATGGTGTTTGATGAGTCATCAACGTTAACAATTCGAGGTTGCTGTAAAGTTAACCATCAAGGTTATCCATGAAGATTTAATTACAACGCTACAAACTCATATTTACCGAACAATGACTAAGCCACTATGATGTCAGAATGTCTTCTAGATTGACTCGAATGGCAGCGACTTAAAGCAAATATGTCGCTGCAAAATCCAGTATGCCTAGCTCAAATGACAGTCAGTATTACTTTGCCCCTGTGCTCACCCGACTCCATCAAAGCATGGGCTTTAGCGGCCTGTGCTAATGGAAAGGTTGCAAAAATATTGGGGACAATTTTATGGGCGTTTAACAACGGCCAAACTTTCTCAAATAATTCAGCGGCAATTGCTGCTTTGGCCTCCACGCTCTGCGGTCTTAGGGTCGACCCTGTCCACATGATACGTTTTGCCATCAGGCGGAAAATCTCGACCTCGGCTTTAGGCCCCCGTTGCATAGCTACCGACACCATACGCCCGTCCATCGCTAAGGCTTGTAAGTCGAGATTGATAAAATCACCACCCGCGATATCAAATACCACGTTTACGCCCTTATCTTGAGTGAGTGCCATCACAGGTTCAACAAAGTTTTGAGTACGATAGTTGATGACTTCAGCGGCGCCAAGGCTCAAGCAATAATCGCGCTTCTCATCCTGTCCCGTCGTCGCTATCACTTTTGAACCCAGCGCACTGGCCAACTGAATAGCCGTACTACCAATGCCACCTGAGCCACCGTGGATCAGTACCGTCTCGCCCGCTTTGAGTCCCGCACGCATGAACAGGTTGCCCCATACGGTGAAGAAGGTTTCTGGCAGCGCAGCTGCCTGCACATAACTAAAGCCCGTTGGAATAGGCAAACAATGGGCAGCATAGGTGAGCACATACTCGCCATAACCGCCGCCCGGCACTAAGGCGCATACCTTATCGCCAACTTGCCATTGGCTCACGCCGTCACCGAGGGCACAAATATCCCCAGCAACCTCAAGACCAATAATCGGTGATGCTCCCGGTGGCGGTGGATACGCACCCACTCTTTGTTTAACATCGGGGCCATTCACTCCTGCTGCATGTACGCGGATCAACACTTGCCCCGCCGCAGGGACAGGCAAAGGCGAGCGCGATAGCCGCATCACCTCGGGCGCCCCAGGTTGCTCAACATGAATATGGGTGTACTCGCTTGGTAAAGCTGACATAAAAGCTCCTGTGAGAATGGCACCAACCTAATAGCAGATTGCTATGCTTAAACGGTTCGTTTGCTAAACCTTAATGCGGCTAAGCTAGCGCAATTTCAAGCCAAATAGCCACAGTTATTCCATTCTATATTCCATCGCACTAAATCAAGCGGCTGACGTTAACCATTTGAACTGAAAGCTGAACCTAAGCTGAACAGAAAAGATGTATCAAAAAAATATTATGACAAATACTAGATATATTAAAAACTTACAGCCATTATTCTGAGGCATTATTTGCTGGCTGCGATGTTTGTCGCGCTATTGTTATCACGCAAATAATCCAATGAGGTTTGATGCAAGTCTGTGTTAAATGCATCAAATAACGCCCAAGGAAGATCTGCTTTGCAGACTAGATAACTACGGATACACAATGAAAAACACACTACTCTTCGCAGCAATTAGCTTAGCGATTGCAACTCCCGTTCTTGCCCATAACACTCATGCAAGCCCCCCATTAGGCAACAACACACCAAACAGTTCACCAGCTCAACCCGTCCCGCCGCCGCCCTCTGCACCGATTAGCTTAATTGAATCACATAGACCGCTACTGCGGGAGACGCCATTGATGGCATCCCCCAATGATCCGACGATGACAGAGCAGCCTAAGATTCATTCACGCCAAAAACGTCTGATAGAGGTCTCGGAGCAACCCCCACTTAAGTTGCAAAATCGTAGCGCCGCGATGCAGAGCAATGACTGCAGTGACTTTGTCGGTAAATCGGGCCAAGCCCTAGTGGATCAATTGAGCCAATCGACACCCGAGTGCGTCGGTAAGCTCTATAGCCTCAAAGGCAGTAGCGCCACCGCGCTATTTAGCGAGGCCAATGTGATCAGTGTCGCCAACGCCATTGCCACTAAAGCCAAGGACTACACTGGGGTCGATGTTCAGCATCTTGAATCGCATATTTATTTTGTCCGCGCCGCCCTCTATGTGCAGTTTTACAGCCCAAATGATGTGCCCGCTTACAGCAACGCCGCTAAGGCCAGCTTAAAATCGGCCCTCAACGCTTTATTTGCGAACGCTGCGATTTGGACTGTCTCCGATGACAATGCTGGCGTGTTGAAAGAAGCCTTAATCTTGATTGACTCTGCCGAGCTCGGCGCCGATTTTAATCATGTCACCATAAAAGTGCTAACGGACTACGACGCTAACTGGCAAGCCAGTTTCGCCATGAACGCCGCAGCAAACTCAGTGTTTACCACCTTATTCCGTGCCCAATGGAATGATGACATGCAGGCGCTGTTCGCGCGTGACCAAGGTATTTTAGATGCGCTAAATAACTTCCAACTCGAACATCGCGACTTGTTAGGCACCAATGCAGAGTACCTTTTGGTCAACTCAGTTAAAGAGTTATCTAGGCTGTATTACATTGATGCCATGCGCCCACGAGTGACCCAGCTGGTCAAAAACATCCTCAACAGCACCAGTAAAACCGAACCGAGCAAAGTACTTTGGTACGCGGCGGCAGAAATGGCCGACTATTACGATCGCAGCCATTGTAACGATTACAATATCTGTGGTTTTAAGGCGCAGTTAGAAGCCGATGCTTTACCTTTTAATTGGAAATGCTCCGACAGCCTCAAGATCCGCGCCCAAGATCTCTATCAAGATCAAGCCAAATGGGCCTGTGATGTGCTGACCAGCCAAGAAAGTTATTTCCACAGTAAACTCGAAACGGGCATGCAACCCGTGGGGCAGGATAACAACGATGATTTAGAGCTAGTGATATTTGGCAGCTCGTCTGAGTATAAATCCTTAGCCAACAGTATCTTTGGTATCAATACCGACAACGGCGGCATGTACCTTGAAGGCTCGCCCGCCGGACTCAAAAATCAGGCGCGTTTTATCGCCTATGAAGCCGAATGGCGCACGCCGGATTTCCATGTCTGGAACCTGCAACACGAATATGTGCACTACCTAGACGGGCGCTATAACCTGTTTGGTGACTTTAGTCGCGGCACGTCGGCCAATACCATTTGGTGGATTGAAGGCCTAGCGGAATACATTTCTTACCGTGACGCCAATACCGCGGCCATTGCCATGGGCGAAACCGGTGAGTTTATGTTGTCGACCATATTCAAAAACAACTATGAATCTGGCCAAGACCGCATCTATCGCTGGGGTTATCTGGCGGTGCGTTTCATGTTTGAACACCACAGGAACGATGTGAGACAGATTCTAGCCTACCTACGCAACGATCAATATGCAGAATATCAAGCCTTTATGGATAATATCGGCACACGTTACGATAACGAATGGCAGGGTTGGCTCGCCAGTGGTTTAAGCACTGCTGACGATGGCATAGTCGATAAGGGCCCGAGTGATGTCGACGCTGAATCCAGTGGCCGCGAAGGCAACTGGACAGGACCAGCGGGCACTATCAGTAAGGATTACTCACCTTGCCAAGTGACTAATGAAGCCTACCGTTACACTGAATCGGCCAGCCTGAAAATTGATGTGCCGATGGAATGTATCGATTCAAAACTCGGCCGCGCCAGTTTCAGCTTCACCAATACCGATCGCACAGCCCAAGAGCTTTGGATCAAAATTGGCGGTGGTTGGGGGGATGCCGACATTTATTTCGATTCTAGAGGCTGGGCAAGCCCTGAGCAAAACCAAGGGGCTGGTATCGGTAATGGTAATTATCAAGTGATTAAGGTGCAGTTAAACCCTAACGAGTATTGGCACTACATTACCTTATCGGGGGACTTTGGCGGTGTCGATATGCAAGTCAGCACCACTGAGCTATTTGCTGATATCGACCCCGATCTGGGGGATGGCGGCGTGGATCCTGAGCCACCAGCCAATTGCGGCGCAGTGACCTTAGATTACGGTAAGCTCACCCTAGGCAAAAATGAGTGCATCAGTGGCGGGCGTAACAGCTTCTACTTCTGGGTTGAGGAAGATAATACCCAGTTCACTGTCACCACTAAGGGCGGCGCTGGGGATGCCAATATTTACTTCAATGCCAGTCAGTGGGCCGACGCAGATAATGCCGATGCAAAGAGCGCTCAAGCAGGAAATCAAGAATCGCTTAACTTCAGCGCCAATCGTGGCTGGCGTTATATCACGATTGATACTGCCACTGAGTTTAGCGGCGTAACACTGACCTTAAGCACAGGCACGAGTAATCCCCCCGATCCAGTGCTGATTGCCAATGCCTGCGCGACGCAATCACCTTTAAGTTATGGTGAGCTCAGTGCTGGCAAAGCCATTTGCACCGCCGATGGGCGCAACGATTATTACCTTTGGGTACCAGAGGGAACGAATCAGCTAAGCATCAACTCCGCCCACGGCAGTGGTGATGTTAGCCTGTTTTCGGGGACGACTTGGGCCAATGCTCAACACTTCGATGCAGCGTCTGTCACTCCTGCTAACACTCAAGAAAGTATCACAGTCGATGCACCAAACGTGGGGTGGTATTACATCACAATGCAGAGTGAACCCCAGAGTTCGGGTGTCGCACTGCAGGTTGATTTACGCTAGTTGGCTGTCGTTGTTTAAGCCAGAACGTTTAAATCAGCTCATTTAGATTAAGCAACTGAATAAATAGCAAAATCCCTGCCATGGCAGGGATTTTTATTGGCTAAATGCTAACGAATACTCTTTTATATAAACATGACGTTATAAGCGCATCTCTTCAAGCACTTGCACTCTGTCCTTAGCCCTTGCTTCATAGTCATTTGAAAATCGCTCTGCAATTTCAAGGCTCTGCTGATAAAGCGTTAACGCTGTTTTCGCATCGGCCGGTCCACCCTCGCCTTTATCTAACAGAGTTGCGAACTGGAAGTAAGCATTGCCTAGAATATCCGCCTGCAAGCCTTGTTTGGCACCCAAGGTTGTCACTTTTTCTAACCAGTATCGCGCGTTAACCGTATCTCGATAGGGTTCCAATAACAGGATATTGGCAAGTTCAGCGGCGGCGTAAAGATCTCGCTCGGCGGCAATGTTCCAAAACTCTTCGCTCTGCTCAAAATCCTCTTTAAAGTAATAATAGGTTTCGGCAGCATCTCGCGCTAAATCAGGTTGAGCTTTAACGCTTTGGCGATAATTTTCCAATGCCGTTGTAGCATTAAAATAGGGCGAGCAAGATAACACTTGATAAAACGCCATCAGACTTCTTGCCTCAGGCAACCCTTGCTCAACTAGCTGATTTAACTGCTGCCATGCTTGCATTTCACGGACCTTATCCGCACCTGTATTAACCAAGCCACGCTCGATAACCGATAAAGGTAAACGGATTAACTCAAGCTTTGCCGCGTTATCACCAAAGCTTGCGGCGCGTTCCAGCCAATAGATCTTTTCATCGGCACGCCCCGCGTAACCCGCTTGATCTCGCATCCAATGCAGCGCCTCAATATCGCCAGCTTCAGCGGCTTCACGGTAATATTTCTGTGCCTTAATTTTATCCTTGGGTAAGGCGTGCCCAAGCTCATAGATACGTGCCAAGAAGCGCTTATCTTCGGCCTTGGCACTCTGAGCTAACGTCTTGATTTGAGATTCAGGTTTACCATAGGCATACAATTTCACATCACCGTTAGCATAAGTATATTGAGTACCATCGGGATAATTCACCTCAACCGTATCAGGCTGATACCAAACATTGACCTCATACTGTTCGGCAATCTGTGGATTAAAATTCACCCGCATCACAGCCTCATCACCGCGACGAACCGCTTGAGTATAAGGACTAGCCCATAGGCTAGAAATTTGCTGCAAACTACTTTTCAGCCTAGCCTCGAAGGGTTTGTCTTCCTTAGGAGAATGAATAAATACTGGATAGTAAACTGGCGCTAAAGATAAAGGCGTAGTCGCAAGCAACGAATTATCCGCCTCGCTACCCGCATGAATAGGATCGATATTAAGTTCATGACTTAAATAAAAATCATCGTGGGGTGACACTTGAGTCGGCAACGTCGTTTGGCTAGCAACTTGTGCCGCATCCACAACAGAAGTGCGCTGCAACTTAGCAAGGTATTGTTGTTTAAGTGCTTTAGCCCTTTGCCACAACGGATGGTTCGGCAGTATTGTCACATCGAGCATTAAATCCTCAAGCCGCCACTGACAATCGCCGCCACCGTTCAAAGCTAAGGGCAGCGAAAACTCACTCGCTTTGCTACCACTGCTAATCACTTGCCGCAGCACTGAGGTTTCTTCGAATGTCGCGCGGTAGGGATTAGCAATATCACCACTGGGAAAACGGATTTCCTTTCGGGTACAAACAGATGAAACGTAATAACCGACAAGTTCTAATTGCGTATTAGCAGGTAATACACCAACAAACTCGAAACGCGGACTATCTACAGGTGCAGTCACTTGATCGACGGGCAACTCACTACGAAATAAGGAATCCCAAAAAGAGGCCATGGCGGGAGAGGCAAACATCAATCCAGCCGAGCAAGCCAAATATAAAAAAGCCCTATGAAGGCAATGTAACAAACTCATAATGCCAGCTCTCCGTCGCTGATGAGGCAAATCCACTCGCACTTAAACACTCGCTTAAATACAACAAAGATCATTAAGTTATCGACAAAAAATTAAGCCAACGCGTTTAGCCGTTGGCTTAAATCATAACGTATTTACAGGCAAGTTGAACCCATGCCTCTCAGTCTAAGCTCGATAAACCCAGCGCATAAAACTCAACTTAAGCACTTCGCAGTCTAGCAAGCACATCCCTGGCCTTCAATTCAGCCATAGCGACATAGGCCACAGGCACTACAAATAACGAGAAGAAAGTGCCCGCTAACAGACCTCCGACTAAGACTAAACCTATGTTAGCTAATCCTAACGAGCCCGGTCCCGATGCCAAGGCTAAAGGAATCGCACTTAAAATCATGGTTAAAGACGTCATTAGAATCGGTCTTAAACGAGATTTGGCACTGCTTCGCGCCGCCTCAATCGCACTCAAACCTTGGTCTTGTTGCTTATTGGCAAACTCCACCAGCAAGATACCGTGCTTAGTCACTAGCCCCACTAAGGTTAATAAACCAATCTGCGAATAGATATTCACACTCTGGCCAAACAAGGCTAAGGTCAATAACGCACCGACAATACACAAGGGCACTGTCAGTAAGATAATTAAGGGATCGACAAAACTTTCGAACTGCGCAGCCAAAATCAAATAGATAAACACCAATGCCAGCAAGAATAGCGACTGAGTGCCCGCCTGCGAATCCATAAGATCCTTTACCACGCCATTGTATTTAAAGCCTTGGGCATCATTAAGCAATGTCGGTAATTGTTCATCTAAGTAGGTTTTGATTTCATCAGTTGAATAGCCGGGCATAATATCTGCCGTCAATTCAGCGCTATCAAGACCCATAAACGTCTTAATGTTAGATTCCGCCGTGGTCTGTTTAATCGACACAAATTGCGACAATGGCAGTGCTTGCCCAGATTCTGAAGTGACATACAGCTTATTCAACACTTTAAAATCACTCAGTTTGTCTAAGTTTACTTGCACTTGAATAGGATAAGTAAAACCATCGGTAGCATGTAAGTCCGCCGCCTTCACTGAGCCAAGGAAGGTAGAAAGCGCATTAGTGACATCACCATAACTCACACCTGAGAGGATAATGGCGTTGCGATCGATAGACAGATCGTAGCGTAGTTGATCCCTAAGCACTGAGTTACCCACGTTATTCAGGCCAGGATAATCCTCGAGTAACTTTTGCACTTTGGCGGCGGTTTTGCTGAGTTCGTCCTTATTCCGATCTAAGGTCGTCAGCTCTAAACGCAAATTATTGGCAATATTGAGATTATTCGCTGAGCGAATGCTAAACGACATGTTATAGGCAGAAACGTTTTCCTTTGATGTTGTAATCAAATCGCTGATCACATCATCTATACCCTCACTGCGCTCACCCCAAGGTTTGAGTAGCACATGGTTCACTGGCTCTCCCTCGATATAGGACAAGTTAGCCCCTACCGCAGGATGCTCGTCCATCACACCATTAAGCTCAGCATTGTGATTGAGATGATACTGCCGACCGACACCGGTAGGGCCATTAGACGCCACATCGATAAAGCCAGAGTCCTCCGCAGGCAAGAGTATTTTGGGTAATTGCCAGTAAGCAATACCCGCAAGACCCACCAAAACCACAGCCGCGCCAAACATCAAACGCTTGCGGACAAACCACTTATTCAGCTCATTGATATACAAATGATTTAACTGCTGCAGCGCATTCTCGACTCGACTAAACCATTTAGGGTGTTGCTCAGTAGTATTGATAAGATAGGCACTCATCATAGGCGACAAAGTCAACGCCACCACGCCAGAGATCATCACGGCCGCTGCTAAGGTAAAGGAGAATTGCCGAAACAGATCGGCGGTTAAGCCCGACATTAATCCGATCGGCAGATACACGGCGGCGAGCGTTAACGTCATCGCAATGATAGGGAAAATGATCTCCTGACAGCCTTTAATCGCCGCATTGAAAGGCGTTTCACCGTTTTCAATATGGCGATAGCAGTTCTCGACCACCACAATGGCATCGTCCACCACCAGGCCAATGGCCAAAATAATCGCCAGAATAGTCAACACATTGATACTAAATCCGAGCGCCGACATCACAGCAAACACCCCAATCACGCACACGGGAATGGTAATAATGGGGATCGATGCCGCCCGCAGGCTACCCAAAAATAACACCACAATCAGCGAAACTAAGATCACTGCTTCAATCAACGCAGAAAACCCTTCGTCGATGGAGGCTTCAATAAAATCAGCTTGGTTGTAGGCCAAGTTCATTTCTAAGCCTTGGGGTAAATGTTTTTGCATGCGTGCAATTTCGGCTTTAATGTTCGAAGCCACTGTCACTGGGTTAGCGTTGCTCAGCGGTAAAATCTGCAATGACATTGCACTATGTCCACCGATAGACAACATACTCGGCGACAGACTTTCCTCGCCCATCACCACATCGGCGACATCGGACACGCGGATGATCTTACCCTCGCTGACCTTAATCACCAGATCCTTCACGTCTTCAAGCGTTTCAACTTGATTCAAAGGGTTAATCGAGAAATCCCGCGACTTACCTTTGATCGCGCCCGAGGTAAAACTGGCATTGTAGGAGCCTAACGTGCCCACCACATCGGCAGCTTTAATATTCAGCGCCTTCATTTGTTCAGGATTGAGCCAGACTCTGACCGCCTTTTGTGAGCCACCATAGGGCCCCCAAACGGCACCAACGCCTTGAACTTGTTTGAGTTGCGGTACTAACTGCTGGCTAATGTAGTCGTACATAGCCTGCTTTTCCATGCCACCCGCGTTCACAAAGGTGATGATATTACTGGCCGAATCCGTGGCCGAGGTATCGTCGGTAACTGTGGGCTTATCTATCATGCTCTGGGGGAAATCGTTAATCCCTTCGACGCTGCTACGCAACTTGTTCATTAAGTTGGTGTATTCAATATCGCTGGTGTCATCATTGAATTTAATCGTTAATGAGCAACGCCCCTCGCTACAATCGGTCGACATGGTATCGACTTTATCTATGCCCGAAGCCGCAGCAATCAACTTATCGGCCACGTTGCTCGACATAAAATCGGCGCTCGCCCCTGCAATCGACGCATTCACAGATGCCGAGTGGGTGGTATGCTCAGGGAAGTATTGGATATCGAGTTTTTGAAAGGCAATCAAGCCCAGTAACACAGCCATAATACTGAGTACGGAGGCGAAGATAGGATGACGAATACAGACTTCGGGTAAACG
This sequence comes from Shewanella sp. SM23, assembly GCF_025654295.1. Taxonomy (NCBI): domain Bacteria; kingdom Pseudomonadati; phylum Pseudomonadota; class Gammaproteobacteria; order Alteromonadales; family Shewanellaceae; genus Shewanella; species Shewanella sp. SM23. The sequence continues at coordinate 56,758 of NZ_JAKKRM010000012.1, forward strand.
CATTATTCAGCCACCTCAATATTTGGAGTTGAGCCTGAATCAGCACCTTTGTCAGCGCTTGATGTTGCCGCTTTATCTGCAGTGTTTCTATCCTGCACGACTTTGATCTTGCTATCGGACTTGAGGTTTTGCATACCCGTTTTAACGACTAAATCGCCTTCGGCTAAACCTTCAGTCACGACGGCATAACCGTCATTCGTATTTTGAGCGAGTTTAACCACTTGCTTTACTACGCTATCGCCCTGCACTAGCCAGACAAAACGTTCATCGTTATTGGCAATAATCGAATTTTGCGGCACTAATAGACGTTTAATCCCTAGACTATAGAACTGCTTGATGTTGGCGAACATGCCAGGAGCAAGCTTAAACTCAGGGTTTTCAAGGGCGGCATGCACTTCAACCCGTCCTGAGCTTTCATCTACCGCAGGGGCAACATAGTTAACTAACCCTTTGAATACCTTATTACCATAGGCCTCAACAGTCACATTCACCTTTTGGCCCTTTTGCGCCTTGCCTAAATCCTTCTGACTAATGGCATAACGCACTTCGACCGGATTTAAACTATAGAGGGTGACTAAGGCCGTACCAGCACCAATTTGACTGCCGATAGACTGACTAAAGCTGGTCAACTGACCATCAAAGGGAGCCTTGATCAGGTAATCGTTCATGGTTGCTTGTTTCTGGCGAAAATCCGCATCGGCCAGATTCACATTTTCCCGTAGCTCATCCACATCTTGCTTAGCAAGCGCAAAGGGTTCTTTAATCAGTAAATCTTCGATACGCTCCAGCTTAGTTTTAGCCAGTGCTAAGGTGCTCTTGGCTTTGTCTAAATCAGCCTTGGCTTTAATGTTGTCCTGCTCGGCAATCACTTGGCCTTTAGTCACTTTGTCGCCGTTACTAAAATGAATCGCGCTAATTTTTTCGCTAGCATTAAAGTTCAGTGTGGCTGAATCGATAGCGTTGATTTTACCGACTTCATTCACTACATCGGCAAAGGACGTTTCTTTAACGGCCTCGACCGTCACAGGGATAATGTCAACCTTGTCCGCCGACATCACGGCCATAGGGGCTAAAGCGAAAACACTCGCCAGTAGAAACGGCAAAGGCGCGAATAAGGGCGCCTTTGGGAGATGATGGGGATGGCTTTTTAATGACATATCGCATGCACTGCGTGCTCGTTCAGTTACTCTTTGTATAAACAGCGTTCGTGTAAACATAGTATGCAAACCTATCGTTCTTACTATTCAACGGACATCCTATCCGACAACAGCAAACCGGATTGAACCCAAAACTAATACCAAGTCCCCCCAAAGTGCCTGTTTCAGCAATTTGAGGTTATTTGGGTATACAGCCTATAGGCTTAATCCCAGTCAGTGCCAGTAAAAACTCGGTTACACAACCAAACAAAACAATAACTTAACGATAAACTTAATAGTGAGCACTTAAATCACACAAACAACCATAAAATACAGCAAACTTGAAACAAGTGTAGAGCCAGCCTATTAGCAAGCCACTATTTACCTTTTAATAGGGCTCCGATGGCCTTTTTCACGTCTGCAAAACAGGGGCGCTGAGCCACATCTAACTGCATGCACTCGTCTTTAATCGCACTCAACTGTGTGTAGTACAGAGGGCCAATCGAGGCACTCACATAGGCCGATGCATCCACATAGGCCAACAGATCTTCAATCAAGCAACCGAGCGCCCGCACTTCAATAGCTTCTATCGCTAAGCGTTCTGCTGTCGATAGATTGCGTAAGTTTGATGCCGCACCAAAATCCCCAAACAATAAGCTCATCTGTTGATTAACCATAATATTATGGGCGTAGACATCACCATGGCTTACTTGTTTAGCATGCATGTGCGCCATCGCATCGGCCAACTGGTGTGTGATTTTGGCGACTTCATCAAGGCGAAATTCGCTACCGTCTTTAAAGGTATCGCGAGTGCAGGTGACAAGACTTGGTGGTAACCCTAAGTTACTAAACCCTGGTGGAATAAGTTCCATCACTAAACCCAATTGATCTTTTTGGCTAATGTGCGCCACGACCTTAATAAGGCAGGGATGATCACCCGTTGTGAGACAGCAATCTAACTCGTCAGCAGGATAACCATCGCTCGTCACTTCACCCTTAAAGAGTTTTACCGCAATCTGCGCCGCCCCCGTCGCGGCTATCATGGCTTGATTCAACCAATCGCCTCGATAAATGACCCCAGAAGCCCCTTCGCCAAGCTTCTCTGCCAACTTGATATCACCCAGAGTCACATTCGCCACTGTGGCCACATCGGCGTGGGGATCGACTAAGGTATGGCTGAATGGATTTCCCGCAAAGGCAAGCCAAGTCAGTTTGGGCAAACTGAGTAACCAAGCTGGCAGTGCGTGGAGTTGATTGGCCGATAAACGCACTAACTCTAAGTTGCGGCAATTAGCCATGGACTCGGGCAAGGTTGTTAAACGGTTACCCGCTAAAGCTAATTTTTGCAGACGATGTAAATCGCCCATGGCCGCAGGCAACGTCTCAATGAGGTTATCGGTTAGGATGAGCCAGCGGGTTTTCAGCGGTAATGCCGCAGCAGTCACTGTTTTGATTTGATTGGCCTTAAAGCCAATCATCTCTAAATTTGTGCAGCGCCCTAATGCCTCAGGCAACTGTTCAAAGCGATTATTCGAGGCGAAAATTATCTTTAAATGCGATAAGCGGTGTAAATCCTCGGGCAAAGTGCTCAGTTGATTATTCGATAAATCGAGGATTTCGAGGGTATCGGCTAAATCAAAAATCTCCCGCGGGAACTCGGTTAAATCCTCAACCAATTGTAAACGTGTGATCCCTTGTAACTGCCCTGCCCTTAACTGCGCTAACGTCTGCACTTTGCTACCCAAGTTAATGAAAAATCGCGGCTATGGTAGCGTATAAATCGACAAAGCTAAACGCAGGATCTGCAATCAAAGGGCGGCACAATCGGCCTTAAGACAACTTTGATACAATAGGTAAAACTTGGGGGAGCTATCCAGAAACTCGAAAACAGATTAGCATGTGCACCAATATGGAATGCCCAGTCAACTCATCACAGGACAATCATGCGGACACATTTTCGCCAAACGCACTCTTTTACAGTGCTTATGCTTGCCATGCTAATGGCCCTACTGAGCGGTTGCGCTACAACATCAGCAAGCCCATCAACCACTGAATTCAATGCCACAGCAAGTGATGTCAGTAACGATAACGACCACTCGCCACAACAGCATCAAACACCACCCGCAGTGATTGAGCAGTACAGCGACGTGTGGGAAAAGATCCAACACGCCAATACCATTGACGTCCATGATGATGCCGAAGTACGTAAACAGCGTAACTTTTTCGATGATAAACAAAAATTTATGAACCAAGTCGGCGATCGCGCCGAGCCATTCTTGTATTACATAGTCAGCCAGCTCGAAGCGCGTAACATGCCATTAGAATTGGCGTTATTGCCCATAGTCGAAAGTGGCTATAACCCTTTAGCACAAGCAAACGGCCCCGCAGGACTGTGGCAAATGATCCCTGCTACTGGACGTAATTTTGGCTTAACGGTGAATTCTGCCTACGATGGCCGTAAAGATGCGCTGGCCTCAACCGATGCAGTGCTCGACTATCTACAGCACCTATACGACACCTTAGACAAAGACTGGATCAACGCCGTCGCCGCCTACAATACCGGTGAGCTAGTGATCAAAGCCGCCATTGATAAAAACAAAGCCAAGGGCAAACCTACGGACTTTTGGTCACTGGGTATCCCTGCTAAGCGAGTACAAACAGTTCCTAAGTGGCTGGCATTTATTCAGATTATTCGAAATCCCAACCACTACGGTTTAAAAGTCCCCCCTATTGCTAACCGCCCTTTCTTGGAAAGAGTGCCAGCACCTAATGGCGTAGATATTGGCCAGATTGCTAATGCAGCAGGGCTCAGCAAAGCAGAATTTAAAACCTATAACCCAGGCTTTCGCCAAGGTGTAATCCCCAGCAAAGGCAAATATCAAATCGCCTTACCACTGGAAAACATAGGTCATTATCAGGAAAATCAAGACAAGCTCTACGCTCAAAAACGCTATGACAGCCAAAGCTATATCGTCAAATCTGGTGACAGCCTAGGCACAATCGCAGCCAAGTTTGATATGTCAGTGAAAGCATTAAAACAGGCCAACAATCTGACATCTGACCGCCTAAAAATCGGCCAAGAGCTCACACTGTTAACGCCAATGGCGGGCAATGATAATGAGCCTGAACCCACTAAAACCAAGGCGAAGACAGATAAAAAAGTGAGCAATAAGTCGTCGACCAAAGCTAAAGCGACTACCTCAACATCGGCCGATAAACCTGCAGTAAAAGCGACTACTTACAAGGTGAAATCTGGTGATTCGCTGGATAAAATCGCCCGTAAGAATAAGGTTAAACTGGCTGACTTAATGAAGTGGAACCAGCTCAATGGCAAAAGCATTATTAAGCCAGGCCAAGAACTGAAAATTTCCGAATAACGATTGTAGTTTGAACGGCAAAAAGCCCAACAAAGCGCGGTTCCCAAGCGCTGTGTTGGGCTTGTTTCTATCCCAATATCAGAGTTAACCGCCACAGTTCAGCGTTACTGCTCAGTTGACCTAACCAATGCTCTCGGACAATCATTCCAAAACAAACCACTCCAATTGCAGTGCCATTATTTTGTGTTTTTCTTCGCTAAACCAAGGGGATACAATTGCTGCTTAAACATGCCAACAGGCATGTAATCGCCCACGACACCATATTGCTCTGGCCACTCTTTCTGACCTCGAACTGCAGTCCCAAATAGGTAATCTAAAAAAGAAAAATGGGCAGCATAGTTACGGTCGATTGCCGCCTTATCGGAAGCATGGTGCCAATGGTGGAATTGCGGACTGACAATTAAGTAACGTAGCCAGCCAAAGTTAACCTGCACATTGGCATGGTTAAAGACCGCCTGCACGCCAACGATAATCACATAAATACTGATGATGTCTTTGGAGAATCCCAAGATAAAAATCGGCGTGAGCACTAAACAACGGGTAGCAATCAACTCAAACATATGTTGCCTTGAACCAGCCAACCAATCTAAATGTTTCGCGCTATGGTGCACCGAATGGAAGCGCCACAGGAAAGGAATTTCATGATAGGCACGGTGCGCCGCATATTGCATTAAATCAGCGACCAATAAAATCAACAACAGTTGCAACACAAAGGGAAGACCCGCGATAAAGCTTTGCACTGTGCTGGAAATAGCCCAAGAAAAGGTCGACTGCACAAATTGGTTTGCCACCAATAATACAAATCCAATCGCTAAGTGATTCACCAAAAAATGGTTTAAATCCCCTTGCCACTCGGGTCTCAATATTGCTTGTTCTGGTTTATGGGGTAGCCATTTCTCGATAAAAATGAAAATTAAGGTTGAGCCTAATAAGTCTAAAATAAACCAATCTAAACCCAGTGAGACCTTATGATTAGCAAAAGGCTCGACCTCAACTTGATGACCACCAAAGGCAATCGCTAAACTCACAAATACCCAAGCCACAAAGCCGAAACGCTTATTTTTATTTCGAATAAAATTCAATAAACCTAAACTGCCCGACACCACTAAGGCGACAAATATTAAGCTGCGAATAACATCGACACTATAGCTTTGACGTAATTCAGGAGTGGTGAGATATTCGGGAAAATGAAACGCCAATACGCCCAGAAACGATAATATCGCTAACATACACGCTATAGTACCGCTAATACTGCCTTCACCAATTTGGAAATGACCGTCTTTAAATCCTTTACTCATCACAGTGAACTCCTTTTCCTATATTGCTCGCGTTATTCACATCACAGCGTTATCCACATCACAGCAATGCTCGGCTTAATTTTTGCCGATCAGCCTACATTAACCCCGCAGCCACAATCAATAAAAAGTGAATGCTAAGACAATAATGCTCAATCTACTAAGCCCACTAAAACGAGCACAAAAAAACAGCCAAAAAAAAGCGCTACCTAAGTAGCGCTGTTTTATTAGAGCCGTTCACTCACCTTAGCGGTTAGATCTTAATCAAGTTATAACCAAAGCTAGTAGAAGGATCTTTATTCAGCACCATAGTCACATTATCTTCATTGCTGAAATCCATTAAATCGGATGCATAGACAACGGTTTTAGTACCGTTTTCCACAGCGATAACCTTAATAGAATATTCGCCAGCTGGCACAGTCACTGACTGAGGGCTCGCAGGATTGACTGCGGTGATCTTATTTACAGCCGTTTCAATCGTGTCATTTGCCTTTAAGAAATACACGGTTAGATTGCTTTTATCGGCAAAACTCACAATGTCGAACTTAAAGCTATAGGGACTTGGCGTCTTAGTTTGCTTCATCTCCATCGCCTTCACTTGGCTGCCCTGCTCGGTCGTTTGCTCATAGATGAAGATGGTTTTAATCTCATCTTGGTTAAGGGTGATCAACACGTTATCGAGCAATTTATTTTGCGTACTGTGGTCGAACACACTCACACCAAAATCATTAAACTCAGCACCTTGATAGCTAGTCACCCCAAAAGATGGCACTTCGCTAAACAGAGTATCTTGCTTACTGCTAGCCACTTTCACATCGATAATGTGCGAACCTAAACCGTTAAAGACGCGATAATCGACACTCGCTTCTAATGCTACATGATTGCGAACATTGGTGGTTGAATCGACACTGTCCAAGGTGATTTTTGAATCCGAAGCACCAAAACCTTCACGGATGATCAGCTTATAAGGCACCTTAGAACTGAATTTAATGTTCGCAGTTGTATAAGAAACATTGGTTGTTCCCGCTGGTGCGAGGTAAACCTTATATTCACCCGTATCCATCACTTGTGGCTGCGACACTTCACCGTAGGCCACACTGCCTAACATCACGGCATCGGCAAAGGTTTGGGTCGACTTAGAAACATAAGCGTCAAAGGCTTGGGCATGTACAGCAGTATTGGCAATCAAGAGCTGCATTTTACTGTTTTCAGCCACTTCGTTGAGCTTATCGAGTTCAGTGCGAGAATAGTTGATATTAAGTAATTTAGGTTCGGTAAAATCACCATGTAATACAAAGAAATGGTCCGTTGCAACTTTCAAATCGATATTTTCTTTATAAATAGAGATATCTTTATCAGAGGCATCCTTAGCCATCACTTCAATCGCAGTTACGCCAGCCGTCGACGTAAATCGCGGCATAGTGTCCCCATAGATCACACTTTCATAGGTTTTATCGGCAACTTTGAGTGCAGTAGCAGTGCTTCCAGCTGAAGCATTATAGAATTGCACATAGGTGGCATTTTGATCTGTGCCCTCTTCATTATTATCATCTGAGCCACATGCCGTTACCGCTAAACAGGCAACAGCCACCGCAGCGAATCCCTTTAGCTTACTTTTTATCATTGTTTCCCTCATTAGCAGACAAAAATTCAGTTCAATCTACGCAGTTATACAATGACAACAATGGCAATTTCCACTAAAAACAAAAACAAATATTTTACAAACTCAAACACTTAACAAACATTTCAATAACACACCAAAAAGTGATACAAACCACACTTTTCAGGCCCTTAATTGATACAAATGCGGCTGCTGATACTTTTGCTCGACTCTCAAAAATTCTGCTCCAGTGGAAAATGACTGTTCTATCGAACACCTCTCTTTTAGGCTTAAAGCGACTATGGATAAACTATCTTCAGACGGTACAAACCTTGTTCGACTAATGCGATTAGGTTACTCTCGCATCGCCAATTAAGCCTTTGGGATGGATAGGATTTGCAAGGGATTCTCAACTACTACAAACAATGTTTTCAACACGATAGTGCTGAAATCAATCTCTGGTCTAGCCACAAGCTTGCCGAGCAAGATCAGCTATTACTCCAACATGAAGACGAGTTAAGCAGTGGCTTCCTACCCCGCTTGCCAGTGCCATTTGCTCCCGCCAGTACATTACTAGCACGTAGCACTTTGTATTTACGCGAAAAGGTATTATTGCACTGCTGTCTGTTTTTCTGCGGCACAGTCGACCTTAATGGCGAAAAACGTAAAGTCGTGACACCACTCCTTTATCGCGAATGCCAATTGCAGGCCGACGGCGATAATCTCTACCTAGAGAGCAATAACACTCTAGCTGGCCAAGGGCTATTCACTATCAATGAAGCTCTATTAGAAAAATTAGTCGTTGAAGGACATAGCCTAAGCCAAGATTTACGCGATAATCCAACGGATGTCAGTGGCTGGATATCTTGGCTGCGGGCGGGCCAAGCCGATGTTGATACCAGTCATTTATTGCATTTTCCCAAGCTGATCGATGAGGCTGAATTCACTAGCTTATGCCGTAAACGTGGGCAGTTTATGGTTAGTCGAAGCCAAATCATTTTGGCAGAACGTTCGATCGCAAGTCGCGGCATTTTGCACGAACTCGACAAACTAATGACAGCGGCTGAACCATCAGCACCGCTTAAAGCGCTATTCGCAGAAACACAACAAACAACATCAATCAGCGCCAGTGAAGACACGCAAGAGGCTTATCTTCCTGGGCTGTTAAGCCGCGCGCAAATTCAGGCCTTAAAGATTGCGGCCAATCATACTTTGGGGCAGATCTCAGGCCCGCCGGGAACAGGTAAGAGTTACACCATAGCCACTGTGGCAGCAGAGCAGGTATTAAGGGGTAAATCTGTCCTCATCGTCGCCCACACTGATGTTGCTGTTGATGTGATTGCCGATAAATTGCAACAACAATTCCAGCTTGGGAGCAGTCTTATTCGAGCCGGCTCGCCGCAGTTTATAAAAGTCCTTAAAAACCAGATTGATGAAATGCTCCATGGTCAGCACCCTGCATCTGATGAGGCCGTCTCGGATAAGTTGCTACTCAATGCAAAACAACAACTTAATACTGTGACTCGTCAGCAAGTCAAAATGGAAGCGGACTTTATACGTCATTGCCGCCATGCCATACGTCGCGGCCAAAAACTGGCGACCTTACAACAAGGACAATCCCGTTGGCGCTTAGGATTTTACAACTGGGCTTACCATGCAGGTATAAAAAGGTTTGCCCAGCAATGGAATGAACTCGATAAATTAACGGCCCTCATCGCGCAAAAAGAAGACTTAAGCCTCAAATACTTACAATTGGCCACTCACTATCGATTAAACCAATTACTCAAAAATAAGCGCAGTACATTGGTGAGTTTTGCCAGTGCGTTACGCGCTCGGCAGTCCGCTAAGCAACTCGACGGCTTCTACAAGACGGATTTTGATGCCTTAAAACAAACCTTTCCCATTTGGTTATCTAGCCTTGCCAGCTTACATAAAGTGCTCCCTATGGAGCTGCAAATGTTTGATTTAGTCATTATTGATGAAGCCACTCAAGCCAATATTGCCGCATGTTTACCGGCCTTGCAGCGAGCAAAGGCCGCACTGGTGGTGGGAGATAGCAAACAACTGCGACATTTCTCGTTTTTATCCCGCGCAAAACAAACCCAAATCCAGACCCAACTCGGACTCGCCCCGGATTGCCGCGGCCTAATGAGCTACCGTGATGCCAGTATGCTCGACTTAGCGTCACTGTCCCTTGCGAGCCAATCCCAAGTGGTATTTTTAAATGAGCATTTTCGGAGTAAACCTGAGCTGATCCAATTTAGTAATCAGCAGTTTTATCAAGGCATGCTGAAGATTATGCAGCACAGACCCTGCACGAGTTCAGGGCACTTACACAGAGTCCACGTTACTGGCAGCCGTGATAGTAAGGGAATTAACGCCATAGAAGCTGAGGCATTAATTCAAAAGTTAGCTCAACTGATTAATGAACAAGATAATGTATTAGTGCCTTCCAGCATTGGTGTGCTCTCCTGTTTTCGCAATCAGGCAGAGTATTTATCCCAGCAGATCCTCACGCGCTTTAGCGCACAACAACTCGAGCGTCACCACTTACGGATTGCCACGCCCTTTGGTTTTCAAGGGGAAGAGCGCGATATTATGCTGCTGTCGTTTAGCATTACGGCCAACGACAGCCGTGCCGCCGTGTATTTAAATCGAGCCGATATGTTCAATGTCGCGATCACCCGAGCTAAACAAATGCAGTGGCTATTTTTATCGGTACAAGCGCATGAACTCCCCAACAATAATTTACTGGCAACTTACTTAGCATCGGCGGGTCAATTTCAAGCGGCACATAATTATGTCGATTCCCTCGATAACTTCGGCCAGTCTGTGGCACACGCGATTGAAGAAAAAGGCATAACTGTCTGGCGCGCCTACCATATGGCGGGGCTAGAACTGGATATTCTGTGCCGCTATGGTAACCAATATTTAGCAATAGATTTAATCGGTTACCCAGGACCTTGGGCGGACTTTTTCGAGATTGAACTGTATAAACTGTTACAGCGCGCGGGCATTAAACTTATCCCCGTCAGCTACGGGCTATGGTGCCAACAGCGAGAACTTTGTATCCAACATATTTGTCAGCAATTGGGTATTACCCAAACAAGTTAATGCAGTAAATAACAGCCTTAATCATGCGCACGCTGTTGATAAATCGCTTTTATCTTGCTTCGCAACCAAGTGATTTTGGGGTTGTGGCTGTTTCTCTTATGCCAAATCAAGGTAAAAGGGATCGCGAGTTTATCAAGATATTCGCCACTTATCGGAATAGGGCGACTGACTAAGTCAGGATGTAATTGGCGGGCATATTGTTCGCAATATTGTGGCGCAATTGCCATCATGCTGTGGTGAGGCTCTGCCGCGACAAACAGTGACTGCTCAAAACTGGCCAAGGTCAGCACAATATTACGGCTTAACCCAAGCTCAATAAGCACATCATCTAAGGCCCAAGTTTCGCTTTTTTCCCACAAGATATTGATATGCGAATATTTAAGAAAGGTGTCTATATTTCACTCTTCCTGCGAGGCGGGATGATCGCGGCGTAAATACACCTGAGGAAGATCGGTAAATAAAACCTCAAAATCGATAAAATACGGCAGTAAATCAAGGGATTCCTTGGAACGTGGATGACTTTCTCGGCCGGTAAAACCCATATCAGCTTCACCACGCACAATCGCTTCGAGTGAATCGTAATCCCAATTTCGTACCTTCACCTTTGCATCAGGGTATTGAGTATAAATGGCCTGAGTCAGCTCATTAAGCATGATAAGCAACAAAGGCGACTCAAGCATCAACTCGAAGGTGAGCCCTTTGGTCATCTCGTCACCGCGCTTAGCCATCAGTTGCTTACCCATTTGCAACCATTCCGATAACTCCTGCTCCATACCGTGAGCCAATGGCGTTAACTGAAATCCCTGCGGCGTTTTGACAAATAAGGGATCGTCAAACCAATCCCGTAATTTGGCCAGCGACTTACTCACAGTGGATGGCGTGACATTGAGCTTTTTGGCAGCCTTAGAGACACTCCGCTCCTGTAATAAAAGCTGCAAAATAAACAATAAGTTAAGATCAAGCCGACTCAGGGATTTGGTCATTAATTACAATTTCCGGCAATTTAGGAACCGCTAAGATCAGTGCAATGCTCACCAGCGCACCAACAGCGAGGATCACTAATAATATATTAATCGCACTCACTTCGAGCAGACCCATCACCCAAATATACAAGGCTGAAGTACACACTTGGGCAATTCCCAGTAAAGAGCTGGCAACTCCAGCCCGAGTAACAAATGGACTCAGCGCCTGACTCATGGTGACCCCAAATCCAATCGCAAAGCCCGAACACACAAAACCAAAACTGAGCAGATTGAATAACTGACCCAGCCAGCCCAATTGGGTCAAGATCAACACCAGTGCTGCGGCGGCAAATAATGTCTGAGAGAACAAAATTAACGATTTTTCTTTAAACAGGTTAAGCAAAAAGGGCGTCGAAAATGAGGCCACCATACTCACAAATGCTGTCATAGCCATAGTGTTGGAATATTGTCCACGGTCAAACCCCATCTGCCCCATGATCAACATGGGAGAGACATTTACATAGCTTAAAATCGTGGTCACGCCTAAAGTCGTTATCACCACGCGACTGAGAAAAAACCGCTGTTTAAAGGATTCTTTATATCCACCCGACTCAACTGTGGTGTGAAATTGCGGTTTAGGATAGGTTTCGCGCAATACAAAAATACACAGGGTTAATACCATTAATCCCATCCCCGCCATAGTGTTAAATAGGCTAGGCCATGGGAATTTAAGCATAATTAAATGGCCTATCACAGGTGCTATCACTGGGATAATGCAAGTCACGCCATTGACCATAGAGAGCACTTTTGCTCGGCGCTTATCGTCTAATACATCACGCAAAATCGCAAAAGCCACAACATAGCAAGAACCCGCACCAATGCCTTGTGCAAAGCGTGCCATTAAAAAGAGATCACTGGTTTGCGCACTACCGGCAAAGTAAGAGGCAATAGCAAACAAAAATGCGCCAAACAAGGTAATGGGTTTACGCCCAATCCTATCGGCTAAGCTCCCCGCAAACAGCATAGTGGTCGCCATGCCCGCAAGATACACTGAAAAAGCAATATGCAGCTGCGCCTCACTCGCCCCTAAATCCTGCGCAATTTGCGGCAAACCGACCAAGTACATATCTATCCCTGTCGGATACAAAAGCACCAGACAAAAACTACACAATAGATATCGAAACATATACCTCACTCCGTTAGCCATCTCACACATAAGTTGCGCCTAGCCTAGTTTCACTCGCGCAGATCTGTGAGTGGCATTTTCGACAACAGGTATTTCCATTGACGACCTATGGGAGGACATAACACCACGAACGTGGAAGAAAAGTTGGTAACAGAACTGATGGAGGAAAGAGGTAGAAAAATATCCCCTGCAGTTTGTGACCACTGGGGATATGTCGGTGAATGATCAGCCTACTATTCTATGAGCCCAACACTCATTGCTGAGGTTCTGGCGGTGCAGGCAGGACTTGGATCATTAAACTACTATCGTCTTGCAGATATTGCTGCGCCAATTTATTAAGTTCTGCAACTGTCATCTGCTGCGCTAACGCTTGCCTTTGTTTAAAGGCAGCAAAACGACCGGGATGACTCTGGGCGGTTGAGGTGAGATCTAACCAAAAACCATTGGTTTGCGGTGCAGCTTGCATCCACTCAAGCACTGGTTGGCGGGCTCGATTAAGCAAATCCTCACTGATCCCCGAAGGCGCTTTAACTTGCTTAACTGCGGCGGTGAAATACTCGGCAACCGTTGGCAACATGGCTTGAGTCGTCACGCTAAACAAACCTAAGTAACCATAACCGCTGGCATTGAAATCGTTGTAAGAAAAGGCCGATGGCGAATAACTCGCACCCGCCTTCTCCCTCACGTTTTCCGTTAATAGAATGCTTAGCACTTGCTCCAGCAGACCCAATCCCGCGTGTTGACTCAAGTGAGTCATGTCCGTTGTAGGCCACACCATGGCAAGTGCCGCCATATCCAGTTGACCATAATGCGTTAATGTTTTCTGAACGGGCACTTTCGGAAACACAGGTACTATCGACTGAGCATTAGCAATAGGGCTACGCTTAATAGCGCCAAGCGTTTCAGCCACAGCAGCAATGGCACTCGCTTCGTCAAAATCACCCACAATAGCGAGTTCAATCGCCCCTTGTTCGACGGCCGAATGGAAACTAGGCGCTAATTCGCCAAAGTGACGTTTGAGAATTTCTTCAGGCTCACCATAACCATAGCGTTTATCGCCATTATGGGAGATACGGGCAAACTGATTAGAAAACTCAGATTGTGGGTTGCTATGAATACTTTGTTGCTCGGCAATCACTTGTTCACGAAACAATTGCTCAGCCTGCTTATCCATACCCGGCTCAATTAAATAAGCCGTCATTAAGCCAAGCTGCGTGCGTAGCTCTGCGGCATTAGTGCTAATCTCGCCGCCAAAACTTTGTTCACGCAGGCCTAAGTTGATGGAAATATCTTGCCCAGCAAAAATATCCTGCAGACTGTCATAATCATGGGCCTTGAGCCCACCCTGCACAAACGCACTGTTAAACAGATAAGACAAACCATCCAACTCAGGGAATGGCACTTCACCAAAGCCAATGTTTAGGCTGACCAATGTGGTGCCTTTATTAAAGTTGGTAGGCTTAAGATTAAGACGCACGCCATTGGCAAATTGCAGTTGGCGAATCCCCGTTTCCTTATCGCGACTGTCAGCCACTAACTTGCCTTGCTCGCCAAACTGAGTATAAGCAAACTCATCAATCGCCTTGATTGCTGGTGCGCTCACCGCTTGTTTACGGCTTTTCTCGTAGCTGGCGATAAGCTGTTTTTCAGCATTTTCAATGGGCTTATTGCTCGTCAGATACAAATACGGCGTAGCGTTCCATGTTTGATTAAACACTTGGCTTAGCTTGTGCGGTGTCACTGTTGGCATTATTTTTTCAAAAAATGCGAGCTGCCAATCGGGTTCGACAGGGACGCGATTGCCCGCCACCGAATACACTAGACTCTCGGCAATATTCACACTGTGAATGGTACTGCTCCCCGCGACACTTAGCTGATATCCCTTATGCATACGTTTGATTTGCTGGTCAATTTCCTGCTGGCTAAAACCAAACTCTTTTGCTTGACGCAGGGTTTTATCCAAGAGTGCGATTCCCTCTTGCCAGTTATTTTCCTGCGTACCTAGGCTCATTTGTGTTCCATAGGCAATATCAAACTGCGGCCCAACCTGCAGGTTTACACCATATAAACCTTGGCTATGCAGTAATTGCGACTCCATACGGCGATACAAGATGCCGTGGGCAAGCTCGAGCAACATTTCCTGCTCCCGCACAGCAGGGCTATCGGTAATCGCTGAGATGGGTTTTAGCATGCCAAGGGAAACTGACGTTGACAGACTTTGATCAAAAAATGCCGCCGCATCGACACTTTGGCGCTCTGCGACAGTACCAATAGCTTGTTCCTTGGTTTTAGCGGCCAAAGGCGCGGCTTTCCAGCTGGCAAACTGTTGTTTTATCTTTTGTTCTACCGCGGCTACCTCGATATCACCCACCACAATTAAAGTGGTGCGTGAGGGCGTATAAAAACGCTGATATAAAGACAGCAACGCCTCGCGATTGGCATTACTGATACTGTTCGCCTCGCCCACGGGGAAGCGCTTTGACAACAATGTATTTGGCATTAAAAACTGTAATTGGTTACGGTAATTCTCAAGATCCGCACCGCTACGTTCACGCAGTTCAGACAACACCACCGCTTTTTCACGCTCAATAAGCGCCGGGTCGAGTAATAAATTACTGCCAATTTCTCGCATTAAAAACAAAGCAGTATCGATTTTATCTTGGCTATTACTTGGCAGGTTGAATTGATAGACCGTCTGCTGAAACTCAGTCACAGCATTGGTATCGGCGCCAAAACTCAGGCCAAGGCGCTGTAATGTCGGCATCATCTCCCCCGCCGCCAATCCGGTCGATCCATTAAAGGCCATGTGTTCAAGAAAATGCACTAATCCTTGCTCGGCATCAGACTCGACCAAAGAGCCTACATCCACCCGCATCCGCACTATGACCGCCTGCTCCGGCGTCTTATTGCTCACCAATAAATAACGCATACCATTGGCAAGTTCACCGGTATGGATCCGCTCACTCATAGGCAAGCCTGTCGTTCCCATCCACAGCGGATCTTCGCTCGCCTGCAGTGGCAACGCCATACTCAAAAGCGCCAGCAGTAACCACTGACGCACAAAACTGATTACCTTGAAATTGTTCATTAAAATTCGCACTTTTCCCCCAAAATCAAACAAGAAACCTAGGAAGCGCTCACCTATGTTTCAGATAAAATAAGCTTTCACTATAGTACCTAAAGCACTTTAAGTCACAAAATCAATACCTTATGCCGTACTAAAAATAGTTTATCGCCTTGATATATAGTCAGAATATGCCGAAAAATAATGAGCGAGGAAGGAAGCTGAAACAGCTGTGGATTTAATGGTTACTGTGGAATGGTATACATATATTAGCGAAATATTGAGTGTTTAATTAGCCAAGCACTTTCTTAAATCTAATTACAGAGCAATATCTTGATTGAAAATCTGAGTTGAACCCTCACAATTTTGGCTTTAAAAATCACACCAAAGTTTAGATATTTCGGCTCATGGCCTCGTGAAAAAACCACTTCACAGGTAAGCCATTAATGCAAAATGCAAAAGCCCTACGAATATTCGCAGGACTTTTGTTTTATCACGCAGTTGAATCTTAAAACTGTTGAAACCAACGTTGGATCTGCTGTGGATCTTTGCTTTGCGTTAACGACAGCATCAGTAAAATGCGGGCTTTTTGCGGGTTAAGATTACCTGCTGCGATAAAACCATATTTAGCATCGTCTATCTCGGCATCAAGCGTGGTTGCGCCTGTGGGCACTCGGCTAGAGCGAACGACTAAGGTGCCTTTTTGACTCGCCTTAGCTAAGGTGTCAAATATTGAGTGGTAAATATTACCATTACCTACACCAGCGCTGACTATGCCATCAAAACCCGCTTCAACCATAGCTTTAACAGGTAAATCGCTGGCATTAGCATAGTTGTAGACAATCCCTACCTGTGGCAACTTGTCGAGTTTGCTAACATCAAAAGGCGTTTGCCTTGTATGTTGACGCTCAGTTTTGCCCATGTATTCAATCTTGCTGTTATGGATAACGCCAAGCGGGCCAAAGTTAGGCGCGGCAAAAGTGTGTACACCTGTAGTGTTAGTCTTAGTCACATCGCGGGCATTCAATACGGTATCGTTCATCACCACTAACACGCCTCGACCTTTAGATTCGAGGTTAGCGGCGGTCGCGACTGCGTTATACAAATTCATCGGGCCATCGGCACTCATGGCAGTTGATGGACGCATTGCCCCAACCAGTACTACAGGCTTATCGCTCTTGATGGTGAGATTTAAAAAATACGCCGTTTCCTCTAAGGTATCAGTACCATGGGTAATGACGATACCGTCGACATCTTTATCAGCCAATAGCAGATTGATGCGCTTGGCTAAGGCTAGCCAAACTTTATCGTTCATGTCCTGCGAACCGATTTTAACCAGTTGCTCACCTTGAATATCAGCAAGTTGTTTCATTTCAGGCACGGCCGCAATTAAGCTACTAATGCCCACTTCACCAGCCTGATAGTTAGACTCAGTAGCCGATTGTCCGACTCCCGCAATAGTGCCACCCGTGGCAATAATACGTACCTGTGGAAGCGCCTGCGCCGCGGAGGAGAGAAATAACCCTAAAGTGACCGAGAGCAAAAGCTTACGCATTGGAAAATTCATGCTTACATCCTTTGATTAATAATAAACGCCCACAGTGTGCACTATTGTCTAAGCCTCACTGTGATAGCTCTCACTAAAATGAAATAACAGATTTAGCGTTATCTAATTGATTATTTAAACTTTAAGGAAAACACCATGCATTTATTATTGAGTAGATTTAACTAATCAATGATTATTCGCTATTGACGCAGTGACAATTAAATATCGTATGGTTTATTTAATTTTAAAAACACTTGAATAAATATGTCGCCGATTGGTTAACGAATAACAAATCTATAGCTAATTTGCATCAAAAAGTAATGGCTCACACTAGTGATCCTAGTTGAGAGACTTATCTAAGAAAAAAAAGAAATACACTATTTCATACAGTTAAGTGATCACCATCCTAATCCTGTTATTGCCAAAGCGTTAAGATCTACTTCGATAGTCAAGGAGACGATTCTCCTTCATGTTTTCGATGAGTTATTCTTGATGTGTTACGTATACTTATTGTACACATCCACAACTCAATACTCGGAGATATATCTTACTATTAATTGGATTTAATAGGATCGAAATGAAAGATACTAATAGCGTACGGATCGAAGAAGATTTATTGGGCACGAAAGAAGTTTCCAATGAATTTTATTATGGCATACATACATTGCGTGCCATCGAAAACTTTAAGCTGAGTAATCAAAAAATTTCCGATGTACCTGAATTAGTCCGTGGCATGATGCTAACAAAAAAAGCCGCTGCCATGGCTA
This sequence comes from Shewanella sp. SM23, assembly GCF_025654295.1. Taxonomy (NCBI): domain Bacteria; kingdom Pseudomonadati; phylum Pseudomonadota; class Gammaproteobacteria; order Alteromonadales; family Shewanellaceae; genus Shewanella; species Shewanella sp. SM23. The sequence continues at coordinate 74,805 of NZ_JAKKRM010000012.1, forward strand.
ACAGTGAATTAGGCGCTGTAAGTCCTGAAATCGCTGACAAAATTATTGAAGCGTGCGATCTGATACTCACAACGGGTCGATTTGTTGATCAATTTCCGGTCGATGTTTATCAAGGAGGCGCAGGTACTTCGGTCAACATGAATACCAATGAGGTATTAGCCAACGTTGCACTGGAAATCATGGGGCTTGAAAAAGGCCGTTACGATGTCATCAACCCTAATGACCATGTCAATAAATGCCAATCGACTAACGATGCCTATCCAACAGGTTTCCGTATTGCGGTCATCAACAGTACCGATATTCTGTTAGATGCATTAACCGACCTTATCAGCGCTTTCGACACTAAAGCCACAGAGTTTAAAACCATCTTAAAAATGGGCCGCACTCAATTGCAAGATGCCGTGCCTATGACCTTAGGCCAAGAGTTTCATGCCTTTGCAGTTACATTGCGAGAAGAAATTAAGTCCATCAAACGTTGCCAAGAGTTGTTGTTAGAAGTGAACTTAGGCGCAACCGCCATTGGTACAGGGCTCAATACGCCTGTCGGTTATTCCGCATTAGCCATTAAGTATCTGGCAGACATTACTGGGCGTGCCTATGTGCCAGCGGAAGATTTAATCGAAGCGACATCCGATTGTGGTGCCTACGTTATGCTGCACAGTGCAATTAAGCGTATGGCGATTAAAATGTCCAAGATTTGTAACGACCTACGCTTACTTTCATCGGGTCCACGTACAGGTCTGAAGGAGATTAATCTTCCTGAGCTGCAAGCGGGTTCCTCCATCATGCCAGCCAAGGTTAACCCTGTGATCCCTGAGGTCGTCAATCAGGTTGCGTTTAAGATTGTCGGCAATGATATCACTATCACTATGGCCGCCGAAGCTGGCCAATTACAGCTTAACGTAATGGAACCTGTGATTGGACAGGCAATGTTTGAGTCGCTCAGTTTGATGGGCAATGCCTGTATCTCTCTACGTGAAAAATGCGTTGAAGGTATCACAGCAAATCCAGAGATCTGCATGGCCCATGTGATGAACTCTATCGGGATCGTGACCTACCTTAACCCAATCATCGGCCACCATGAAGGTGACATCATAGGCAAGATTTGCGCTCAAACGGGTAAAAATGTCCGTGAAGTGGTACTCGAACGCGGTTTGTTAACGGTTGAAGAACTCGATGACATTCTCTCAGTTGAAAACCTGATGAATCCTAAATATCAGGCTAAACGCAATACCAGCAAAGCCAAAGTGTAACTCAGTGGGGCTGGGGAGCCTTTCCCAGCCCACAACTCGATGATTCAAGAATAAGCCTGCGCAGAGTGAATATGCGTAGGCTATTGAAATTAAAAAATAAAATAGAGTTAACACTATGATTATATTAGAGATAATTATCGTCCTCGGGGCTATTTACCTTGGTGCAAGGATGGGTAGCATGGGAGTCGGCTTCGCTGGCGGTGTCGGGGTACTGATACTGACCGCGGGGATGGGACTCAAACCGGGCAATATCCCGATTGACGTGATCCTCATCATTATGTCAGTTATCACCGCGATTGCGGCCATGCAAGTGTCTGGAGGGATGGATTATTTAGTCTCACTGGCAGAAAAATTATTACGTAAGCATCCCAAACAAATCACCTTTCTGGCCCCTGTCGTCACCTATTTCATGACACTCTTTGCGGGTACAGGCCACACAGCATTCTCCACCTTACCTGTTATTGCCGAAGTCGCAAAAGAGCAAGGCATTCGCCCCTCTCGTCCCTTATCTATTGCCGTTGTCGCATCTCAAGTCGCCATTACCGCCTCACCGATTTCAGCGGCTGTCGTGTTCTTCTCAGGTATCTTAGAGCCGTTTGGCGTAGATTATTTAGTACTGTTAGCCGTTTGTATTCCCTCAACTTTCCTCGCCTGCATGGTCGGCGCCGTTGTTGCCAACTTAATGGGTAAAGAACTGGCCGATGATCCTGTCTATCAAGAACGCTTAGCCAAAGGTTTAGTTAAAACACGCGGTAAAACTGAGATCAAAATTAAAGCCGGCGCGAAACGATCTGTGATGATTTTCTTGCTGGCGATTGCGGCTGTCATGGCCTATGCCACTGCGATATCTGACAAAGTCGGTTTGATTGTTGACCCTGTATTGCCACGCGACGCCGCCATTATGGTGCTGATGCTCACGGCAGCTGCCGCTATTACGATTTTCTGTAAGTTAGACGCGAGCGAAATATCCAATGCGGCCACCTTCAAGTCAGGCATGTCAGCCTGTGTCTGTGTATTAGGTGTGGCTTGGTTAGGCGATACCTTAGTGTCGAATCATATCGAGGAAATCAAAGATTTAGCCGGCACCTTACTGCAAAGTCAGCCCTGGTTATTATCGGTAACCTTATTCTTTGCCTCCATGCTGCTCTACTCCCAAGGCGCGACAACAAAAGCGCTAATGCCCGCAGCCTTGGCGATTGGCGTAAGTCCATTGACAGCCGTAGCCTCGTTCGCCGCCGTCAGCGCGCTGTTTGTATTACCGACTTACCCCACGCTACTGGCTGCGGTCGAGATGGATGATACCGGCTCGACTCGGATTGGTAAGGCGGTATTTAACCATCCGTTCCTGGTCCCTGGCGTTGTGACGATTGCCACCAGTGTGGCATTGGCCTTCCTGTTTGGCGGCATGATGCTGTAGCTCAATTTTACCCTAAGTGCTCTCAGGGCTAATGCCTACAAATGGATTAACCCTCTTCTTTTAATCTGTATCTATAGACTTTGTTTTGGCGTGATGCAGGTACATTCACGCCATAGCAAATCGAGTAAGAGGTGAATTAATGTCAGCAAAAACGCGTGTTCCTACCGCCATTAACGGCGGACCATTTGGCCAAGCTTGGTCGGCTAAAGCAGACTGCTTACAAAGTGCGACAGGGCTTATATTAGGTATTTTCCTCTTATTTCATATGCATTTCGAGGCGAGCATTTTATTTGGTAAAGAAACCTTCTTTCACATGGTGCAATTCTTAGAAGGCAGTATGTTTAGCTCGACGGGTCATGGCTTCCCCATCGTGACCCAGATCATTTCAGTCATTATGCTGGTGATTGTTGCAGTACATGCCGCCACCGCACTACGTCGTTTTCCGGTGCAATTAGGTCAATGGCGAGCGATGCGTGGCTTCATGTCGACTATCAAGCATAGAGATACCCAAGCATGGTTCTGGCAGATGATCACCGGTTTCTTACTGTTTTTCTTAGTGTCAGCCCATCTTGCCACTATGATTTTAAACCCTGATATTGGCCCTCACCTTTCGGCCGAACGGGTTTACCACGATAACGCTTGGCTCTTATACGTGGTGTTTTTACCTATCGTGTTATTCCACGGCATCGTTGGTTTATACCGAGTGATATTAAAGTGGGGTGTGAGTAGTAACCGTCCACTTATCCGCACTATAGCGCAAGTATTGATCGTCTATTTATTGTGTTTAGGCACATTAAGCCTAGTGACCTATATCAATATTGGTATCGAATTAGTTTTGCCGGTACAACCGTTTATTCCTCAGTAATGGGCATGACGCTATCGGCGCACTTAGCCTATATAGCAAGACAAACAACATACGGATCCTCCTCTGATACATAGTTGCAGCGCATCTATGCCCGAGGAGCGCAATGATAAATCCATGAAATGTTATCTAAATTATTAGATAAGGATCTGATTTGAAAATCATTTATACAGACTCATTAGTCATTGGCGCAGGATTGGCAGGCCTTAGAGTCGCGATTGCCACCAAAGAGCGAGGCCTAGATACCTTAGTGCTATCGTTAATTCCCGCAAAACGTTCACATTCGGCCGCCGCACAGGGCGGAATGCAAGCCAGCCTAGGCAATACCGTTAAAGGCATGGGCGATAACGAAGACATTCACTTTCAAGACACGGTAAAAGGTTCTGACTGGGGCTGCGATCAAGACGTCGCACGCATGTTTGCCCACGTTGCACCAAAAGCGATCCGCGAACTCACCAACTGGGGCGTACCTTGGTCGAGAATATCCGCCGGCCCACGTGAAGTCATCATGAACGCGCAAAGGGTAACGCTCAATGAGGCTGAAGAAGCTCACGGCCTAATCAATGCCCGCGATTTTGGTGGCACAAAAAAATGGCGTACCTGTTACACCGCAGACGGCACTGGCCACTCTTTACTGTACGCGGTCGATAACCAAGCTATCTCCATGGGCATTCCAGTACATGAACGGATTGAAGCCCTGTCGCTTATCCATGACGGTAAGCGTTGCCATGGAGTCATTGCCCGCTGTTTAGTCACAGGTGAATTGCGCGCTTATGTCGCCAAATCCACCACCATCGCCACCGGCGGTTATGGCAAGATTTATGAAATATCGACCAATGCCACCATCTGCGAAGGCATAGGCCAAGCGTTAGCACTCGACACAGGTGTCGCGACCTTAGGCAATATGGAAGCGGTGCAGTTTCACCCTACCGCCATAGTGCCCGCGGGGATCCTTACCACTGAAGGTTGTCGTGGTGATGGCGGTATCCTGCGCGATAAAGACGGCCACCGCTTTATGCCAGATTACGAGCCAGAGAAAAAAGAACTCGCCTCCCGCGATGTGGTTTCACGCCGTATGACAGAGCACATGCGCAAAGGCAATGGTGTCGAAAGCCCTTACGGCCCGCATCTGTGGCTGGATATTACGCAGCTGGGCCGTGAACATATCGAAACCAACCTGCGCGAAGTGAAAGAGATTTGTGATTACTTCCTCGGTATCGATCCGTGCAAAGATTGGATCCCCGTCAGGCCAACCCAGCATTACTCCATGGGCGGCGTGCGCACCAATGCCACAGGTGAGAGTCCACAACTCAAAGGACTGTTCAGTGTCGGAGAAGCGGCCTGTTGGGACATGCATGGTTTTAACCGTTTAGGCGGTAATTCGGTGGCAGAAACTGTGGTCGGCGGCATGATCATCGGCAAATATGTCGCTGATTTTTGTCAGAATAACGACTTAGAAATTGATACCGCACTGACTCAAAAATTCATCGATAAATTACAGCAAGAAATCGATGGACTGGTCGAAGGCAACGGTACAGAAAATCCCTTCCAAATAAAGAAAGAAATGCAACGCATCATGATGAACTACGTCGGGATCTTCCGTAATGGACCCGAGTTAGATAAAGCCATCAAAGGCTTGAAAGACTTGCTGCTGCGGGCAAAAAATCTTGGCCTTAAATGTAAAAAACGTCACGCTAATCCTGAGTTAGTCGAAGCGCTGCGCGTCACCCGTATGTTAAAAGTAGCCCTAACCGTCGCCTGTGGCGCAGAGGCTCGCACTGAAAGCCGCGGCGCCCATTCACGGGAAGATTACCCACAACGCAATGATAAAGATTGGCTCAACCGCACACTGGCGACTTGGCCAGATGCCGAATCACTTGAACCAGTACTGCGTTATGAAGCGCTAGATGTAATGAAAATGGAGCTACCACCGGGATACCGGGGCTACGGTAACGACAATACTATCGCCCATCCAGATACCGAAAAACGCGTACAAGAAATCAATCAAGTGCTCGCGAGCTTAGGTGATGACCCCGATAGAGACACACTGCAGCGAGCCCTGATGCCATACGAGCTGCCAAGCCACCTGCAGGCTCCTAATGAACGCCTCAGCGATACCTTAGCGATCACTCCAGCCCAACCGGTAGGAAACAAACCACTATGAGCCGTCAAATCAGCTTTAATATCTTTCGCTACGATCCGCAAGATGGCCAAGACAAGCCAAAGATGGAACGTTATCAGTTGACTGAAACACCGGGCATGACAGTGTTTATCGCCTTAAATCAACTACGTGAGCTACAAGACCCTTCACTGCAGTTCGACTTTGTCTGCCGCGCGGGCATCTGTGGCAGTTGTGCCATGGTGATCAATGGTTTCCCCACGCTTGCCTGTCGCACGTTAACGGCAAATTATCCTAATGGCGAAATCACCCTCATGCCGCTACCTGGCTTCGAGCTGATTGGCGACTTATCTGTGAACACGGGTAAATTTATGCGTGAATTAGCCGAACGCTTAAAACTGTGGCTGCACCCTAGACCCGATGATCAGGACATTCATCGTCTCGAAAATCCAATGGCACCCGAAGAAGCCGCACGGATCTATGAGCTAGAACGCTGTGTCGAATGTGGCGTTTGTGTGTCGGCCTGCGCCACCAAACAAATGCGTGACACCTTTGTCGGCGCGGTTGGCATGATGAAAATTGCCCGCTTTGAAATGGATAGCAGAGACAGCCGCAGCGCGGATGATTTCTACCATGTGATTGGCAATCAAGACGGCGTGTTCGGCTGTATGACGTTACTCGGCTGCCAAGATAACTGCCCCAAAGATTTGCCGCACATGCAGCAGATTGCTTACCTGCGTCGCAAAATGGCCGCAAGCATACTCTAGTTTTCCTTAACCTAAAGTCCCGTTGCGTTAGCGGGGTTTTAGGGCAACACCTTTCCAAAGCCAGCTGGCAGGTTTTATCTGTCAGCTGCTGAGTTACGAAGCCTAATTTTCTTAGTTAGGCGCCTCCCCAGCACTATCACAAGTGCAGCTCCTTACTACTAGCGATACAGCTCAATCGGCAACAAAATCCATTAGCGTAACGCGAGTAGTTGTTATGTAAGGAAACATAAATGAAACCGTCTAAACTTACATCAGCCATACTTGTGCTGAGCTTTGCCACACCTATTTTTGCCGTTCAAGCCAATAATACAGCAGAAACCAATGACGAATTACGCACTGAATTACAACAAATTCAGCAGAGACTCGCCATGCTCGAAGCTCAAGAAAATGAGCCATCAGTGCCATCGGATACCCAGTTTAATTTTTATGGTTCTTTACGCCCAACATTCGGCCTGACCCACACTAACTCGGACGATGTGTGGGATGTTGGCGATGCAAACTCGCGGATAGGTTTTGCTGCAGAGCACCAACTCGGTAATGGCTTAGTCGGTTTTGCGAAAGGGGAATTTAAGGTCGATATCAAAGATGACGGTGACTTTGGCGATGCGCGCAAAGCCTATGTCGGATTAAAGGGATTTTTTGGTAGCGTTGCCATAGGTAAACAAGCCGTCACACAGGAAATGATTTCCGATCCCGTTGATATCTTTAACCGCTCAGGAACACCTCTGGCCTATGACAGTGCGAGCCCATTCAGGCTCAATAATCTCGTGACCTATCGTAAAGAGTTTGGCGACCTGTTATTTTCGGCCGATGCGCAATTCGACGGCAATAAAGGCAGTGGCGGCAGTGACTTCGTTAACACGGGCATCCGTTATAAAACCGACTTCATCTACATTGCCACAGCTTTTTATAATAAAGAGTTAGAGGACAACAAGGATGAAAATACATTCGGTGTAACACTAGCAAAAAATTTCAATTCTCTGTTCCTCGCCGCAGCCTACCAAAACATTGAAAAAGACAGCGTCGATGGCACAACATTGGATGGTTCAACACTGGATGTAGTTGCAAGCTATCCCATCACTGACAGCTATAAAATCAAGCTAGGCGTGTCCAGATATGACGATGGCGACAATGACATCACCTCCGCGAAATACAATGCCTATAACACTACGCTGGAATGGCATAAAACACCGAAATTCAGCACCTTCATCGAATATCAAAAAACAGATTTTGAATACCGCGAAACCAATGACCAGATCATGCTAGGCATGCGTTATAACTTCGATTATACGTTCTAAGTTTCTATCTCAAACGTATCGTTATGTGAGCAAGCGAGGTGAAAGATTTAGCAACCTCGCCCACGGCCTCACAGCACAAAACTTAAAAACATAAAGACAAGAAACAACAAAGCCACGACTGGCGTGGCTTAAATGGATTTATTCTAATTTTGTCTTTACACTTTTAGAAAGTTCCGGGCTAAAAAGGAAGTATACGTAAAAAACAGCAACCACATTCACGAGTGAGTGAGTGAAATGTAAAAATCAATTTCAATTCATGAATTTACATAAAAACTCACCACCATTAATTTTTACACTTTATTCTATTCCGTCAATATAAAAACAATAATAAGTAAACAACGGTCTTTTAATCGCTTTATTTTAACACATTTTGTATGGCACTTATACCTATAAAGCCCAAGACTGCTTAGTGCCAGAAGCGGACATTAGGTACATCACAACCAATCACACTTACCAGTTTTATCGACGACAGCGACTTTTCCCCATCCTTGCTTCTTCAACGCGTCGACTTCCTTTTGATTTAATTCCCCACTCTCATTTTCTATATGGCTCCTTTTCATTGCCAAGCAAAGTAGATGCGAGGGCCGTGTCATAGCCACGTAATGAAGCTTTAATCGCTTTACATCAGAATCAGAAATTGTTTTTTTGAGTTTGCCTTTTATCCATGGAAAGATCATTTTCAAATGATGCGATTTATTAAAATATGTATCCAACATCAAAGTCGCAGTATGCGTTTCGCCTTTTACGGAATGAATTGAACCTAACTTAATATTCACTTTCCGTCCGTCATTCTCTACAGTATATGTGTTGTTCCGAGTACCAATATGATTTGAAGAAAAATCTTCAGATTGTTGATAATCTAGAAAAGGATGGTCGCTCTGTGGAGCGACTCCGGATAGCGAAGTCACGACGTCGATTACAATATCCTTCCATGTGGTACTCCAATCAGCTTCCGAAGGGAAGTTTCGGTCAACAGCGAGAGAGCCAATAAGCTTAAGGTATTTATCGCAATTCGCTTTGTCATCCTTTAGCGACTCCAAAATGAACCGATGATTTCTTTGTCTTGGTTTTAGATCGAATTGTGTTGATAACTCTTTAGCAAAGTTAATTATCCCGATAGTAATACGCTCAACTGTAGTGAATGATTCACCTCCAGTTCCTTCGGTGGCAAACTTCTCTCCCAACCTATGACCAGCTTTGACATATTGCAAAAAAGTTTTAGGCTTTGGGTCTTTACTAGCGATATCTGGATCATATTTAATGTGGTAATGAGATAAATTGTGGGGTTTGTTTTTTTCCGCCCCCTCTTTATTTCGGTGTACAGCTCCAACAGCGGTAAAAGTCAATCGATCCAATAATTCTTGTTCTTCATCAAATACTGAGAGCAAATACTGTCCGTAGGCTTTTAAGACAGCCCCGGTGCTATCTTCGTCAACTAGAAATATAGCGTGGGCAGTGTCTTTTGATGAACCGACCTTAGGCCCTTGGCCTGCCAAGATCATTTTGCCTACCGATAAAGGAGAAGCTAAATTTGCTATTGATTGACCGAAGCGATGGCTATTTGGGAGATCATACTTAACTTCATCTGATGGAAATTTATCAGTTTTTGCCCTGTTAACCTCACCAACATGATTAAATATTTCCTGATCACTATCACCGAATCGCATTCTGCAGCTTGCGCCATCTCCTTCCATGAATATCCGGTGAAGTATGGATGATTGAACTTCGCTGTTATCTTGAACTTCATCAAGAAATACAAGAGGGAAGCGGCCTCGGATATGCTGCTTTACGGCAGGCGAGCAATCGATAAGATCGTTTGCCCACATAAACATCTCGTCATATCGGTGATAACCGCTAGCAACTACACGCTCAACGATATTTTTTAGTTGATCACTGGATTCTCCGGAATTCTTAAATATTGGCATTCCGCTTTTATCTACAACATGGAACGCCGCCGACGAGATAGTCCATGAGTCAATGATGTCCGAAATATTGACATCCCACTTTGAACTTTTTACCTTATTTTTTAGCCATCCGTTAAGCTGTGGGTGCTCTTTCCAATTAAGGCAACTAACTCTATGCCTTTTAACCATATCATCGTCAACAGCCTTAACTGGGTACCCTTTCGATCTTAGCCAAGGGAGAGCCATAAATTCATTAACAAACCCATGTATAGTTCCAATGTAATGTGGGTATGATAAAAGCGCTCGGCCGACTTCCGTTCCTCCTAGGCGCTTTTCAATTTCGTCTTTCGCAACATTCGTATGCGAAAGAATACACATGCCTTGACGTCGATAAGGCCAGTTACGTGCAAGTATCGCCAGCTTTGCAACAAGCAAAGTTGTTTTACCACTGCCGGGACAAGCCGATACATCCAATGTTTCGCCAATAGACTTAAGTATTCTCTCCCTCGAGCCTCCATCTTTTTCCTGGGAGAAGGCATCATCAGGCAAACCTAACACTCTCACCACCCAAGCAATATCATCATCCGTAATCTTTAGCAGATCAACTTCCACGAATCTCGCCTCCTGAAGCAGTATTAAGATTCGATGTAACGTAGTCTATTGCCTCAACAACGTAGCTTGGGAGTTTAACCCTTAAATTATAAGTTATGTCGCGCTTTGTATTATCCAAGATAATTTCACACAAATACTGTGCCGCGATGGATTTTGAAGCTTTAGAGCCTGTGACGTACTTTGCATAGACTTTGCTGGCTAAAACTTCATTCTTGTCCCAACCCTTATCTACCGCAAGTTGGTCAGCTTCTTCCTTTAAGTCAGCGTATTTGGTTTGGGCCTTCTCAAATTTTTCCTTAGCTGTGTATTCAGAGTAATTATCACCCTCATCCCATATTGCTAATTGAGCGGCAATACAGACCTCTTCAGCCAAAGCGTTATTGTTTGCAAATGCTAAGTCATACTCTAGAGTCCACTCATCTGCTACAAATGACTTTACACTCTGCCCATGGGCCTTGGATTTAATCTTTTCCTTATGTTCATTTAATCCCGTCCCTTGAAAATCCTGCTTAGCACGCCACTTTCTCTCCTCTCCATCCCCTAATATAGGCCAATCACTATTGTCTTTGATGATTTTAATAATATAGGGGCCACAGTTTGGCATAACGTCCAAGTCGGTGACACAAGCAACTGGCGCAGGCTGTATTCCATCTTGAGCAGGATTTTTTCTCATAAAGATTTTAGCGTATCGTCGCAGTCCAACTCCTCCGACATTGACCATAGAAACTCCATGTTCCGTAAAATCTTTCCCAATGCACTTTGCCAAGGTAGGCATCAAAATATTTTCCGCATCGCCCTCTACAATCATGACTCCACGAGCGAAAAATAGATTCGCTTTAGTTACATCTAGAAAACGCGAGAGGAATTTATAATCATTTGAATCAAGCTCAGTTTCACCATCAGCGGTAGAAAAAGCCTTGCCAGCTCGAATAACAACTAAATTATTGAGATCAACCTCAGATGCTAGGTTGGGGCTGTGCGTGGTGATTATTATTTGAGGTTTGTTTTCATTATCATCTTGGGAGGCAACTATTTTCTGAAGATACTGTATTAGCCTAAGTTGACGCTGTGCATGCACATGTGCCTCGGGTTCCTCTATTAACAATAGTGGAAAGTTATCTTGACCATCGGCTAAAAGGATTAATTCGCATGCAATAAAGAGGATATTATTTGACCCTAGCCCCATTCTCCCAAGTGTATTATCCACATTTAGAGTTAACTTATCTAAGAGTTGCCTAAGCCTCTGAGAACCCGAGCCATTCTGACTAACCGATATCGAGCTTTTTAGTGAGTCGCCATGAAGTTGCAATTCATCTAAATGACGATTAACTTTTGATTTCCCATTATCAATATGAGGATGAAGTTCAATCAGCTTGTTGAATAAGTCACCTAGTCCTAGCAACCCCAGCTGTCTAATGTCATCGAAACTAAATGAAGATAGATCAGTACTTGCCGCGTCAAACAGCTTGCCCACTTCTGCGCCATCAAGTGAGTTTAAGACCATCGAAAGCCTAGAATTACGCCCAGAAGAAAGCTCTCGTTCAGCATCACGAAGTGGCCTTAGATATGTAGCTGCGAGCAATAAACGACAGTTGTTGTCTAGATTTGGACCCTCTCCATTTTTACCAGATCGAAGGTCTGTGGAGATATATTGCCTCCCGGCTCTAGTTCCCATTCGCTTTGCTGTAAGCGTAAGGTGAAAGATAGGTTCATCTCCCTGACTAACTCCGTAGGTTAAGTATTCTGCGAATCCTGACTTATCGCCGGGAGTTAATTTTTTAAATGTGCCAAATATTTTAATTTCATTTGATACAGAGCTACCTTTGCTTGCCTTATGGAAGTCATCATCACTAAATCGAAGCCATTCTTGATCGGTTGTTCCGAGGAGAAATCTTAAAGCATCAATTACTGCCGTCTTGCCAGAGTCATTTTCACCCACAAGAGCTGTTAACCCTTCGCGAAATTTAACCGTAATGCCGTCAGGGCCAAATGATCTAAAATTGGTAATGGTTAGTTCGGCTAGGTACAAGGTAATTGTCCTTAATTGTTAATTACTAGAGGTCCGCTTTGGGTCGACAACTGATTTTTTCTCAGACTATCAGACAATTTTAAAATTGTCCGCTTTTCGCTCGCTTCTGACATAACCATTAATTGGCCAACAAATCAGCCAAATGGCTATTTCTTTTGTGTGAATTACTGATGGTTTCAGTAATGAGCCTCATATCCTGAAAACTACCGACAATATGGATCTCATGCTCAGCTCGTGTTATTGCAGTATATAGCCACGCTCTATCAACGATTTTGCCGTTCTGTAATGCAATAATAATTCTAGGGAATTGCGAGCCCTGAGCTTTGTGAAGGGTTATCGCATAACCCAACTCCATACAATCGAGCACCGATTGCGTTATCTCAATCTTGTCACCGGTATCAAGTGTGACTTCACCGTAGCTTTCACCTGATGATTCAACACTAGTTAGCGTACCAAGGGAGCCGTTTTGAATGCCTTTGTCGTAATGGTTTTGCGTGAATAAAATAACATCATTCAGTTTCAGATTTTGAAAGTATCGCTCTCCGTGCATTTCAAACTCAAGCAGTTGACCATCTGCGTTAACCTGCGTCTGGATCAGTTTATTGATGTCAGCAACAAGTGCTTTAGTCGGTGCCATTACACGACTGTTTTCAGGTGATTGCTTAAACAACGCACAGCACACTTGAGGTATATCGCCTTTTGCTGTCTCATGGAAGGTGATTTTCCCAGTGCTTAACTGTGCTGGTAAAATGCCCTGGTTGATGAGCTTGGAGTATTCAGGGATACCTGTTGAACCCTCTTGGCGTTTAACGATATCAAGTCTGGTGTTGGCGATAGCGTTTGAAAACACGATATCCGCTAGCACTTTCCCACAGCCAATGGGCGGAAGCTGGTCTGGATCACCAGTAAAAATAATACGCACTGAGGGGTGGATATGATTCACCAAACGGTACATCGTGGGCAGGTCAATCATGCTTGCTTCATCAATAACCAGAAGGTGTTTTTGCTTCTCATCTGTCGGCTCTATTGGGTCTTTACGCAGCAGTTTGGCAATGGTTGATGTGATAAAACCAATCGACTCATGTAAACGCATAGCCGCTCTGCCACTAAGGGCCACCGCGTGTATTTCAAAACCCATCTGATGGTAGGCTCGAAGTGCTGTTCTAAGCACCGTAGTTTTACCTGTACCCGCCCCACCAGTAATACAGCTGACAGCATTATCCATGCAGATGACAACCGCATCGCTTTGCTTCTGCGTGAGGGCGTATGGGAGCGCTGTAAATGCAGCATGGAATGCCTCATTGGCCATTTCATCGTACAGGTTATTTTGACTGGCAAGAGCTTTGAGTCGTTTAGCAACGACATTCTCCATCAACAATTGGGCTGTAGGGTGGTAAGTTCCCTTCTCTGGATTAAGCAGGTACTGCGCTTTGTGATGTCCTGCAATAAATGCTTGTGTCACAAGTGTTTTATCTTTGAGAAGCGAAACCATATATGGCTTTAGCGCTGCTTGCGTGGTGTAAGTGTGGCCCTTGTTGATTTCTTTTCGGATGGCAGCTTCTAGTGCTGCACTCAGCCGACGATTATCGTCATTTTTGCAATTAAAAGGCTTAACTAGAGCTAATTTATCCACATCCGCAAACGACATCCCAAAGCCAATCAGAAGGTACGGGTCCTGTTTTATGGCATCAATAGCGCCTTCGCCATGATGTTTTAACAAGCGTTGCTGGACGCTGGCAGGAATTTTATGTTCCGTCATCCAGTTACAGTAGGCGAGATTCTTATATTTTGCGTAACCCTCAAACAGGGCACTGATAGAATCTTCGCTCAGAACGCTTCTAAGCTGCTTTCTTGATTCAGGTGTATCTTTTCTAGCAATTGAGTGAAAATCCTTACCCAGCTTCGCCCAGAGAGCTCTGGCTTTGCTTTCACCAATACCTTTGAAGTCACTTTCTTTTGCGATAAATTGAATGAGTTGTTCACCTGTTTCAGGCAAACTACACACGATGTGCTCAGGTAACTCATAGGTATGCTGCTGCATCACATAATCACCTATTTCTGCTTCTGTAATTAAGCGAGCACCTTTTACTGACCAATGCTGACCTATTGCGGGTTGAACAGGGATAGAATCAGGATGCACTTTGATGGTGACGTAGTATTTACCACTATTAGTTTTATAGGAGTTTCGGTTAAGTGGTACGCCGCTGAATATCACCAAGTTGGCCGAAGAAAATGGGATACTGGTAATCCGAATTTGATCTTCATGCAAAGCAATTTTCATCGTGGCATGAACCCCATTTCAGAAAGTGTTTCAGACAGCTCGCCAAAGCGCTCAAGTTTCCCTTCTAGTTCTTTAACCTTGGCTTTCAGCTCAATATTTTCCGCTTCTAACACGGAAAGACGATTTGAATCCATAGCTCTGCGATTAGCAGTATTGTCATATAGCTTAGGTTTATCATTGAGACCTTTGACCGTTTCGGCTTCGGGCGGCAGAATCCCTTTTCCCCGCAGATTGTCTTCCAGTAACTTTAAGGCGTCTTTAAGCGCAGGGTTTTGCGTTAATGCTGATTTACCACAGCCAATCGCTTTGGCTACTTCTCCTCGATTGAGCTGCCCCCTAAAGGTAATCTGCGTAAAATCCTCATCCGATTGAGTTGCTACCCAAGTTTGAAATGCACTGAGGTTTTGCAGAGCTTTCTCAGTGCCATTAACACCTTTCTCAGTAGCCATTATGCGCCTCCTGTTCTGCGCTTAATCGCAGTCATAGGCTGCTCCAGCATCTCAATTGCGTCATCTAATGAGTCAATACGTATACCATGCTTATATGCATTGTGCTGCCATAAAACAAAGCGTTGTTTGTATTTGGCAATTGTATTATTTGCCCGTACCAGTTCAGCTTCCAAGCCTTCTACCTGATTTTTCCAATACTCAACGTTACTATCTTCGCTGCGTTTTTTTTCAATGGGAGTCTCCCGTAAAGACTGCTTGCGAGCGGTGTACGCTTCCTGAATCTCTTTATATCCAGATAAAGCCTGGCGGGTAACATCTTCAAGCCCAAGCATTGCTTTGACCTCATTGCATAGCAACGGCCAAGTTAATTTACCTTTCCATGTATCAATCAAATGCAAAATGTCAGAGATATTTTCATTGGTAACTACAATTTTAGGCATGATTACAGCTCCATTAGCTCGAACAATTCATCTTCAAATTGAAGTTTTTCTGGTGATGTAACTTCGGTATCCAATCCCTTTTCTCTGAGCATTTCTTTAACGGGTGACGGATCATATTCCTCAGGAATTCTAACAACTGCTCCATCTGGGGTATTTTCATCTTCGAGAATACGAATTTTTGTGCGGATATGAGACAACCGCCATCCGTGGTTCGTTACCCATCGATCTGCCCCAAAAGCTCCCATATCATGATCAATTAATGCTTTGTTTAATTGAGACTGAACCTCTTGTTCTCGCTTTTTGAGTAAATCTAAAGAGTCACTGAACCCTTTGATGCAAACTAGTTCCTTGCAAGTTTCGCAGTCACCATTGCGCTGGCAGGGGGTCATTGCATAGTCATGCTCGCAAATCCCTAACTCAGTTACTATTGCAGCACCATCCAAATCTTTACCAATTTCCTTAAACGTCACCGGTATCCTGTGCTTAATTTTATCAAGAATACCAGCGTTTTTTGGGATCATTAAATCTGCAACTTGCTCGGATTTTTCGTCCTCTGTACGGTGATCATACTTCCTGTTGTCACCTACTTTTGCACGACCAGCCCAGTGTGCCAATGTAAGCTCATCCATTCCTCCTTTTTCGGCCATGTTACTGAGCCAGTGACGAGCACGATGTGTGGTCAATTCAATGGGTTCACCACTTTTTAAACTAAAACTATGCTTTGCCCACAGCGTGCGTTCACCTTTAGTCTCTGATTCAGCAAAGCGATCATTGATGTAATTCACTGTTGGAATGCTAAAAGAAAAACCTCTTGGATTGAAATCAGCATGAAACTCTTTATCTCGATGTAGCAACAAGGCCTCTGAAACCCTTACTTTTTGTCCTTTATCCACATATGGCCATTTCGGAAATTTTTTTGTGAATCTTTCGTACTCAAATTTCCCAAGTGTTTGATATGTAATAACACCATCATTTTCAACTAACAGCTGTTTTAACCATTTGGTATTTAGTGGCGAGAAACTTTTTAGGTTTAAATCTAATGCGGCATTCAGCTGCTCTATCGACAACGGTGCATTTTCAGGGAAATTTGATGGTGTAATACAACCATCATGAACCATGAACCGCTCAGGGTTTTCCTCTGCAAACTTTGCAGCTTTACGAGCGGGTTCACCTATACGTTTCAGGCGCTCAACGGCCATTACGACTATATCTTGCATCACCGTAGGAACCCATTTAATTCCTATTTTGCCTTTTTTAGCAGGCACCCATCGTATGCCAAGCTGATTATCACCAGCCCTGTCTTTTTCCCATACGAGACAATCCACTGGCAATGCCGTTTCCTCTGAGCCTCGTGAAGGAGCTGTCATCAGCAAGGCATATATTGCTGTATAATATTCAGCTTCAATGCCTAGTTGCGGAGCCTTGCTAAATAATTCAGCAACCAGCATCATTTCCTCAGTAGTTGGCAATTTTTCAGAACGATATTCTTGCCCCTTTTCATCAAGAGCAATTGTCAGATCTTTAACTTTCCCATATGGGTTAGACCATTCTGGTAAGCTTGGTGCAATGAAGTTTTCACGGCAAAAATCGAGTATCAATTGCATTTGATAACCCGCCTTATTTCTTGCTGCGGGATCTGAAAGCTGGCGATGAAATACTTCATCAAGATGCTCTAGTACCGTTCCATTCAGCATCAAAATGTCAGCTTTTCCAGTCGCTGCAATTATCGCTTCTTCTAGCACGCGAAATGCTTCCATATGACGTTGTAAATTGGTTACAGGTCTATCCGTGTATGAATTCTTGATGTAGGCCTTAGCAAAGTCTAAAAATGGTTCAGATAACGGCTCATAACTGTATGAATTTGATGGCTTGAGATTGGTAGAAAAGCGAACAACAACTTTGCGGTTTCCATTTATAGTATCCCATTTATTCTCATGCCATTTGTCTTTACCAAAAACCGTTAAATGAGTACGGCAATCTTCGATAAACCTGGCTAGGTTTTGTGCAGCATCAAGCTCAGCTTTCGCTTTAAATCGAATTATATTATTAGCCATTACTAGAGGCCTCTTGCTCTTGTTTCATGTCAGCACAAGCCTGTACTACCCATTCAACTGCCAAAATTAATGTGTCTTTCGTAGAGGCATACTGTTCACTTTTTGTTGCTTTAAGACGTGCATCTTTTTCTCGATAGAGACTATCCAAGAATTTTTCGTGTGGAGCATCTAAGAGAGGCCTGAATTTTTCACATAGGTAGCAGGCTTCATAACCTTTCACGCAAAAATTATTGGTTCCGCATGCGCCTACAACCTCATTATCTTTGTTTGGAATTCGAGCTGTTAGATCATTGCCACGTTCGCCATCTTGAAGATTTTTAATTATTTCCCCTTTAAAAGCCTTCGCAAATGGAGCCAATTGTTGACCAATGGCCTTATCAATGTACGTTACTGTATCAGCAGTGTTTTCTGTGTAGACCATCACATTTTGAGTATCTGACTGATCTAACGCCTCTGCGATGATAAATGCACTAACTCCCCTACGCCCGAGATTAGTACCCCGAGTTCGCCTGAAACGTCTGGCAGATATTTGAATAAAGTCACCCGTGCGTTCGCTTACGGCTTGGTTTAGCAAGTTCACTTGCCTCATAAAGCCGTCCCGAAACTGATTTGTCGATAAATGTAGAATGTCCGAGCTGAATATTTGCTCTGAGCGAAAGTCATCAGAATGTTTATCAATAAATTGAGACACACTAGCCCAATCTACAAAAATTGGAGTTAAATCTTTCTGTCTCTGGCTAAGTTCAAATCCACACGTATCACTTAACCTCTTTTGCTCCTGAACAACTAAATTCTTGAGGGTAAGATAAAGCTCTTCTGTTATTGCCAGTCTTTTAAAAACCTCACGAAACCCGACGCCTCTTTGCTTTGCTCGCGGGATATTAAGGTAGAAGTTAGTAGCTCCGCTCTTAGCGCATTTTTCTTTTATCAGATCTTCTGCTTTTAACTGCCGTATTTGTACAGATCTTCTGGCTGTCGCTTGTAGAGTAGATAGGTAGCCATAACATGCTAATGTAATTTTGTTCTCGGCAAACAAGCGAATAAGTTCATTTGCGACTGCTATTTGCTCATTCTGTGTCAATGCACCTGTATATGGACAACGATTAGCAATCGCGACTCCTTTCTGATTTCCTGATAGTGTCATCTTCTCAAGCACTTTCACGACTTCACTACTAACTCCTTTGTAGCCGTAGTCATGCCAACTGATTAAGAAGCCACGCAGTGCCCCTAAATACCATTGATGCTCATCATCTAGCATAGCTCGCCAATTCCTAATAACATGCTCATCAATAGCTTTACACCCGGTGTCCCTTACCATCCGTTGAAATCTTTGATACATATTTAGTGTATGTTTAGCTGAAGATTCTTCTGCATAGCGAGCCAGTGCCTTTCGCAATCCATCTAGTGTGTCTGATTCCAACTCCAAAACATCTTTTTGAAAACTGATTGTTGTGTCTTTATTTAGAGCCCATGTATTAGTTTTAATATCAAAGCTATAACCATCCCGTGAGGTTTTAAAGGGGGATTTCAGAGTAGATGGCCCTTGGCCATCACGTACTTTTAATACAACATTATTCATTGGTTCCTCCGTTATCTACGTTTGCTTTCCTTACTTCCGCAGCTTTCTTTTGGAGTTCTTCTTGCTCCATTAAGGACACCTCATTAGCCTTTTTGGAAACGTGACGTTGGTTATATACGTTCCCCGATTTTTCACTTGAGTGCCCCATTTGATGCATGCGCATTTTAGCTTCTGTGCCGCTATCAATATTTTTGAACCCCTCCACGCTAGACTCAGCTAACACATTGTTTTTATCAATTTTATCTGAAAAAACCTCGTTCCAATTGTGCCTAAAATAGTGAGGATGAATATCTGCAAATTTTTCATCAACCCCTTTCATTGCAGGGACGATAGTATTGTCAAAAGATGATCCTGAAATTGGTAACCCTTGCGTATTCCCTTTGCGATGAGTTACAAAAAGGTATGGGTGTTTTTTCGCATTTTGCAGGGGGCGACGATATTTTTGGATATAAGTATCAAGTAACTCTGCCGTTTCATCAGAGAGCCTTAGTTTCCGCTCTCTTGTCTTAGCAACTCGCTGCTTTTTACGTGGGTCATTTCTATCATCATGTGTTCGTCGAACCCAAAATGACTTTTTGTCCCCGTGCAAGGTCATATCTGTTAATTTGAGCGAAAGCAATTCGCCGCTTCGGATGCCATGTCGTTCAATCAAAAGGAACATCAAATAATTGCGGAATCGTATGCTTTCATTCTTAAATGGATTAAGAGAATGTTCATAATGTGCAATTTCAATAAACTCTTTAACTAACCCATCTGGCAGAGTTTTACTGTCTTTGTCATCTAGTACATTATGCCCCTTTCCTTTAGGGCGAGCAGCTTTGAATGCCTTTTCCATCTTTTCAATTTTTTGATTAATTTGAGGCGAGGGGGATTGCTTAACTGCTAATTTTGCAAGGAAAGTTAGATACTCTATAACAGATGTCATACGATTATAGTGATGACTGCGGCCAACCGATGGAGCGACATCAATCAGCTTTGGCGAATCCATTAAGCTTACAACTTTATTTCGTCCCTTACTCTTTTTGGTAGCCTTTCCTTTCAACTGCTGAATATCTAATGCTAGGTAAGATTTGATATTTTCAATGTCATCTTCATCAAGAAACTTTCCTTGTTGGAATTCACGATACAAGTCTCGCTGCTCTTGATTTTGCCAACCCAAAAACCATTTCACATGTTCCAATTTGTTAGAGATAGTTGATTCCGCTTTTCCGCCTGACCTTAACTTATTTGTTACCCAAAGCGTTATATGGAAATGTGGCATATCGTCTTCACCCATTAAGATGGGGTAACGTTCACCATTATCAAAAACCAACGTCTCCACACTATATGCGATCATCCATACGACCTTTATTTTAACACTTTAGTTATACGTTAAACCTAGTATAAAATGAGATTTCGACTTTTTAAAGTGTTAAAAATAAAAAACCCAGTAAAAATACTGGGTTCAGTTATTTTAAGTGTGGATTTAAGATTTAAATTTACACTTTTAATTTATGCGTAAGCTAAAACGGAATATCGTCATCCCAGCCATCATCCAAATCTGGAGTGAAGTTTTGCTGTGGTTGCGGCGCTGGACGCTGTGCCGGTGCTGCAGGCGCTTGATAAGCTGGCGCTGGAGCGGCTTGTGGCTTAGGCGCATAACCACCTTGTTGTTGTGGTTGTTGAGCCTGTGGCTGACCATAACCTTGCTGCTGGGCAGGTGCTGGCGCAGCATATTGTTGCTGAGCTGGCGCTTGGTAAGCAGGTGCAGCTTGAGGCGCTGGCGCATATTGATTTTGCGCAGGAGCGGCTTGCTGTGGTGCAGATTGATAACCTGCGTTTTGTGGCATGCCGCCGCCCATTGGCGCGCCTTGTGCTTGTCCACCTTGACCACGGCTACCTAGCATTTGCATGCTACCGCTTTGGTCGATAACCACTTCAGTGCTGTAACGGTCTTGACCACTTTGGTCTTTCCACTTACGAGTTTGCAGTTTACCTTCAAGGTAAACCTGTGAACCTTTACGCAGGTATTCACCTGTAATCTCAGCTAATTTGCCGAACAGAACCACACGGTGCCATTCAGTACGCTCTTGCTGTTGACCCTGTTGGTCTTTCCACGATTCGCTAGTCGCTACTGTGATGTTTGCGACTGCATTACCGTTTGGCATATAACGCACTTCTGGATCTTGTCCCAAATTGCCAACCAAAATTACCTTGTTAACACCACGACTGGCCATTGAAATCTCCTGCGATTCTTTAAATAATCTATTAATTCAGTATGTTGTTTATCTTTATTGCCATAGAGGAAAATCAGCTTCCCCAAATACCACACGGCAGACCAGATATTATTGAGCAGAGCCTAACACAGCTCGTGCTTCTCTTAAATCGAAATGCTCGTCTACCTTGAGATAAGCCACTTTCTCGTCCAGCACGACTATTGCTTCGACGACGCCCATTAATTGGGATAACTGGGTTGCCATATCGCGCGCTTGCGCCTTGTCTTTCACTTCGGCTTCTAAGGTGTAACTCTTTAACAACACAGGATTTTGCATGCCTAATGTCAGGAATAACCAAATAGACATTAAGATCACGGCAACAACAAATACCCCGACTGCGCCCACGAGCTGGAAAGCACCACCACCGAGCATACCACCACAAAAAGCCCCTAAAAACTGGCTAGTAGAATACACGCCCATGGCCGAACCTTTTTCGCCGACGGGGCAAAATTTAGCAATCAAACTTGGCAGTGAGGCTTCTAAATAGTTAAACCCTGTAAAGAAGAGCACCACGGCAAAACTCAATACCCAAAGATTGCTCGCAAATGCGGCCATCGCCAGCAATGCCACTATCATGATCACGAGGGCAATTTGGAACATCGCCTTAGTATTTTTGCGCTTAACCCCTATGATGATTAACGGCACCATCAAAATAAATGCGCCCACAAAAGCAGGGAAATACAGCATCCAATGTTTTTCTTTCACTAGACCCGCATCCACCAGATCCAGCGGTAATGCCACAAATACTGCGGTGAGCACTAAATGCA
Organism: Shewanella sp. SM23; assembly: GCF_025654295.1. Lineage (NCBI taxonomy): Bacteria > Pseudomonadati > Pseudomonadota > Gammaproteobacteria > Alteromonadales > Shewanellaceae > Shewanella > Shewanella sp. SM23. The sequence continues at coordinate 96,891 of NZ_JAKKRM010000012.1, forward strand.
GGATAAAAATCCCAGCGTTAAGCCTAAATAATTGCGGCTCGAGGAACATACGTTTAAGCTTAGCGGGCGTTGCTAGAGTGTCTCCTTTGGGTGCCTGAGTGATGGGATTAGGCACTAAAAACTGGATCAACAGCATACCGACAATAGCCAATACCGCCGTTAACCAAAACAATCCAGTCAACCCAAGATGTTGCGCAACGATAGGTCCCATTAGCAAAGACAGGGCAAAAGATAACCCGATACACATGCCAATAATCGCCATCACCTTAGTGCGCTGCTCGTCGCGGGTTAAATCCGCGGCAAGCGCCAGCACGGCAGCGGCAATCGCGCCCATACCCTGTACAGCTCGACCAAAGACAACGCCATAAATCGTATCTGCGTTAGCAGCGATAACACTGCCAATAGCAAACAACACTAAGCCACCAAGAATAATCGGCTTACGACCATATTTGTCAGATAAAATCCCCATAGGGATTTGCAGCACGGCTTGAGTCAGACCATAGGCGCCGATAGCAATACCCACCCACAGAGGCGAAAAGCCTTCGAGATGCTGACCATAAAGTGCAAAGACGGGCATGATCATAAACAAGCCCATCATGCGCAAACCAAATACACTGGCTAAAGAAAACGCGACTTTTTTCTCAGTACCCGAAAGTCCGTTGTTACCCATGATTTTGCCCTGGATTGAAGTCTTTTAAGGGGCGCATGTTACCACACCCAAAAGGATTTGCTCAAAAGGAAATAGTGGCCTAAACCACTGACTATACACTTAGCTTTTATCCCGTTTATCACGGACCTATATTGACTGTGTCTGAGTTAACATCTTTATTTTTAACGCTCAGGCACAGGGGAATGAGTCTAACATAGTGTTCACAATTGTCCTGTGAGTCAGTGCGCAACAACAGTATTAATCTTAGTTAATCCATTCCATCCACAACATCCCGCAAAGCAGGCCGACTTAAAGCCAGTGCCAGCCCTAGGATTAGTGCAGATCACAGAATCAACTAAACTCAGCGGCGGAACTGTGCGATACTTGTGCTCATTTTTTTAAGCATATGGCATTAGAGCGATAGATGGATAAGATTGAAATACGCGGCGCACGCACCCACAATCTCAAGAATATCAACCTGACTATCCCAAGGGATAAACTGATTGTCATCACGGGCTTATCGGGATCTGGCAAATCCTCCCTCGCTTTCGATACTTTATATGCCGAGGGCCAGCGACGTTATGTCGAGTCCCTATCTGCCTATGCTCGCCAATTTTTGAGTTTAATGGAAAAGCCCGATGTGGACCATATCGAAGGCTTAAGCCCGGCGATATCCATAGAGCAAAAATCCACCTCCCATAACCCACGTTCGACCGTGGGCACGATTACCGAAATTTACGATTACCTGCGCTTGATGTTTGCACGCGTGGGTGAGCCGCGTTGTCCGACACACAATCAACCCTTGGCGGCACAAACCGTCAGCCAGATGGTCGATAAAGTGTTGGAAATGCCCCAAGACAGCCGCTTGATGCTGCTTGCACCTGTGGTCAACGCCCGTAAGGGTGAACACGTTAAATTGCTCGAAGGTCTATCAGCGCAGGGTTATATCCGCGCGCGTATCGACGGTGAAGTGTGTGACTTAACCGATCCGCCAACCTTAGACTTACACGTTAAACACACGATTGAAGTGGTCGTCGACCGTTTTAAAGTGCGTGACGATATCAAGCAACGCTTAGCGGAATCCTTCGAAACTGCGCTGGAACTCTCCGGCGGTATAGCGACCGTTGCCAGCATGGAAGACGACACGGGTACTGGTAAATCCAAAGGCGAAGAACTGATCTTCTCGGCCAACTTCGCCTGCCCGCACTGCGGTTATTCGATGGCGGAATTAGAGCCAAGGATCTTCTCCTTTAACAATCCCGCTGGCGCGTGCCAAACCTGTGATGGTTTAGGGGTACAACAATTTTTCGATCCTGAGCGCGTGATCACCAATACCGAGCTTTCACTGGCGGGCGGTGCGATTCGCGGCTGGGATAGGCGCAACTTCTACTATTTCCAAATGCTTAGCTCACTCGCCGAACACTATAAGTTCGATGTCGAAGTGCCCTACGAGCAGCTTAGCGAAAAAGTCCGCAAAATCGTACTTTACGGCTCAGGTAAAGAAAGTATTGCCTTTAAATACATTAATGACCGCGGTGATGTGGTGGTGCGTAATCACCCCTTCGAAGGCATTCTAAACAACATGGACAGGCGCTATCGCGAAACCGAAAGCAACTCGGTACGTGACGAATTAGCCAAGTTTATCAATACCCAAGCTTGTCAAAGCTGTGGTGGTTCGCGCTTACGCGAAGAAGCACGTAACGTGTTTTTAGGTGATATCAACCTGCCACAACTCACCACTTGGTCGATTGGCGAAGCCTTGGACTACTTCGAGAAAGTCGAGTTTAGCGGCCAAAAGGCGCAGATCGCCGAGAAGATTTTAAAGGAAATCCGCGATCGCTTAGGTTTCCTCGTGAACGTGGGCCTCAATTATTTGAGCCTATCACGCTCGGCAGAAACCCTCTCCGGTGGTGAAGCCCAACGTATTCGACTCGCCAGCCAAATCGGTGCAGGGCTCGTCGGCGTGATGTATGTGCTCGACGAACCCTCAATTGGTCTGCATCAAAGGGATAACGAGCGTCTGCTGCAAACCCTGATCCACCTGCGGGATTTGGGCAACACTGTGATTGTGGTTGAGCATGACGAAGATGCGATCCGTATGGCGGATCACGTGATCGATATTGGTCCAGGCGCAGGTGTACACGGCGGCGAAGTCATTTGTGACGGTCCGATTGAGAAGATCATCGCCTGTGAAGAATCGGTCACTGGCCAGTATATTTCCGGTAAGCGCAGCATTCATATCGATACGCCGCGCATTCCCTTCGACAAAAACCAAGTCATTCAATTGTTTGGCGCACGCGGCAACAACTTGCGCAATGTGGATTTAACCATTCCCATTGGCCTCTTCACCTGTGTAACAGGCGTATCGGGTTCGGGTAAATCGACCTTAATCAACGATACCTTCTTCAAGATCGCCCATAGAATGCTCAACGGGGCGACAGTGGATGAGCCTTCACCCTATGATCGTATCGAAGGGATGGAACTGTGCGACAAAGTGGTCGATATCGACCAAAGCCCGATTGGCCGCACACCGCGCTCAAATCCGGCCACTTATACGGGCATCTTTACCCCAATTCGCGAGATTTTTGCCGGAACCCAAGAGTCACGCACTCGCGGTTATCAAGTCGGCCGTTTCTCCTTTAACGTAAAAGGTGGACGCTGTGAGGCTTGCCAAGGCGACGGCTTGATCAAGGTAGAAATGCACTTCCTACCCGATGTGTATGTGCCCTGTGATTCTTGTAAAGGTAAGCGCTACAACCGCGAAACCTTAGAAGTACGCTATAAAGGCAAGAATATTCACGAAGTACTGCAGATGACAGTGGAAGATGCGCGTCAGTTCTTCGATGCCGTACCTGCCATTGCCCGTAAGCTACAAACCTTGATGGATGTGGGTTTGTCCTATGTGCGTCTCGGCCAAAGTGCAACCACACTTTCGGGCGGCGAAGCCCAAAGGGTGAAACTTGCCAAAGAGCTGTCCAAACGTGACACGGGCCAAACCTTGTATATCTTGGATGAACCGACCACGGGTTTACATTTTGCCGATATTCAATTGCTGCTCGACGTGTTGCATCGTCTCAAATCCCACGGCAACACGATTGTGGTGATTGAGCATAATCTGGATGTGATCAAAACCGCAGACTGGATTATCGACTTAGGCCCAGAAGGTGGCGGTGGTGGCGGTATGATTTTAGCCACAGGCACGCCGGAAGAAGTCGCCGAGCATCCAACCTCCCACACGGCACGCTTCTTAAAGCCACTGCTAAAACGGGATATCGAGCTGGCAAAGGCCAATAAAGCTAAGGCTTAACATTCGGCTCATGCCGCAGTTGGTCTGAATAATAAAAGCGCAGTCGCCCTAAGCACTGCGCTTTTTTTCGCTCAGCAATCCAATATGCTTAAGCTATCGCATACATATAGATCTCATTGAATTAGAATCGGATTTAGGCAAAGATGATATTCATCTTCTGGCGAAGGCTTCAGCGATAAGGAATGTCCATGCGTGATAGCACTCAGTCCCCAGTGACTCACCTTATATTACCGAGGCAGTATCAATCACTTTTAAGTAAAAACCTAAGCGACATAAACCTAAGCGCATCGACTCTATTCAACCACAGTCGTATCGGTCAGCTGCTCGCCAAGTTCAAGATCACGCACCTTATAAGACATCAATCCCAAAGACTTGGCTTATTAGCACTGGCCTGCGTTGTTGCAACGACCCTCACTGGTTGCGCTAACTCAACCGAAACTTGTGCACGCACTGAGCTAAAACTCACTTGGGCCGAGCCCACAGAGTTACAAGCGACAGTCACAGTATTAAGCTCGGATGAATTTGAAGGCCGCAAAACCCAAACTCAAGGTGCGGCAAAAAGTCGTGACTATATAAAGCAGCAATTTCAGGGGCTAGGTTTACAGCCTTGGGGAGCGGACTTTATCGTGCCCTTTGAATATAAAACCTTCTTCACCCAAGAAACTGGCGCCAACGTGGTCGCCACCGTGATGACGGCAGAACCGACGAATCGATGGCGCATTATCGTCGCCCACTATGATCACTTAGGCATGAGCGGCAGCAAGATTTACCACGGCGCTGATGATAACGCCTCGGGCGTCGCTGCTATGCTCGCCATTGCCAAACATTGGCAACAGCAATTTGCCCTACAACCCAATACCTTGCCTAAGGTAAACCTGATGTTTGTGGCAACCGATGCCGAAGAACCCGGGCTCTATGGCAGTATCGCCTTGGTAGAGCAACTCAAAACCCGCCTGCCAGAAGCGACTTTTGAGCTGATGTTGAATTTAGATATGGTGAGTCACCCCGGCAGGCCCTATGGGATTTACCTCGAAGGCAGTCGAAACTTCACTCAGTTCAATCAATTTAAACCCCTACTGAATCAACAGAACCGACTTTGCATTAAGCTCACGCACCCTAAACCCGTTGGTCGAAGCATACAAAGTACCGATTGGCTGCGGGCGTCGGATCATTACCCCTTCCACAAAGCGAATATCCCTTGGCTGTATTTTGGTGTGCCGACCCATCCCCAATATCACACACCAGAGGATACCGTCGCGACAATCGACATCACTTTTCTTGCGGCAGTGACAGAGTCAGCATTCGAGTTACTTCAATTAAATGTTGAATATTTAAAGAATTAATGGGAAGTGGCGCGTTTCTTGCTCAGTTTTAGCGAAAAAAATGCAGAAAACAGGTTAAATAGCGTGACTCTGATTGGTAAAGTGGCCGCCATGCTGCTATAATCCGTCGTTCGCGGGAAATCGACACGGGGTTGATTTTCTGTCTGTGAAACTTTAGCGCCATTTCGCGCGCGCATCCACAAGGCTACAACCCAATGTCATCCGATGAAAGAACTTTCCGTGAACTCGGCCTATCCGAGAATTTGTTGCGTGCTCTTGACGAGCTAGGTTATGAAAAACCAACGCCAATCCAATCAGCCAGTATCGATCCACTTATGGCTGGCAAAGATATTTTAGGTCAAGCGCAAACTGGTACAGGTAAAACTGGCGCCTTCGCGTTACCACTATTAAACAAAGTTACCAGCCAAACGACACCGCAAATTTTAGTATTAGCACCAACACGTGAATTAGCCGTGCAGGTTGCTGAAGCGTTCAGTAGCTATGCCAAATTTATGAAGAATTTCCACGTTCTTCCAATTTACGGCGGCCAAAGCATGCAACAACAGTTGAATGCCCTGAAACGCGGCCCACAAGTTATCGTTGGTACGCCTGGTCGTGTTATGGACCATATGCGTCGCGGCACCTTGAAACTCGACTCATTACAAGCTTTAGTGCTCGATGAAGCCGATGAAATGTTAAAAATGGGCTTCATCGATGATATCGAATGGATCCTTGAGCACACGCCAAGCGAGCGCCAACTGGCGTTATTCTCTGCCACTATGCCAGAGCAAATTAAGCGTGTAGCTAACCAGCACTTACGTAATCCTGTACATGTTCGTATCGAATCAAGCCAAACTACGGTTGAGTCAATCGAACAGCGTTTCGTACAAGTATCACAACACAACAAACTTGAAGCCTTAGTGCGTGTATTAGAAGTTGAAAACACTGAAGGTGTAATCATATTCGTCCGTACTCGTAACTCATGTGTTGAGTTAGCTGAGAAGTTAGAAGCCCGCGGTTATGCTTCATCACCACTACACGGTGACATGAACCAGCAAGCCCGTGAGCGTGCGGTTGATCAATTGAAACGTGGCAAGTTAGACATTCTGATCGCGACTGACGTTGCGGCCCGTGGTCTTGACGTTGAGCGTATCGGTCACGTTGTGAACTACGATATTCCGTATGATGCCGAAGCTTATGTACACCGTATTGGCCGTACAGGCCGTGCTGGCCGTACTGGTATGGCGATCCTGTTTGTAACGAGCCGTGAAATGCGCATGCTGCGCACTATCGAACGCTCAACTAACAGCCGCATTTCACCAATGAAAATCCCAAGCCCAGAGACAGTTGCAGAACGTCGTCTGTCTCGCTTAGGTGAGCAATTGGCTGAAACAATCAACGGCGATTTAGATTTCATGAAAGAAGCTGTTGCTCAATTATGCCAACAGTTAGAAGTCGATACCGATCTGCTAGCCGCTGCATTATTACAGCAAGTTCAGCAAGAACGTCCTTTGCAATTGCCAGCCATTCAAGAACGTGTTCGTGATGAACGCAGTGAGCGCACTGAACGTAGCGACCGCGGAAGTGATCGTAATGACCGTGGTGGTGAGCGTGGTGAACGCAGAAGTCGCGAACCGCGTCCAATGCCAGCCAGCTTAGGCTCAGCTGAAGCGTTGAAAGACAACCCAGATTTGAAAATGTGCCGTTACGTGATCGACGTAGGTCGTGAGAATGGTGTAGGTGTGGGTAACATCGTTGGCGCTATTGCGAACGAAGCTAACATCGACAGCCGTTACATTGGCGCAATCCAACTTTATGATGCAGTGACCACTGTTGACCTGCCAGACGGTATGCCAAAAGACGTGTTACAGCACCTACGTAAAGTACGTGTTTGTGGCAAGCCATTGAACATCCGCGAAGCTGGTGATCAAGTATTTGTTGATTCAGGCCGCAGTGCTCGTTCAGACCGTCCTGCGGGTGACCGTAAACCACGTGGCGATCGTCCAACAGGTGACCGCCCAGCGGGTGATCGTAAGCCTCGTGCTGCGTCTACTGGTGACAAGCCATTTGCTGACCGCAAACCACGTGCAGACAAACCTGCCGGTGAGCGTAAACCACGTAAACCACGTGAAGACTAATCTAGCTTAAGCTAGAGACTAAAAAAGGAGCCTAGGCTCCTTTTTTGTTGGCTTGATTTTGTCTTAGTTTGCCTTTAGCAAAGATAAAGCTTAGTGTCTAATCTCCAAAGAGTTTAATGGTATAAGTAATCGACTCCCATGAAAAAAGCCCTTACCGCTGGACTATTATCCGCCTTCGTCGCCCCCGGCAGCGGCCATTTCTATCTGCAACATAAACGCAGCGCCCTAGTGTTTTTTGTGCTGGCAATACTGAGTCTTGGCCTGATGCTGCAACAAGTCATGCAAGTAGCACAGCTTATCTCACTTGATATTCAAACTGGTGTTTTACCGCTAGATATAGGCGTGATTACAGCCGAAGTGACCAAGCAAACCACGGCAACCATTCGTGATGGTGCGGACAAGCTGATGTATGGATTTATCCTCTGCTGGCTAATTGCCTTATTAGATAGCGTGCGCTTGGGACTGAAACAAGATAAGCAAGATGCAGTCACGGCCCCAAAAAATGCCTAGTCGCCAACTGTCCATGCTTTAATCAGGCTGTGGTAGCAAGAGACCAGTAAATCAGCCGCTTGGGCATAATCGGGAATGGTTTCAGGGCAATAGAGGGCGCAGTGACTACCCGCATTGCGCGCAGTTTGCAGATCAAACAGATAATCGCCCACATACAAGATATCTGCGGGCGCGAGTTGCCACTGCTGGCAAATAAGATGAATACCTTCGGGATGCGGTTTAGGCTCAGCATCATAGCGCGTTAATACCAGTGCGATATCTATGCCGAGTTTATCGATAGTGATTTGCGCCGCTTCTGGCATATTGCGAGTCAAAATAGCCAAGGGCAGTGACTTGGCCCGTAGGCATTCGATAAGCTCCCTCGCGCCATCAATCCAACTGGCCTTGAGTGAACTTTGTCTTTCGTACTCATGGACAATGTCTAACGCCTTAGCCCGTGCTTCATCAGTACTAAGACTCTCGACATGGGCCAAGATATCCGTACCAGAATGAATCCCCAACTCCCGCCGCAGCCCAGCAAAATCGGGATTAGAATGCGCTAAGGTGCCGTCGAGATCGAAGATGACGCCACGGATATCCTGAAGTTTTAACTCGCTGAGTCTAGTGATCACTGGCCTTTCCCATGGATAAAATGTATGCGTTAGACAGCCTGCAAACGCTTCGCCTGACGATTACGGTACATAGGCAGCAATTGCACCACCATCACAGAGACAATAATCACGCCAATCCCCAGCAGAGATAAACCATCTAATTCATCAGCGCGGAATACTTCTGGCCACCAGCCAAGGCTCACCACTAACGCCGTGGCACTAAAGCTAAATACTGGCGTTAGGGCCAACATGGCACTAACCTGCGCCGTCGGCCAGTACTTCATCGACTGGCCAAAACAGCCATAGGCGATCAAGGTATTGGCGGCGCAAAACAGTGCTATCTGCCAATCGAAGCTGTCCATACGGACAAACTGACTAAAGTCGCTAAAGGGAGCCATTACGAAAATACCTAAGCCATAGATCACTAAGAGCACGTTCGCGGGCGACAAACGATTCAGTAAGGATTTTTGCAATAAGGCATAGCTAGTCCACGACAGTGCTGAGAACTGGATGATCATCACCCCAATCCAAACCTGATGATTATTAGCCCCAGAAAAATTTAAATTAGGATGGAAAAACATCAACATACCTAAAGCTAAGGTTGCAAAACAGCTGAGTTGCACCGCATTAAGCCGTTCCTTAAAAAACAACACACCACCAAACGCGAGGAAAAAGGGCGAAGTCTGGAAATTCAGTTGGGCGGCGCCCGGTGCGAGGTAATCGAGTGAATAAACAAAAGACACATAATTGAGCATCAAGAAGATGCCAGCAAGCACTAACCTTAACCAAACTTTGGCATCGAGTGCTGCAAATTGCTTAAGACTACCTGCGCTCCATTGGATCACTATGCTGACTAGAAGCGCGACCAGAAAACGAAACCAAGTAAGAGTCACGGGATCGATAAAGGCCGCCGAGAGCTTTAATGCTATAGGTAACATGCCCCAAAATAAAACCGCAACTGAGATGAACAGGAGCCCGAGTTGAGCATGATTATTTGCCTGAGGGGCGTTATGGCTAAGGTTCACGGAGGAGTCCAGTAGAAACCGCAAAATGGACAGCCATTCTGGCACTGAGCCAACACAATATCTAGCGGATCATCATGGAAACATTCGCGTTAGCTTGGATACTTTAGCTGACACTTATGTGAGGCAAGTTTCAGCATCTTACGATAATTGGAATATTGGCCGCACTCTTGATTCAACTGCAGCAGATTTACCCCGAAAGCCAACATTGGCATTTCCCGCGTTGCCAATAACCGAGTATATTTGGCCCATAAAAATGGCTTCTGCCACACACTCTCTAGGCCACTTCTTTTTAAGCTAACGCTTTAAATAGGAAAGTTAATGTTATCTACCGCCACGATCGAACAAGTTAAAACGCATATTAATACCGCAGCCAAGGAATTAGCCGAGCGCCGCGCAGCAGGCACGAGCGGCGATTTACTGATCCCAGAACTAAGGCCAACCAGCTTCGAACAGGCCTTCGCTATTCAACAAGCCGTAGCAGAAATATTTAAGGCAAGCGACAACAATCCTATCGCGGCGTGGAAATGCCTAGTACCCACGGCGGAAAAAACCGTCGTAGCGCCTATTTATCAAGATGATGTGTATCAACAATCGACCACTTGCCCACTCTATCCATCGACTAAAGGCCTCGCCCGAGTCGAACCCGAACTCGCCTTCGAGATTGCTCGCGATTTACCGCCAAGAAGCACGCCTTACACAGAGGCTGAAATCGACGAGGCCTTAGGTGACATTCGTTTGGCGCTAGAATTGATCAAAAGCCGCTACCACACACCCAGTGAAGCGACGCATTTTGATGCCCTCGCCGATGGCTTAGTCAATCAAGGACTGTGGTTAGGGCCAGTGCTAAACCCACTAGCAGATTTAGAGACCAGCTGTTTTGAACTCAGCGTTGATATTGCCAATGGCGAGCACCAGCAAAGCGACACACTGCAAAAATCCGCCATTCATCCCAACGGTTTCCCTAAGGCGGGACTCTACTGGTTAGTTAACTTTTTATCCGCCCAAGGCATTGGCTTAACTCAAGGGCAATATGTGATCACAGGCTCTTACGCTGGCGTCCTCGATCTGCCATTGGCACAGGTCTGCAAATTTGAATACGGCGCGCTTGGACAGTTCGCAGTGACTTTCACTGCTAAGTGATTGCGGCTAATAGAAGTCATTACGGATTATAAAACGACAAGGCACTGATAAATAAGCGAACTCAGTTTCAGCTGGGCTCGCTTATTTTCAATCTCAGTTCTCAGTGCTCAATTATCTGCATTCCCCACAAGCATCATTAACAAAAGCCAAACCAACTTGCCTCAAAATATACACCTATGTATCATCTAAATTCATAAATAATAAGGATATATAGAATGTCGCACGGAAAAATGCTGCCAATCGCCTGTCTTCTTGCCCTCACTTTAGGCACTTCTCTTAGCGTGCATGCCTCAGAAAATAGCTTTACCAAAGCCTATAGTGACTATCAAGCCGCCGTAGAAAAAGGCGATGCTGCAAATATTGAAGCAAGCGCAAAAGCCGCTTATCAACTCGGCGAAGCTCAATATACCAAAGACAGCGTTGACTTAGCTAACCTAGCCATGAACTGGGCCAGCGCGATAGAAAAGCAAGTTGCACCTTACCCATTTACAGAAAATAATCTGCCAAAAACGGCTAAGGCGAATGAGTTGTATCAACTCGCTCTGGCTAACTATAAAGTTCATTATGGCAAAGAAGCGCTTGAGCTTATCGATCCCTTACTGGGTGCTGCACAAACCGCCGTTGAAGCCAAAGATGCGAAAAATGATTTGCTTACTGCTATCGCAATTGCTGAAAAATCCGATAAAAAGAAACTGCTCGCCGATGTAAAAATGGCCGCCTTCAACCGCTTATCAAATACAGAGCTATACACCAAAAGCGTAAGACGCTATGCCTTCGATGCCTATGATATTTATAAAGAGATTTTACCAGAGAACGCCATAGACAGAGTCAAGGCAACCTATGTGGTGGGTGCCGTTGAGTATGCAGAAAAGCATGATGACAAGGCGATTCCATTGCTTTTAGAAGTCGTTAAGCAGTTTGAAGCCCTTAACTTTAGCCATCCCTATGCCTTAAGTGCCCACGCTTATTTAGTGGAACTCTATGAGCGCCAAGGAAAACGTGACGAATCCACCGCTCACTGTATTGCTATCGGCAAGATGAGCCCCTGGGCCGACACTCAGGAGCAACAACCGCTGTTTCGTACGATACCAAAATACCCCAAGTCCTACCTCCTACAACGTAAAAGCGGCTATGTAACCCTTAACTTCACTGTTGATGAGATGGGATTTGTGAAAAACCCTGAAGTGCTCGAATCCAAAGGCGGTGTGCTATTTGAGAAATCCACACTAAAAATGATCGAAGAATGGCGTTATGCCCCTAAGTTTGACAATGGCAAACCAGTGTCAGCTCAAACCACAGTGCGTATAGATTACTATGTTGATAAATATTAATATTTTTCAGTAACCTATAACAGATTATTTCACCTCATAACCTAGCCCGTCGCTCACACTCGATGGGCTTTTTTCATCCTGTGTTGCAATCAGTCCCTGACTTAAACTCTGCTTGAGTTTGCTTAGACAGGTTTGGCAAATACACGCATCGGCAGACGGTAAAATGGGGCTGATTGCCCCTTGCAGCGAATCTGATGCTTGCGCTTGCAACACCGCCAAAGGCGGAAACACCTGCTTAGTACACCAACAATCCTCAATACCCTTACCAACAATCACAGCACATTGATTCGCGCCTTGGCACAAAGGGCAAATTTGCGCAGTTTCTAACTTAGGTTGTTCCGATGGCTGAGACACGGTAATCCTTATAGCAAGATAAGTTGTTATAGCGTAAAAATTGAAGTTTGACGCTATCACAGCTCTCTATCCATATTGTGGGGCGTTTAGACAACCTGTGAAATTAACTATATAAGTTGGCTTTTACCTTCCCATACCAGCCCATAGAAATTTTGTGTTTTTCTTCTAAATCATAAACGCTGACAAGCTCATTATTACAATGATTCATCAACTCTTTTATAATCGGTGGCTCTTCAACTTCTATTGCAATTCGCTTAGCCATTAATGATTTTTGCTCATAATCGTAAACAAAATCTCGCTCTGATAGCTCAAGCTCTAATTGCAAATACTTTTGCCGTAAAGATGCGTGCAATGTTGTTTTCGCTTTTGAGTCAACCACAAGTTCTAGTGTTTGAGCCAAAGCCACCGCACAAGCCAACCATTTAGCATAAATATTGTCATTCTGATAAAAAGTCGCAAATGCCGCTGAACTCATAACAAGTGAGAAAGCAGTGACAAACTTACCAAAACGAGCATAACAATTTTGCATGTGCATGTGATAACGCACACCTAATTGTGTATTCCATAATAACTTCCAATGACGGTCATAATCATCATCAGTTGGTATTTGTTTTGAATTTGTCATATAGCCCCTTAACGTTTTGCGGGTGGCCTTGGTGGTGTCGTTGCACTTTGTAAAATAGTATTTGGATTGTTACTTGCTTTATCAGAGCGATCAAACACAGGCGTTCGGCTTTCTGTTCCAGGTTGACGTTGATCATTGGGTTTAGGCTGAGGTGGATTATTTTTATTTTCCATGTAGTAAATATCTCTTGATGTTATTAAATATGTTAAATTTGTGCTTAAAGATTACCCGAAATAAACAGGTTGGCAAGCGAACTGTTTAATGAAAATAAGTTTAACAAGCCATCCATTGCTAAATTCTCTGTATTTTAAACCAACAGGTTACACAAATGTTCGAAAGGTGAGTCATGGTGATTTGCGAGACGACCGTCCGCCCCATGGCCGCTTTTTGGCATCCATGCCATCACGGCATTTGTGAATCCTTTCACATCAGACGGGGCGGTCGAGCATCCACGGATGGACTGGCTGCGTGTCGGTGAGCGAATACCATGACAAGCCGATACTAGCGGGCTAAACCACTAAGTATTAATACCCTGAAATCACAGAGCGCTCAGTAGAATTGACCAACACATATTTGACCAATAAAAAAGCCAGCAAAGCTAAATGCTTACTGGCTTTTCTGTCTAACTTATTTACTCGCTTTATAACATCACACGAGCACTTAATCTCAGCGGCTCAACTATGACTTCTTAGGAAAAATCGGATAGGACTCAGTGCCTAACACTTTGCCATCAACAGTGAGACCATAGTAATCGCTGTCATTATGGTATTTCTCCTGCGCTTGCTTCACATCACCCTTGTTACGTGGGTCCTGCGGACGCTCGTGGGAGTTGATGTAAGCGGCAACATCCCAAGCCTGTTGGTTCGTCAACTGCATACTCTTACCAAAGGGCATGTTTTCATAAATGAAAAATGCGGCAGTATTGACCCTGTGCATTCCCGCTCCCCAGTTATAACTTTGAGGTCCCCACAGCGGGGGCAATGCATACACACCCGCAATGGCTTGACCTTGCCCATCAACACCATGGCAAGTTTGACAATGGGCGACATACACGGCTTTACCTCGTTCAGGTGAATAGGCTTGTTCGGGTTTTGGGATCTCTGGATAAGCTCGACCCGGCAAGTTAGCACGTTGCTCAACTGTCATCGCCTTAGCTAATGCCTCTGGTAGTGGGAAGTCATCCCGCTTGGCACCTTTGACTAACTCAGCATCACTGATCTCAGGAACAGGGCCACTGATATTAGCCTCATCCATCAAGCCGCCCATGCCTAACCAATAGGCGTAGGCAGAAAGCGCCACTAACTCAGGGCTACCTGATGCGGGGGCTTTACCATTCATCGAATAGTTAAAACAGCCTTGGATGCGTTCTTCAAAGCTACTGACTTTATTGTCTTTTTTACGATACGCCGGATAAGCAAAATACGCGCCCCAAAGGGGTGATGCATTGGCTTTACGGCCTGCATCCATATGGCAATTGGTACAGTTAAGCTCATTACCTACATACTTATCACGCAGCTGTTGGGTATTCACAAACAATTGATAACCTAAACGCACTTTGTCACCAAAGGCGCCTTCGGGAATCGCACTCAAAGGTCTAGGGGTAAGATAGGTTTGATCTGCTACCTTAGGGAAAGAAGGCAGCGGAGCTTGCTTATCTGGGCGTTCTTGTACTGGCTCAGTTTCAGCTTGCGCCTGAACGGTTAACGACCCCATCGCGGCCAGTAATAACATTGCGGAATATTTCATGGCCGGCTCCTTATTTTAAATTCGCAAAATAGTTGGCTAACGCATCAATCTCGGCGACGGTGAGCTTATTCGCGACGCTCCCCATCATGCCATCGACGTCACCTTTACGTGTTCCCGACTGCCATGCCAATAATTGCGTTTTGATATAACTCGCCTGTTGACCTGCTAAGCGAGGAAATAAGCCGCCACCTAATGCAGAAGGACCATGGCAGGTCACGCAGGCTGGTAAACCACGGGACCAATCACCTTGATAGGCTAAACGGGCGGTGTCGTCATTAAAAACAACTTGTTCACCGCGGATAACAGGCTTGACGTCATTGGCAGGCTTAGCTGAAAAATAGCTCGACACTTGCTCAATACCGTCACCTTGGAGCGTCATTGCCATCGGCATCATGGTCGCGTTTTGGCGAACGCCCGCTTGGAAATGCTGCAATTGTGTCGAGATATATTCTTTAGATAATCCCGCTAATCGAGGGCCAAGTGGTTCAATGCCCTCACCCGCTGCCCCATGGCAAGACACACATAGCTGTGCAGCTTGTGGCATAACGTTCATCGATTGTTTGTCAGAAGGCTCGGCGGCAGCGGCATAGCCGCTACATAGCATTAAGCCTATGACTAATGTTTTAATCTTCATGTTCTATCCTTGAAGAGAATTAAGCTCTAAAGCATAGGGGTTATTGTTATTTATGTTTGTGCTCACACACTAAACCCATTTTAAAATCAGCCGCTCATTTTTAAAACAGCCAATAAATGAGCCTTAACATTCATTAAGAGTCACTTATTGTTCAATTCAAACGGGATAAATTTACCTTACTCTGTACAAGGTTAAGCTGCAAGCCTTCAAGACTTAATGGCCTGCTCAATAACCAAATCGCGTCGATTCGAAACGATTCAATAACTTATGTATCAAATAGCATAAAAGTAACGTGCCAACGATAGCGATTAAAATACTGCTCACTCGGTATAAGGCACTGAAGATTAAGTCGTTACCTGGGGTCAAATACTGCCCAAACAAAATCCCTAACGTGGTCATAGCACCAAAACCGACACCTGAGCCATTCGCCTCGCGCACATGGGCTTGGCTAAAAATCATCAGTCCGATCCACAACAAGGGGACAACTAACATCAATAGCCCTGACCAATCATAGAGCAGCAACTGCACGAGTATCCCAAACGACACCCCCAACAAAGTGCCTATGGCGCGCTTACGGGCATAGTCGAGTGCACCATTCCAATGCATAGGAAACAATAACAAAAGAGTGGTCGCTTGAGCCGACATCGAATCCCGCAGATCAAATATTTGGAACACCAGAAACGATGCCGTCGCTATGGTCGCGCCGAGCAAGGCTTCGTGGCGCATTCGATGCGGCGCCTTAGGCCCAGGTTTGTAAGCCGCTCTTGGTTCCACATCGGGCCAGAGTGCCGTCATAGCGTAGGCGATAACAACTGACAGTGCGGTAGCCCAAAAGTTACTGAAAACTAAGTCGTTTAAGTCAACGCCTGGATAGCTGGCAAAGTGCAGCATGATACTGAGACTCAGCACACCGTTGGCACCAAAGAGAAACAAACTGCCGCGGGACATGGCCGCAAAGCGGTATAAAAATAATAGGAAAACGATGGGAGTCATCATGCCAGGATGGCTGCCAAAGAAACCGCCGAGTAACCCAACCTCTAACCCAGCCATGGCAGATGAAGCCAATAATTGGCGCATAGCATGACCATTCATCACTGGCACTAATCCGAGTAGTAGCATAGGTGTCACAGTGAAAAAGACTCCATTGCTCCAACCAAAAATTTTACACAGGGTAAAACCTAAGGTCGCGCCAGTCGCAATCCGTAAACACTGGCGTAAATCGTTGGCCGTCAATGGGCTATGGCGTAGTAACATGCTCGTCGCCTTGTTCTATCGATACATTAAATGAGGATGTTTAGCTGGCTTATGCTGCGTTCACACTTATGTTGCTTTGAAGCGTTCACTCAAGCCACTCGCGGCAAATACAAACCACCGCGAGTCACTCGTGCTCGTCAACACAGATAAGTACTAATGGATATGCCGATAAATATGCTGGTAAATACGCTAGTAAATAGGCTAGTAAATATAGTGCAGCAGGCTGATTGCTTTAATCTGCACCTTAGCGAGCAAGCTAAACAGGCTATTCTCGGGCAGCAGTTGCACGGTCGCGCGCGCACCCGCAGGTAAGCTGTTCATTGCCATACCATCTAACACTAGATGTAATCTCAATCTTTGGGCATCACGTACCCAACGGTCCGATTCCTGCGGCGCGGCTAAACGGCCATTGGCATCGAATTGCCCAGCACTCACGCCCGCATCGACACTGCTCACCGTCGCCCAATATAAACGCCCAGGTTCGCCATCGAACGCGATCAAAGCGGTCGAAGAAGCATTCACGCCACGCAGGCTCTTCTCGCGAAAATCGGCAATAATATCCACTTTATCCGATACCACGGCTAACAGAGGTTGCCCCACGGTCGCAAAACTACCGACTTCTAACTGCAGGTTAGTCACTATCCCATCTTGATCGGCACGTATTTGGGTGTAAGACAGATTAAGCTCGGCTTGGGCTAAATGGTTTTGCGCCTGACGCACTTTAAGATTCTCTTCGCCATAACTGCCGCGACTCACTTTGAGTTTTTCTAAACGCGCATTGGCGGCAAGCAAATTGGCTTCAGCAGCTGCGGCATCGCTATCGGCTAGCTCCTTTTGCTGCTGCGATACGCCATGGGTGGCATACAAGGCATCGAGACGTTTAGCCTCGCTGCGTTTTTGTTGTGAGGTGGTTTTATTGGCATTGACCTCGGCCTTAGCGGCCAGTAGCGAGGCATCTAACTCAGCATTATCTTGACGGGCTTGCTCTAAGGCCAATTTAGCTTGCGATACCGCTAACTCATAAGGCGCTGGATCGACTTGAAACAACAAATCGCCCTTGGCAACCGTTTGGTTATTGGTCACGGCTATGGTCTGGATTTTACCGCTGATCTGCGGTGTCACTTTAGTCACTACACGGGTCGCCATTGCTTGAGGCGTCAATGGCATCATAGTGTCGGCCAGCATGAAATAGCCAAAAACCATCACAAAGCCAAACATGGCAAATTTTACTAAACGGGCAAACTGTTGATCCGGTGTCATCTTCTTTCTCACAAAAGGGTGTCTGTAACCTTGGTTAATTTGGCGCTGGCGTTGTCGCTGATCAGGCTAATAATGCGTTCAAATTCGCTCAACTCTTCGGCACTGATCCCGCCTAATAACTCACGGCGCACTTGAATAATCCGCGCTTCCATTTGCTTTAAAACATCTAATCCCGCTGGCGTCAGGCTCACAATCCTTGCCCGCTTATCTTTGTCACAACAATGACGCTCGACTAAACCTTGCTCTTCTAATTGCCCTAAGGTGCGCATTAGCGAAGCCAATTCAATTTCTAAGGCATCGGCCAACACTTTTTGGCTAACACTGTCGCCTAAACGCAGCAGTTTCCATAGGGCAGTCCAACGGGGATGAGTTAATCCTAAAGGTGCCAGCTCGACATCGGCCACGGTACGCCACAGTCGATGCAGACGGCCTAAATGCTCCGCCAGCGATAACTCTTTAAGTCGCTCTAATTCTTTTTGCATCTTGCTCACCCACTTAGTTAGCGTGCTAAGCATTATACTTAGTTAGCAGGCTAAGTAAATATTTAGGCCCAAAATAGATCTGTGTCCAAGGGCACGAAACGAGCGTAAGAGGGAATAAATAACGTAAAAAGGTTCGCGCCCTCTCAAATCTTATCAAGTTGTATCTCTATAATATCAAACGGATAAATTGAGTTGATTTGCACATGAATTGGAGGCTGTTTTGATAAATCTAAAAATTAGTACGAGGATCGTTATTGGGATCTGTCTATTACTGTTAACAGTAATGAGCTTTATCATGCCGCTCGTTCTCTCTGAATTCAGTCGCCAAGTTGCAGAATCCGAGCAAAGAGAACTCCATAAGATCTATGAAACCGCTGTTGCCGAGATAGCCTCATCGGGCAAGTTAGCCGAAGCAATGGCAACCATCATCTCACTCACACCAGAAGTTCAAAGCACCTTTGCAACAGGCGAGCGTGATGAACTCACCACCCGTACCTTACCTATATTCACCCAACTTAAGCGCGATTTTGCGGTTCAGCAATTCCAATTTCATAGGCCACCAGCCACTTCTTTTCTACGTTTGCATCGTCCCGAAAAATTTGGCGATGATCTCACCAGCATACGCAAGACCATAGTTGAAACAAATAGCCAAAAGCGCCCTCTTTATGGCTTGGAATATGGAGTGGAAGGATTAGGTATTCGTGGTTTAGTTCCAATGAGTTACAACGGGCAACACACAGGATCAGTTGAGTTTGGCATGTCCTTCGGTCAACCCTTTTTTGATAATTTTAAACAAGCCTATCAAGCAGAAATTGCCCTCATCTTGCCAGATGGTTCAGGATATAAGTTATTTGGCGCGACATTCACGCCTGATACCCAAGCGGCAGATGAACTCAATAACGTCATGCAAGGCCATGAAGTCATACGCACTATTTCCTTAAATAACAAAACCTACGCCCTGTATCGCAACGCCATAAAAGATTATTCAGGAAACGTGTTTGGCGTACTCGATATTGCGATGGATAGAACCCATTCAGAACAAGCGATAGCGGATATTCGCCTTAAGTTGATCCTTATCGGTTTAGTGGCTCTGGTCATTGGAACTGCCATTGCTTGGTTTATTGCCAAAGGCATTACTCGCCCTATCGCTGAAACCACCCAAGCCATGAATGATATCGCTGAAGGTGAAGGCGATTTAACCCGCCGAATCGCGGTAAAAGGTAAGGATGAAATTGCTGAATTATCAATGGCATTCAACCGCTTTGTAGAAAAAATCCACAATACAGTTTCCCACGTCGCCGACTCAACAAGCCTGCTCGCCACCTCTGCGGAAGAAATGTCGAGCATTACGCGGGAAACCCAGAAGATGGCGAGTCGTCAGCACCTCGAAACCGAGCAAGTTGCCACCGCAATGAATGAAATGGCCGCAACGGTACAAGAAGTTGCCCATAACGCGACCGATGCGGCCGATGCCGCCAATCATGCCAATGACTCAACCGAACAAGGCAAATTGGTTGTACAAAAAGTGGTAACCACTATCGCCATACTGGCCGAGGAAATAGCCACAGCAGCGAGTGAAATCAATGAATTAGAGCGTAATACCGCTGAAATCGATTCTGTGCTTGTGGTTATCCGTAATATTGCCGACCAAACTAATTTACTCGCACTCAATGCGGCAATTGAAGCCGCAAGGGCGGGAGAACAAGGTCGAGGATTTGCGGTCGTTGCCGATGAAGTACGCACTCTGGCGAGTCGTACTCAAGCATCTACAACGGAAATTCAGCAGATGATCGAAGCGCTTCAGCATAAAGCTAAGTCCACAGTCAATGCGATGGAAACCAGCACCCGTACCACCCAAAGCTGTGTATCCCAAGTTCACCAAGCGGGTGAAGCACTCGAAGCCATTACCCATGCGGTTTCCACCATTAGCCAGATGAATATCCAGATCGCCAGCGCTGCAAATGAGCAATGTGCGGTTTCGGCAGAAATTAATAAAAATGTTAATAACATCAATGATATTGCGACCAGTGCGACAGATAGTGCGGTACAAACTGCACGCGCTGGCGATGAACTTGCCCAACTCGCAGCCCGTTTAACAACTTTATTAGCTCAATTTAGAATTTAAACAAAACAAAACGCCGCATTCTCTGCGGCGTTTTTATTAGCTTATTTTATAAGGTTTTATTTAGGACGCACGCCTAAAGTGTGGCAAATCGCATAGGTCAATTCGGCGCGATTTAAGGTGTAGAAATGGAAATCCTTCACGCCTTCGCGGGACAGTACTTTCACCATGTCGATGGCCACGTTTGCCCCCACCAATTGGCGTGTACCCGCATCGTTTTCTAGGCCGTCGAATTGCTTATGTAACCAATTCGGTAACGACACATTGGTCATGCCAGCAAAACGTTTTAGCTGGGTAAAGTTAGTCACAGGTAAAATGCCCGGCACAATTTCAACGTCGATACCGGCGGCAACGCAGCGATCACGAAAACGCAGGTAAGATTCCACATCGAAGAAAAATTGGGTAATGGCACGGCTAGCGCCCGCATCAATCTTGCGCTTAAGGTTGATCAAATCCGCCTGTGCATTACTCGCATCGGGATGCACTTCTGGATAGGCCGCAACGGAAATATCAAAGTCAGCCACAGAGCGCAGTAAACGCACTAAATCGACCGCAAAACGGGTTGGCTTTGGGCTGCCCGCAGGTAAATCACCCCGCAGTGCCACTATGTCACGAATGCCCGATTTCCAGTAATGTTTGGCCAGTTCTAATAACTCTTCATCGCTTGCATCCACTAAGGTTAAGTGCGGCGCGGCAACGAGGTCGGTTTCCTGTTGGATACGTTCAATCACGCCATGGGTGCGGTCGCGAACACCTGAGTTAGCACCGTAAGTCACAGACACAAACTTAGGATTCAGCGGCTCTAAACGACGGATAGAGTTCCACAGGATCTGTTCCATTTCGGGGGTCGATGGCGGGAAAAACTCAAAAGAAACATTAATATCGCCATTAAGCTCAGACAAACTCTGGTTCAGCGATTGTGAATGTTGTGCGTGATGAAAAGCCATGTGTATTTCCTCAACCGCCCTTGGCGCTACTCTTTGCTAGTATGAATTAGTTCAAATGGACGTTTGGACGTCTATATGTCCATATACTAGAGAAACTGAGATGTAAGTCAAGCCCAAAAATACCCATAAACCGCATTTAATCTCGGTTAATTCGATAGATTTATTCTAGCCAATAAAAAAGGACTCGAATGAGTCCTTTAAGAGGCTTGATACCGCGTTATTCCTGCAGCAGATCGCGACAGATCTGGGTCAGATCCGACTGCACCGCCGCCGCTGTCACTTCGCGTCCGGCGCCCGGTCCACGGATGATCAGCGGATTACCTTGGTAGAAGACACTGCGGATCACAAACACATTATCACCAGGGGTTAAATTGGCGTAAGGGTGATGAGTATCGATCCACTGTAAACCCACTTCGGCCTTGAGCTCTGGGCCGCTGTTGTCTAAGGATGCCACATATCTGAGCACCTTATTTTGCTCCGCCGCCGCACCATACTGTTGCAGCAGATCGGCATCTAACTCGGCAATGCGGGTGAGAAATTGATCTAAGGGAATATCCGCCAAAGCGGCTGGTACGAGTGAGCGCAGCTCAATATCTTCAAGCTCGATTTCAAGGCCAATCTCACGGGCTAAGATAAGCAGTTTACGCTGCATATCACGGCCGGAGAGATCGTCGCGGGGATCGGGTTCAGTAATACCTAAGCCTCTGGCTTCAATCACTAATTCTGAAAATGGCTTACTAGTATCGTATTTCTCAAACAACCAACACAAGGTGCCGGAGAAAATCCCGCCCACCGCTTCAACGCTATCACCGCTGTTACGCAGATCATTTAGCGCATGTTGGATAGGTAAACCAGCGCCACAGCTGGCGTTATAGCGCCAAAACAAACGACGATTACCCAGTTGCTGCTTTAACTCTCGATAGAAAGGCAGTGGACCCGAGCCCGCAAGTTTATTCGCGCTCACCACATGGATGCCACGCTCGAACAGTTCTGGATATTGCAGCGTCAAACTGGCGCTGGCACTGATATCTAAGGCCACCAGCTCATCGCAATTAACTTGCTCTAATTGCTCGAATAAATGTTCATACTGCCAAGGCGTTGCTTCAGTATTAAACTCTGTTTGCCACGCGGCAAGATTAATCCCAGTTGATTTAATCAAGGCTTTACTCGAACTGACTAAACCGACTAACTCAACACTGGCTTCGAGTTCATGGTCCAATGATGGTGAAACCGACTTAAACAGATCGATCCAAGCCTCACCGATATTACCCACACCGAGCAGCAGGACACCAATGCGTTTACGCGGGCCAGCGCAGCGGCGGTGGACTTTTTGGGTTAACAGATTCACCTGTGACTGGGGCACTAACGTCACTAAACTTAAATCGCCACTGAACAAAGGTTTAGCATCACGGCTCAGTAAACGGGCAAAGCTACGACGATAATGTTCGGCGTCGGCACTCACTAATGCGACTAAACCAAAATCTGTGTTGATCTGCTGATCGCTGATCCCTAATGCTTCTGCCTCGGCATCGAGTAATCTTTGAACTTGTTTTTGATTCTCAGCGGTATAGGCAAGTTCAACCCTTTGATGGGCAGAGGTCCAATGGGCCAATGGCGTTAAACCCGCGGCAATCAATAAATCT
Source organism: Shewanella sp. SM23 (assembly GCF_025654295.1). Taxonomy (NCBI): domain Bacteria; kingdom Pseudomonadati; phylum Pseudomonadota; class Gammaproteobacteria; order Alteromonadales; family Shewanellaceae; genus Shewanella; species Shewanella sp. SM23. Next base: position 119,970 of record NZ_JAKKRM010000012.1, read on the forward strand.
AATAAACGAGTTAACTCCCCTGTGAGTTTAAAGCCGAACAGGACGACAGCATTGAGGTTAGTCACCACAGGCGCGCTCGCCGACGAACTGTGGGGCGCGATTAAGGTAAAGTCGGTGTGGGACGCATAACTTGAACGCACCGCTAAGCTCACTTCGGTATTGAATAACGGCTGCAAAGTGCGCGAATGCAATACTGGCGAGCCTAAACGCGCTAGGCGATCGGCTTCGGCAAGTGACATACTTTTCAGTAACTTGGCATCGTTGATTTTATTAGGATCGGCGTTGAACACCCCTTCCACATCGGTCCAAATGGTCACGCGCTCGATATCGGCGAGACTAGCAATCAGGCTGGCGCTAAAATCTGAACCATTACGACCAAGTAACAAGGTATCGCCACGCTCGTTAGCACAGATAAAACCTGTGATCACTAAGCGTTCATTGGGATGCGCGGCTAATAGGGCTTGTACTTTAGCGCGGGATTCTTGTACCCGAATTTGCGGCACAGCGGCTTCATCGGCCACTAAAATTGAACAGGCATCCACATGGCTTGCCGCCACGCCAGATTCGCGCAGTAGCGCCGCCATTAAACGTGCCGACCAACGTTCGCCAAAGCTCACCACATGGTTGATTTGGTATTCATTGCGCTCGTCTAAGGACAACAGGCTGATGAGTTGCGCTTTATCAGTGGCCAAACGCTCACGCAGATCGCGGGCTTGTTCATTCGACAACAACTGCTCAATCAACCCCTGTTGGTAACTGATCAGCACTTGTAATTCTTCTTGCCATAGCTGACCCGCATCACGCAGCGCTAATAATTTATACAGGAAATTCGTGCTTTTACCCGCCGCAGAGACCACCACGAGATCATCACTATGACCGTGGGTTAACAGGATATGGGCGACTCGGCGATAACAATCGGCATCCGCTAAACTGGAGCCACCAAATTTATGTAAGTGACAACGTGCCATCTATTATTCCTCTACTGACAAGCCGCAACGGCGGCTAATCCTGCTTGAATATCTGCAACTAAATCGGCGGCATCTTCAATACCCACCGATAGACGCAATAGGGTGTCCTTAATACCAGCCTCGAAGCGCGCTTGCGGCTCCATGGCTCTGTGGGTCATAGTGGCAGGCACTGCCACTAAACTTTCGACGCCACCTAAACTTTCCGCCACGCTAAATAAGCTGAGTGCACCTAAAAAGGCCACCACTTCGGCCTCACCGCCTTTGAGCTCAAAACTCAGCATAGCGCCAAAGCCCTGTTGTTGCTTGGCCGCAATGGCGTGACCAGGGTGATCCGCAAGCCCTGGGTAATAGACTTTACTCACCACAGGGCTTTGGGTTAATACCTCAATAATACGCTGGGCATTGGTTTGATGCTCGCGAATACGCACCGCTAAGGTACGCAGGCCGCGCAGGGTCAGATAACTGTCGAAGGCCGACCCCGTTAAGCCTAGAGTGTTCGACCACCAATGTAAGCTTTCGCCGATTTGCGCGTCTTTGGCGACCACAGCGCCGCCGACCACATCGCTGTGACCATTGATATATTTAGTGGTGGAGTGGATAACGATATCCGCGCCTAACAATAGGGGTTGTTGCAATATCGGCGATAAAAAGGTGTTATCGACCACCACCAGCGCGCCGACCTCATGGCTCGCCTTAGCAATGGCTTCGATATCTACCACACGCAATAATGGGTTCGATGGGGTTTCGAGCCACACCATCTTAGGATTCTGCGCAATGGCGGCGGCTAACGCTTGGCTGTCGGTTTGGTCGACCACTATGAGCTTAAACTGGCCTTTCTTCGCCAAGTTGGTAAATAAACGGTAGGAACCACCATAGCAATCATGGGGCACAACTAATAGGTCATCGGGGCCGAGCAAAGTAGTCACTAAGGTGATGGCCGCCATGCCAGTGCACGTCACTATGCCAGTGGCGCCCTTTTCTAATTGCGCTAATGCTTCGCCTAAAATGCAGCGCGTTGGGTTGCCTGAACGACTGTAATCGAATTCGCGGGGATTTTTATGACCATCGAAGGCGTAATTAGTCGACAAATAAATCGGTGGCACAACTGCGCCATATTGAGTATCGCTTTCGATACCCTGACGCACTGCCAGTGTGGCTAATTGACGCTCTGCCATGGGTGGACTCCTAAATTCGGTAGACTGATAGAGATGTCTGGACGTCTAAATGTACCTAAGCCCAACGCCATCGTCAATAGGCGTGAAGACGTTTAGACGTCTGAACATAAAGAAATCTGTTTGCAATCACAAAGAAATAGTAGCAATAATTTGACTGTTCTTTGTAAGGGTTTAAAATCTGCCCCGAATTTAGCGTTATAACAGGTGAGTCAATGACTGAATGGAATGGGGAATACATCAGCCCCTATGCTGAACATGGCAAGAAGAATGAACAAGTAAAAAAAATTACTGTGTCTATTCCGCTCAAAGTGCTTAAGGTCCTCACGGACGAACGTACTCGTCGTCAGGTCAATAATTTGCGTCACGCCACCAACAGCGAGCTGTTGTGTGAGGCATTTTTGCACGCCTACACTGGCCAGCCATTGCCCAACGATGAAGATCTGTCAAAAGATAATCCAGACAGCATTCCCGCAGAAGCCAAGTTGTTGATGGATCAAATGGGAATCGAGTGGGAAGACATGGAATAGCGACTCGTCGCTTTTAAAGTCATATCACAGTGCTCATCAATAGGGATCGTTAACGATCCCTTTTTGTTTATACCCAAGCGACTTCAAACTTTAAATTTCACCATCTTGAGTTGGTTTGGGATATAGGAAATCCTATGTTTTCTATGATAGATCCACAGACACTCGCCTTAGCCTCGCTGGTCGTGTTTCTGGGCGCCTTAACCCAAAGTCTGATTGGGTTTGGGCTTGCGGTTGTCGCCAGTCCTTTACTGTATATCGTCGATCCACAACTTGTACCTGCGCCTGTTATTGCTATGGGTTTCTCCATCGCCCTGCTGACCTTAGTGCGTGAGCGCGGTCACTTAGAATTCAATGGCTTGCAATATGCGCTCCTAGGCCGCGTGCCCGGTGGTTTTATCGGCGCGAGTTTATTACTGTTTGCGCCTCAACCCATACTCGGTTTATCCATCGCCGCTATTGTGACTGTCGCAGTGATCCTCAGCCTGTATAAATTCAGCCTGCCAGTGAATAAGAAAACCCTCTTCGGTGCGGGCGTGGTTTCAGGGATCTTCGGCAATATCGCCGCGATTGGTGGCCCGCCGATGGCGATTTTGTTGGCAGGCAAAGATGCCTCGCAGTTTCGCGCAGCGCTGTCGGCCTTCTTCATTTTTAGCTCCATGATTGCATTGATCATTTTAGCGATCACAGGCTTATTAGAATTAAAACATCTGTGGCTGTCGTTGATGCTGCTCCCCTCAGTGATTTTAGGTTACTTAGTCGCAGGGCGATTAGTAGGCCGTGTCGATAAAGAGAAGACAAAGATAGCGACGTTAGTCCTGTGCAGTATCAGCGCCTTAGTGCTAACGGTGAAGTCGGTTATCGAGTTATTACCCCAATAAGCGTCCTGCTTGTACTGGCAAACCTTCTCAAGATTCAAACAATAAAAAAGCACTGACATTGCCAGTGCTTTTTCTTTATCTATCAATATGTAAAGCCAGATTACACTCAGCTTAAATAGCTTTGCCCTGCGTACACAATAAAGTGTCTTAAGGCGAGTACGCCCGTTAAGCTCGCACAAGCCACCATGATCATCGCCCCCTTAGTGTGGCGAGTCGCGGCGGGTAGCAGCATAAACAGCAATGGAATACCAAAACCTATACCGACAACGCCTATCCAGAACACGCTTGCCCATAGCCCAGACGTTAACGATGCTAAGGCCGCAGCAGCCGCGCCGCCCTTGAAGTACAAGGCGCAGAACAACATGAACAGGAACAGAATTTCAATCGCCATCACAGGCAATTCTAAACCGTGCATCTTCACTAAAGTTTTGTCGTGGCTGTCAGTCTTAAACATCAGCAACGCCAGTACCGCATTTGCCGCAGCGCCCGCCGATAGACCTGACACTAAAAACAGCGCAGGCAGTACCGCAGTGTTGAGCATAGGATAAGCATTCATCGCCGAAATTAAGAAGCCAGTGTAAGCCCCTACGCCAATGGCGAGGACAAACAACAATACTTCAATCAGCTTTCGAAATGGCATAAGTAACTTAGCGATAGGTGTTAGGAAACCCAACCCCCATTTTGGTAAGTCATCCCGCAGCACAATAATGGCGTACGCAAAAGCTAAGGGAGAATACGCCAGCAGCGCCAGCACCCCAATGGCCATCACAGACTGGAAGTTATAGTGAATTAAGATCAGCCAAAAGTGGAATGGTTTGGTTAAATCAAACACTAAGCAGGCTAAACCTAAGCTAATCGCCACAGGCCCAATAATGGCGGCCGCCTTTAGAATGCTGCTTTCAGCTCCCGCGCTGAGTTCCTTATTCGCCCAGCGTAAACCAATGCCAATCAATAAACTGCCCGCGGATAACCCCGCCATAAACAGGTAAACGGCGATGACCCAGTGCCAAGTGACAGGATCATATTGCGCCATGTCGCCCCAAGTATTGTTCATAATCAAATCCCCCCTCTTTTGGTAGGAACGCGATATACCCTAGGTTTTGTGCCCAAATGGGTTTTATCTTGGTAAGTGATTTTAGTGTTGAGCATGATGGCCACTTCACTCTGCGGATCATTAGCATCACCAAACACTAAGGCATCGGTTGGACACACAGTCACACACGCTGGCTCTTCGCCCCGTGCTAAACGACTGTCTTTACAGAAGTTACACTTATCCGCCGCCTTGGTTTCTGGGTTCATAAAGCGCACTTTATAAGGGCACGCTGCCACACAGTACATACAGCCGACACACTTCTCGGAATGGATAGAGATAATGCCATCTTCACCCACATAGGCCGCGCCTGTTGGGCACACTTTAACGCAGGGTGCATCTTCACATTGCTGGCAAGATACCCTGTGATATTTGAAATGCAGATTGGGCATCTCACCAAAGGGGCCTTCCACACGCACTTGCAGACGAGTTACGCCTTCGGGTACGCCATTTTCACTGCGACACGCCACGTTACAAGCTTGGCAGCCGATGCACTTATTCTCGTCGTGCACCATTACATATCGTTTATTCATTTAAGCCTCCGATTAGCGCTTTGCCAGCGTGACGCCCGTGGTGTGCACTGTCATGCCACACACAGGAGCAGTAACGTGCGGCAGTAAGTTACCGCAGTGGATACCTTTACCCGTTGCTCTGACCAACTCTTTGTTTTTAGAACCAAAGCCCATGTAAGCAAACACAGTATCTTGGCGAATGCCCGGCGTGACTAAGGCATGGCCTTCTTCTGTGCCAACACTGCTGGTGAGGCGGATTGGGTCGCCATTGCTGATCCCTAATTTGCCCGCAGTAACAGGGTGAACCCACACAGCGTTATCCGACATCAGGTTAGCGAGCATAGGCACATTGTGGGTTGCGCCATTGGTGTGCACCGCCACTTTGCCTTGGATAAAGTACAGCTCATCTGCTTTTTTAAGATTCACTTCGCGGAATTTGATCACCCCACGGCCCGGTGCCATGGCTTCGACTTTCGCGGAAGTGAGTTCAATCTTGCCACTCGGGGTTTTAAAGGTCAGTGCACTGGCGTAAGTGCCGTCTTCATCGGCAGGTCGCGCATTGGGGTATGCCTTAATAAACTCGGCAACCATCTTAGGCTCGCACAACATAATTGGCTTACCGAAGCTCACGAAACCTTCGTCTTTGATCCGGCGCAGCAGGTCAGTGTCGCGGTTCACCTGCAGCATTTGCAGGGTTTCCATGTTTTCCCATGGATAGAACTCGCCAAGGCCCATAGCCACACCCACATCCTTAAAGATCTGCCAAGAAGGCTTAGTATCACCTAAGGTTTCAACGACCCGTTGGCGCACATAATAGGCCGGATTTTTACCTGACTTATCAGCAATTTCTTCATCACGTTCAAGATAAGTTGACTCAGGTAAAATCACGTCCGCATAGGCGGCGGTTTCGCTGATATACACATCACACACGGCAATAAAGTCGAGCTTTTTCATCGCTTCAACAACGCGCGCTCTGTCTGTCATGGTTTGCATTGGGTTAGTGCGTGACATCACCCAGCCGTGTAACTGGTAAGGAACAGCGCTTAACGTGGCATCGAGAATGGTTTGGTAAACGCCGCCCGATGTCCACATCATGGCGTACTGCTCTTCCACCTGATCGATACGTTTCGCTGCTGGTTTTGGCATGTCTTTCACGCCAGGTTTTGCCAATACGGGCGCAACCGCTTCACCAGCAAGCTTGTTGTAATCACCGGGTTTCTGGCCGATATAAATCCCGCCCTTACGCTCAATATTACCAATCAAGACGTTAGCAGCGTAAAGGGCGCGGCGCATCTCAAACTCTTCGGTGGTAAAGGTGGCTCTGTGACCAAAATCGACCACAGCATGGGGTGCTTTAGCGGCATATTCGTGGGCGATACGACGAATGTCTTTGGCAGGCACATCGGAGATGGTTTCAGCCCATTCAGGGGTATAGGCTTTCACTTCGGCGGCAAAGGCTTCGAAGCCTTCCACATAGCGCGCGACAAATGCCTTGTCGTAAAGATTATCTTCAATCAATACATGGCATAACGCCAAGGCGACGGCCACGTCTGTTCCGGGACGAATGGCGTACCATTCATCGGCCTTGTCGGCCACAATGGAGAATCTTGGCTCGAACACCACCAGCTTGGCACCTTTATCCATTTGCGCCGCCATCATGCCGCGGGTTTCGGACATATTGATGCCTTCGTACAGGTTATGGCCGAAGTTAATGATGTATTTAGAGTTACTTAAATCACGTTTGACCTTAGTGCCAAAAATAGCCTTAGCGGCAATTTCATAACCACCAGGGCAAGTCGACGCGTGGGTAAAGGTATTTGGACTACCAAAGGCGGTCGCAAGGTGAAACAAATGCTTTTCTTGTGAGCCAGATTTTGACGAGAATGCCACGGCTTCTGGGCCATGTTCTTTTTTGATTTTATTGAGGTTTTCAGCGATTAATTTATAAGCCTCATCCCAACTGATCTCAGCCCATTTGCCTTCGCCGCGCTCACCGACCCGCTTTAACGGTTTAACGATACGCTGTGGATCGTACAATAAACTATGGCCTGCGCCGCCACGGGCACACACTTTACCGCCAAAGGATTTAGCGGCCTTGTTGCCACTAATGAAGACGTTTTTGCCCTCAATCACCCGCGCCGAAATCGGGCAGCGAGTCGAACACATTTCACAAATACTGGCAATGTCTTTGCCCATGCCCTTTAGCTGCTTATTCTCTAATGCCGCTAAGCTGCCCGGCAGCAGACTGGCCAACGCACACGTGGCGCTGCTCGCTCCTGCTCCCTTTAAAAAGGTTCGCCTATTAAGCTCAATCATGGTTACCTCCATCACGCTCATCCCACCCGTCAGTCGCCACATTTGACGCCATCGAGCAGAGGTTTGCTCACTGATTTGATTACTTTTTTAGTTATAAAGCGTTAAAACAGCGCCGCCATATCTTCAAAATACACGGCATACGCTGAATACACAGCTCATCCACAGAGATTGTTATCCCGAAAGAGGTAGGTGGGTATTGTGGTAAACCACATGGGGAAGCTCGGTGTGATCTACCGCAACTAAAACCTAGGGCTGACCTTGAAATACGTGAATAAGATCAATAGGTCTTAAAAAACGGACAGAAAAAGCCGCCAGATGGGACAAATGGCGGCTTCAAAAACAAACAGATATTTCAGTCAATTGCGATAACACTCGTGGGATGATCATCACTATGCTGAGTGAAAAGCTGAGTAAAAACCTACCACAATCCTTAATCCATTAATTCTATATCGAGGCAGTTGAGCAGCCGAATCGCTTCGTCGCGGCTAAACTTAGCACCTTTGATTTTATTGTTAAAAATGTCGATATCGTAATTGGATGCCTCGCTGAAATCCGCCTCCAATAATTGAGTTCGGCCAAACAGACTATGACTAAAATCCGTGTAGGTGAAATTGGCTTGATTAAAACTGCCCTCGCGAAAATCGACATCGTGGGCCTTGCACTCTTCGATGATAATTTCATCGAGGGACAAACCTAAAAATGAGCAATCATTTAAGATGGATTGCTTAAAGGAAAAGGGCGCGGCAAAGGATAAACGCGACCACGCGGCGCGGGTCCAATCGATACCGACTAACTTACATTCCTCAAACTCCACCCCGCTGAACTGACACTGGGGCACTTTCACTAAGCTCAAGTTGCAACGCACAAAGCGGCAATCGATAAACTTGCATTTACGGAAAGTGCTCTCGCTAAAATGGCAATCTTGAAAGCAGCAATCCTCAAACTCGATGCCCTGTAGATCTTGGGCTAATTCCGACAAGCCATTGAACTGTTTTGATAAAAAACTATTGCCCTGCAAAGCCGCGCTTTGTGCGAGTTGCGATGGCGCAAGCACCGATTGTTTAAGCACTGGTACTTCTTTCTGTGACGACATAACACCTCTAATCCTGCCCAATCCCCAACAATAAAATATGCAGGGCAATTGGGCTAGATACTGCTTATTGTTTACTCTCTGATACAATGCTTGAGACTCACCGGCTAAATGCTCGCGACGAGTTCCTCAAGCTGATCGGTCGCCTTAGACCAACCCTGATGAAACCCCATATCCTCATGATTCTGCCTATCTTCGCTATTCCAATGCAGCACCCGCGCAGTGTACTTGGTCTTGCCGTCCACAGGTTCAAAAGTAATAGTTGCCGTCATAAAGGCTTTATCGGACGGCACCCAAGCCTCAGTAAAGGCATCGGTAAATACGATGCGCTCATTCTCAACCACCTCGAGATACACGCCACGATTCGGGAAATCCTGTCCCTCAGGGCTGCGCATCACGATCACATTTGAACCACCGGCACGCACATCTAAGCTCGCGCTAGCCACAGTCCACGGCCTTGGCGTAAACCAAATTTTGAGGAGTTCTGGCTCGGTCCACGCGCGGAACAGCTTTTCTGGCGGCGCATCGATAATCCGCTCTAATACTAGCTCTCGTTGATTATCATTATGTACATGCTGACTTGTGCTCATATTCCCTCCATTGGATATTTGGCTTGATGGTCTTGTCGGCTGCAGCTACGTCATAAGCTCGCACATCAGCGCGCTAAAATACAGCCCTTCAACATTAGCTCGTCCGCAGAACACCAGCCCTCCATCATGCTCAGCACTGAGTGTTAGCGCGTGATTCCCTTGCAAATCCTTATGCCCGCTAGATTCAAGCCACAGAACTATATAAAGAGCAGTGTAAAGGGCTATGTAAAGATCTGTGCAAAGAGCGATGCAAATAGCCGTGGCAAATTTTGTCAAAAAAGGTAGAATGTCGCCACTTTTTCGCGGCAGTCTAGAACAAGGTTCTCTCGGATTAATGGTTAGCATTTTCGAGCAAAATGGCACGGGCCCAGCCCGCTTTCGCAGACCACTTTCACTGTGGTGCCAACCTTGCCCTGCGTTTGTTCCCTCCCTTGCATTATCTCCACCCAACCCAATTCAAACACCGCCCGAAAATACCCCTTTTGCTGTTCAAGATTTAACATCAAATCCCGCAAACCGGCTGAACGCTTTACGCCCTAAGCCAAGCGCGAATAATAAAGCGGTTGCAATGAATCTGGCTGTTGCTAACGCCATAGTTCATCTGCAAACCGACACTTATAAAAACCTTATCCCTACACTCTCTATCCTAAGGAATACTCGTCATGAGTCTTGCTGATTCCGTATTAGCCGTAAATAACGATTTGCCAATCCGCACCGACAACCCAGTCCACAGCGGCAAGGTTCGCAGCGTTTACTGGCTAACCGATGCCGACAGCCGCCGTTTAATCAAAACCAAGGGTTATAACGTCCCCGAAGATACCCCGCTCGCCATCATGGTGATCAGCGACCGTATCTCGGCCTTCGACTGTATCTTCCACGGTGAAGGTGGCCTCAAAGGCATTCCCGGTAAAGGCGCGGCATTAAACGCGATTTCTAACCACTGGTTTAAACTGTTCGCCGAAAACGGCCTAGCCGACAGCCATATTTTGGATATCCCGCACCCGTTCGTATGGATAGTCCAAAAAGCCCGCCCCATTAAAGTCGAGGCCATTTGCCGCCAGTACATCACAGGCTCAATGTGGCGCGCTTACTCTAAGGGCGAGCGAGTATTCTGTGGCATCACACTGCCAGAAGGCTTAGAGAAAGATCAAAAGCTCCCTGAGCTGTTAATCACCCCATCGACTAAGGGCATTTTAACCGGCATCCCAGGCGTGCCAGCCCAAGATGACGTGAACATCAGCCGCAGCGATATCCAAGCCAACTACCAAGCCTTTGGCTTTGAAAAGTTAGAAGATATCGACCTGTACGAGAAGCTGTTAAAAGATGGCTTTAAAGTGATTTCAAAAGCACTGGCCGACATTGATCAAGTGTTTGTCGACACTAAGTTTGAGTTCGGTTATGTGACCGATAAAGATGGCAATTCAAAACTGATTTACATGGATGAAGTTGGCACTCCAGACTCATCACGTATTTGGGACGGCGCAGCCTACCGCGATGGCAAGATTTTGGAAAACTCCAAAGAGGGTTTCCGCCAGTTCCTGCTAAATCATTTCCCTGATCCTGATGTGCTGCTCAACAAAGACAGAATGCCAGAGCGTGAAGCCCTCGCCCGCGACAATGACCTGCCACTTGAGGCCATGATGCAAGTGTCACGCACTTACACCGGCGTTGCCGAGAAAGTGACTGGCGCGGCGATTCCGCTGCCAGCGAATCCTAAGGCAGATATCATCAAGATACTCAAAGATGAGTATGATCTGATTGTGTAATCAAATCATAGTGGGATGAGGAGTTTTCCCTTTCTCCTAGAGTAAAAAGGCGCTTCGGCGCCTTTTTGTTTGCTTTGCAAAAGCAGCTTTTCCAAACTTCGTTTGGATCTAAGTCGTGGGGCTTCACCCCACACCCGACCAAGAGGGGATCAACAGCAATCCCCTCTTGGATCTCCCTTGCCGCCCCTAGCGAAGTTACATGCGTTAGGTACTAGCTTCGTGCTTATTCGAAAATAGCTAACGCTTCCGATGGGGCATCCCTTCCCCCCGAAAGCTACGCAGACGTCCTGTCTGCGCCACGCTATTTTCTTCAACACCCTTCAGCAACTTCGCAGGGAAAGGTGTACTTCTGCGGCTTCGGAGTTACTTGCGAGTAATGCAAAGCAAAGTGATACCAAACATCATTTTTAGAAAATTTAACAATAGCTCGTTAAAACCACTTATTTTTTTAACGCATAATGAAGTTGATTAATCTCATTAAACAAAATAACTAATTTAAGATTGCCAACTTTACTCCAACAATCTATATCACCATAATCAGAAACATGTTTAACCACACTAATTCTTTTTGGAATTTTATTAGAATTAGCATTACCAACACCAGTTCCTATGGTTTTATCATTAGGAACTCTCTTAATGTCAACTTTTACTTTTATAGGTTTATAATCAGTATCAAACGATGAAACAGTATCTATATGTTCAAACAGTTTTACAAAATTATTTTTCACTTCATCAATACAACTTAAAATGTTTTTCTTTTTCGGAACATTTTCTTCTAAATTTCCGAGTGAACTTGGCACATCTAATTTAACCATATCAAACAATGATTTCATTTCAATAAGGAAATTATTAAGTTTAATATCAACTTTATCTTTATTATCACCTATAGACTCAATGCCACTACCACAACCCACATAAAGCACTAGAATATCTCTGACATTCTCAGTCATTAGAGATAAAGCATTAGAAAACGGTTCATCCTTGACTATTCTAATCACACTATATTTCCCAGTTTTAGCACCTGGAAAAAAAACTCCATGAAATGGTCTAAAAAACTTAGTATATTGTGCAGATTCTATACCATAACCCACATCTTGAGCTAATGTACTCATGTATTTTGTAAACTCTTCAACATGCTTATAATAATTCACAAAGTTGTTTTGAGAGTTGGAAATTATAATCTGTTCACGTGTCTGTTCTGATTTATGAAACGCAGCTATTAACGCCACTAAAGCAACTGTACCAACGAGTATTTGAATAGGAGCCTTAAACACTTCGAAAATACCGTTATAGTTTTCATAAGAACTGTTAAAATTTAACTCGTTGTTCCACCATATGTCCACAGCACTATAAAGTGCCAACAGGACACCTATCACCACAGCTACAATAAAAACCCATAATTTGTGTAAACTTTTGTTTGGATTGAAAATAATAGACTTTTCCATTGAGTCCCTTCTGCTAAAAAAATATTCTACTCATAAACAATAAATCGGGCCACACATTATAAAACAACATAATGCACTTTTGATATGGGTTCAAGTAAAGGCAAACCGCCATAAGCGACTTCCGCGCTAAAAGCACTATTCGAATGGACACAACTTAGCTAAATAGGTCTATTTGACTGACAAATGGTGATTTTTAGTGATGACCAGCCAACTCATGAAAAGATCGGATTGGCATGAGTAACTTAGATTAACAGCCAACATCGAGATCACAGAAGCTCATCTTCCCCTGAGAAGTTGCTGAAGAGCGTTGAAGACTCTTTATTAAAAGGATAGCGCGTGATGCAGACAGGACGTCTACGTAGCTTTCGGGGGAAAGGGGCGAATGAAAATCGGTGATTTTCGCGCTTATGAGCGAGAGGTAGGGACTGCCGTACTGGGGGGCTTTACATGGATGTAAAGCGGAGCCATCGGAAGTGTTAGCTATTTTCGAATAAGCACGAAGCCACTAATCAATGCATGTAACTTCGCTAGGGACGCCGGGGGATTTCCAAAAGGGGAATAGGCGATTTTTCCCTTTTGGTCGGGTGTGGGGTGAAGCCCCACGACCATGATTTTGACTTTGCTTTAAAAAAACTATGAGAGACATATTAACCATATAAAAAAGGTGTGACACTGAGCGTGTCACACCTAAATAATTAATATTTAAATTATAAATATCAACAACGAATAATTAGAAGCGATATTCAACACCGATACTGGCTTGATTAAAGTCTGTATCTGTTTTTCCGCCATTGGCGACGCTATCGACATTAATATCTGCATCATACCAAGTGTACTCAGCATTAATTAAAAATCGATCTGTGACTTTAAATGCCACACCGGCGCCGGCGAATACACCTTCACCATCGTCATTGCCAGAAAAACCGACGACGTCATAATCTGTCGAATACCATAACTGACCACCTTTAGCATATAGCTCAACTCGGTCTGCAATGGGAAGCATGACTTTCAGGGCTGCCGTATAACCATCGGTTTCGGCATTGGCTAAACCATTACCATAATCACCAAAGTTAATGTAACTACCTTCAAGAGCAAGGTATTTATTAAACTTATAACCAACAAGGCCCTGCATTACATCACTATTATCATCAAAATCATCATCGCCATCGACTTTTAAATAACCGTAGTTAGCGCCGACATAGATTCCGTTTTCTGCGGCATCACTGTTACTCATGTTATCTGCATGAGAATATGCACTAAAAGAGGCTAAAGAAATAATGGCAGCTAAAGTAAGAATGGGATTTTTCATAAAGTACTCCTAGTTAATTATTTAAATACACTAAGGACATTACAAAAATAATGCCAACCTCGCAAAAACACACTCAGATCAATACACAATGAAAATAATAACCATACTTATCAACACCATAGATTTATTTTAATATTTTAAATTCGAGTTAACTATTTTTATAAAACACATGAAACTTTTTTCATACTTACACTAAAGCCGTGCTAATTCTGTCTTAATGTATTTATTGCCTGTGAAATTGTAACTATTTCATAGGTAACAAAATAAACACACAAAATTATTACATTTAATTAATTACATTATCATTTATATTGTGCGACTTACTTATTAAAACAAGTTTATTAAAGCAAGCTTTAACGGGAATACTGTGCGGCAGCATTATGAACAAGAGTTATGGATGACGAACTGATTGTTAAACATGGACGTTATTTGGCAAGGAATATCCAAAAGGGAAACTGGTACTTTCCCCTTTGGGTCGACTCTTGATGAAAAATTAAGAGTGAAGCCTACAACTTTAATTTGGCTTTAAATAAAAACAGACTGACAGAGAAGCGAGATTTAACAAGTAACAGTGACATTATGAGCAGACCTTCTGTTACCAAACTTCAACAGAAGGTCAAATCTTCACGCAAACAAACAGCGCATTACCTGATGCTAAATCCCACGGGACAATTCTTTCATAATCGTGTTCGAAAACATGCACTTCAAAATAGGGCGCTAACAATTCCTGCAGCTCAGTGAAGCTGGTAGCGACCATAGCATGTTGATCTTGCCATTGCTCAATACTGTGGACTTCTTGTAAACCCACTTCTTGCAAACCTGCGGCGTGTAACCCAGCTTCCAGCGAGCCTAAGCCTTTCATATCAGAGACAGGTAAAGGCGAGACCTCAGCAAACGGCTGACTGCTTTTGGCAATACTCAACTTTAATGACTGTTTCTCACCTTGCCCACTGTAATGCCAGCCGGATTCAAAGGCGAAATGGCTACCATCAAACTCGGCAAAATGCTTAACCGAACTTGTGTTATCGATTTTGTGCTTATCGACAGTATTAAAACAAAACAGCCCACCGTCATTAAGTGCGCTATGCACACTGGCGATACAGCTTTTAAGGCGTTCGATGCAAGCACTGTAATGGATGGAATATAAAAAACAGGTAATCAAATCGACGCGCTCTTCTAAATAAAAAGCCGTCATATCTTGGAGGTTAAACTGAGCTTCAGGACAACGACGCATGGCCATGTCTAGCATAGGCTGATTAATATCAAGGCCACTGCACTGATAACCAAGGTCGATAAAATGCCGCACATGCGGACCAGTGCCACAGGCTAAATCAAGATGTTGCTTACCATTATTGCCGAGAAACTGATGCAGACGATGGATACTCGCGCTCTGTTGCTGGTAGTTGATATCGGAACACATTAAATCGTAATAACCGGATAAATCGGTATAGAGCGCGTTGGAAGACATAGTAGCGAATAGGTAACAAGGGCAATTTTAGGTGGCGCATGATATATCAGTTAGCCGATATCAGAAACAAAGAATTATCCATCGAGTCTTAGCACGTGTTATCACTCTAATCGTGCAACGATATCAATCCACCTAACCATTTACTTTGGGGCGTGAAAGCTCAGCTCTTCATAGGAACTTAAATATTCGAGTTGTGGTTTGGCAAAATAATACCCCTGAAAATACTCAATACCTATTCCAGCGAGATAATTAAGTTCGGCTTCTGTCTCAATGCCTTCGGCCAAAACTCTTGTATTCAGCTCTAAACAAATACGCAGTATTTCATCCACGGCTAACTGCTTTTCTCTATCGAGATCGATATCACGGATCAAGGTCATATCAAGTTTTAATACTTGAGGGCGCAGGGCTTCGAGCCAGCTTAAATCAGCAAAACCACTGCCAAAATCATCGATTGCCGTGATAAAACCACGCTTAGCATAGCTCTCGAAGATACGGACTAATTTTGCCCGATCGACAATTTGCTCTCCCTCAGTCACTTCGAACATAATTTTGTGAATCTCAAACCCATACATGTCGGCGGCTTCAATCGTCGCGCGGATACAGGTCTCAGGGTTATATACGGCATTAGGTAAAAAGTTGATACTGAGCATCTTATCGAGTCCCAGCTTTGAAGCGGTTTCTATCGCTTTAACACGGCAAGCCTGATCAAAATAGTATTTATTATTTTCATTAATCCGCTCAAACACCCACGCAGCCCCTTCACCATCAGGGCCTCTGACCAGGGCTTCATAACCGCTAATCTCACGACTAGGCCAATGGATAATAGGTTGAAATGCCATTCGAATTTCAAATCCTAATGACTTACCACTTAAGCAATCCATGCAAGTTTGTTGCTTTATTCGAGCGGGAAAATCCATAAACGGCCTCCTAAACATTAACCTTACTAGTGTGAGGATAAATACTTAAATTTGCCAGTTTTTACTGTTCATCATCCTAATAAAATCCATAACATATTAGAGTGAAGAATGCTATTTCCAAAAATATAAAACGATTGTAAACGGCATAAAAAAATGGATGAATCCCAATAGGAGCTTCATCCATCACCATATGCCTCTGACTGATTTACTTCAGTTTATAAATCACTTCAACTCTATCTTCTATGCTCACTTGACCATATTGATAACTCTCGGCGGCGCCCATGGCATCGGCTTTAGCGCTCATGCGTAACATGACAGGTTGCACAGGGCGTTGATCGTAATAACGGATCTGCCAGATCTTACCTAGATTTTCACCAAAGCCTTTAGCCAAAGATTCGGCTTTTTGTTTGGCATCCACAATCGCAGCTTGACGTGCTTTGGCGACGTATTCAGCTTCTTTACTCGACTTAAGGGCGATGTTATTCACCCGATTCATACCCTCTTCTAAGGCAGAATCTAAGATTGCATTCAAGCGGCTTAAGTCTGTTACCGTCACGGTAATTTGGCGACTGGCAGTATAACCCGTCAGCTCTGGCGCCTTATCCTGCACATAGACGTATTGCGGTTGAAGATTTAAATTCGCGCTCTGGATCTGATCTTTAGTCACACCCGCTGCGGTGAGACGGGCGATAAACTTAGCCACGGCGGCATCGGAATTATCCTTGGCGGCTTTAGCGGTTTTTTCGGTCACGGCCACTTCCACATTCACATCCGCCATATCGGGCTCGATTTGGATTTGACTCACACCCATGGTTTCAATATGCGGGAAATCGACCTCAGCGGCGAGTACCGCTGGCGCCATAAACGCGCTAGAAAAAAGACCACCCGTCACCAATACCGCTAAAAGAGAATTTTTCATAACTTACTCCAAAATAATGTGCTTATACCTAAACCACTTCAAATAGAACGCATATTCAAAACGAGACGGCTAAAACGACTGTGTCGCTTATTTAGCGCTTAGGCTATCAGTAAAAAGTGCCAATACTTGTGCCAATATGTAACAGCATCAAGAAATTGTCTCTTGCCCCTATAAACGCGGCCAATTTTAAAAAGGGTTAATTTTTCTGAAAAATGTTTAGCGCTTTTTATCCAGATGAGTTAGACCTTGGATCTTTGGCCTATCTTCCTATATCCACACCAAAAATAGGCCTTAGGGTTAACTGGCATATTCAGCGCCCCAGTTGTACACTTTTCAGCCAAAGCTACTGTACCTTTTAATCACTTCAGGTATAATCCGCCAACTTTTTTAAGGCGGCTTATACCTCAGCGAGAAACCATGACAGTTGAAACTTTTAAACCCAAGCAAACGACCACGCTTGATATCCCAGTAAAAACATTAGAAGCAGCAAGCACTAATACTGTTACCACTGGGAATCGCATCGGTTTCGTGTCTTTGGGCTGCCCAAAAAACCTCGTGGATTCAGAGCGTATTCTGACTCAGTTACGCATCGACGGCTACGAAGTCACTAACAGCTACGACAATGCCGACTTAGTTATCGTCAATACCTGCGGCTTTATCGATGCTGCGGTGGAAGAGTCTCTGGATGCTGTGCGTGAAGCCTTAGAAGAAAACGGCAAAGTGATCGTCACTGGCTGCCTTGGCGCTAAAGAAAACCAAATCCGCGAAGTGCACCCAGATGTGTTAGAAATCACTGGCCCACACAGCTACGAAGCGGTGTTGAAGCATGTTCACAAGTACGTGCCTAAGCCAGAGCACAACCCTTTCACCTCATTAATCCCACAAACTGGGGTTAAGTTAACGCCTAAGCATTACGCTTATTTAAAGATTTCAGAAGGTTGCGACAACCGTTGTACTTTCTGCATCATCCCTTCGCTACGTGGCGATCTCGACAGCCGCCCAGCGGGCAGCATCTTAGATGAAGCTAAGCGTTTAGTGGAATCAGGCGTACAAGAAATTCTAGTTGTGAGCCAAGACACCTCGGCCTACGGCAAAGACAAAGGCGGTCGTACCGATTTTTGGAACGGTATGCCAGTCAAGCAAGACATTACTAGCCTAGCGCGCCAACTGGGTAAAATGGGCGCTTGGGTGCGTCTGCATTATATCTATCCCTACCCATGGGTTGACGATTTGATCCCCTTGATGGCCGAAGGTTTGATTCTGCCGTATTTGGATATTCCAATGCAGCATGCAAGCCCGCGCATCCTCAAGATGATGAAGCGTCCAGGCCGTGTTGACCGTCAGTTAGAAGCGATTCAACGCTGGCGTGAAATCTGCCCAGATCTGGTGATCCGCTCAACCTTCATCGTCGGCTTCCCAGGTGAAACCGAAGAGGATTTCCAAATCCTGCTCGATTTCTTGAAAGAAGCTCGTCTCGACCGCGTAGGTTGCTTTAAGTATTCTGAAGTCGATGGCGCTGTCGCCAACACTATCGCCGAGCTTATCAGCGAAGAAGTGAAAGAAGACAGATACCACAGATTTATGGAACTCCAAGCCGAGATCAGCGCCGAGCGTTTGGCCCGTTTCGTTGGCCGTACTTTAGATATTCTGATTGACGATGTCGACGAAGAAGGCGCCATTGGCCGCAGCTTCGCCGATGCACCAGAAATCGACGGCATGGTGTTTATCAATGGTGAAACTGAACTTGAGCCAGGTATGTTGGTTCGTGCCCGCATCACCCATTCAGACGAACACGATCTGTGGGCTGAAGTGGTAGACGCTGACACCCAAGACTAAGCTGTTCTGATACAGGACAGGCTATTACTCAAAAGCGAACCTCTGGTTCGCTTTTTGTTTTTTATCATTCGATGCACCGTAAACATTAACACTGCGAATGCTTCAGCATCCTTACTCCACTGTTTCTTCACACTGTCTTGGCCCACGATATTGATTCATTGCCAGCCTCAATTTCGCTGATTTATCAGCAGCTAGGATGAGACGTTATGAATTAAGCATCGGGTCCCAACATCTTATTGGCATCGACCCACAGCTCGAATTCTTCTGCTGTCACAAACTCAAGTTCTAATGCCGCTTGGCGCAGAGTCTTATGCTCGCTATGGGCTTTTTTGGCTATCTTAGCGGCCTTTTCATAACCGATATGTTGATTAAGCGCCGTCACTAACATGAGTGAGTTCTCCACATGCAGCCGCGATTTGTGGCTCGTTCGCCACTATGCCGACTACGCAATGGTCATTAAACGACTGGCAAGCATCCCCCAATAAGCGCCCCGATTGCAGCACATTGGCGATGATCATCGGCTTAAACACATTGAGCTCAAACTGACCATTGCTGCCGCCAATCCCAACGGCGACATCATTACCCATGATTTGCGCGCACACCATAGTCATAGCCTCGACCTGAGTTGGGTTCACTTTCCCCGGCATGATTGACGAACCAGGTTCATTTTCAGGCAGTAATAACTCACCAATGCCACAACGCGGACCAGAACCTAACATCCTAATATCATTTGCGATCTTCATTAAACTAACCGCCGCCACTTTATAGGTTGCCGACAGAGCGACCAATTCATCGTGGGCAGCCAAGGCGGCAAACTTATTCGGCGCCGTTACAAAGGGCAAACCCGTGAGTTTTGCGATATTGTCCGCCACCTTAACGGCGTAATCCTTGTGTGTATTCAGCCCAGTGCCGACGGCAGTCGCACCTAAAGCTAACTCGGCTACACGCTTGAGACTGTGCTCAATGCCTTCGATGGCATGACTTAACTGCGCGGCGTAACCGGAAAACTCTTGGCCTAACGTTAACGGTGTTGCATCCATAAAATGCGTGCGACCGATTTTAACTAGGTGCGCAAACTCCTCGGCCTTATCCTGCAAGCTCTGCTGCAATAACCTCATGCAGGGCAAAACGAGCTCAACGGCTTGGCGATAGGCGGCAATGTGCATGGCGGTGGGAAAGGTATCGTTGGAGGATTGCGAGCGGTTAACATCGTCATTGGGATGCAAGCATTTAACCGCATCGATAAGTTGTCCACCCGAGAGTACATGGCCGCGATAGGCAATCACCTCATTGACGTTCATATTGGTTTGCGTGCCCGAGCCTGTTTGCCAAATTACTAAGGGAAATTGCGCATCGAGTTCGCCTGTAATCAGCTCATCGCACACTTGGGCAATCAGTTGAGCTTTATCTTGGTGCAAGACGCCAAGCTGTTGATTGGTAATAGCGGCGGCTTTCTTTAAATAGCCAAAAGCGTGGATCACTTCGACAGGCATAGATGCCTCAGCACCAATACGAAAGTGCTGCCGCGAACGCTCGGTTTGTGCGCCCCAATAACAATCGACGGGGACTTTCACCTCACCCATAGTGTCGTGTTCAACTCGATATTGCTGTGCCATGTGCATCTCCTTCGCTAAAACGCTCTCAGCGTTCACCATACTCGCTCAGGGCGAAAGTACAATTAACCTCCAACAAGGAGTATCAATAATAAGGCTGATTTAAGCGTAAAGATTGGCGTAAAGGCAGGTGGAGGAGCATGAATTGGCAGGATTAACGAGGCACTAACACAGCAGACTAAAGCAGCGAACTGAAGCAGATTAACAAAAGCGCAGACCTAGAAAGTCAAAAGGGGCATCGCCCTTGTGCTGATGCCCCTTTCGGTTTTGTGCTTTACGGTCGTATGACCCTTTGCCCTTTTTCGCTTTCTCGGTGCGGGTCCTAAACAAGGGACTCGTCACTAACGCTTTGAGTGCGTTGTCGGTAATGGTGCCTCGACCACTTTCGTGTTCTAAGGGCATATTTTGCGGTTTTTGCTTAGTCATTTTATGCCTCACTGCTTAATGAAAGTTAAGTCCATAGCCTAACAGCGCAAACTATAACGCAATCAAATCAGATGTACAGAGTTTGTGCACTCCAACATAAAAAATGACTTTGACTAGTAGGAAAGTATGATAGATTATTCAAACAAAAATAATATATTAGCTTAATAATCAATAAGGTTTTATTAATAGGTTTAGTGAGTGGATTTTGCCATAACCTTTATTGGCACTCAGGTTACACTTTGTAATCGACAGATAAGGAGATCAATTTGACATCCGTGTTAGTCGCTCAACCTTGGCTCGGCGCACTGCTCTTACTGATAACGCTTCAAGCCCCGCTTGCCAACGCTTTTTCCAGTTCAGACTCCTGCGTGATGACCATGGGGTATCGTACCAGCGAACGCTTACCCTTTATCGGAGACGAGTCCAATAACACGGGATTTTATCACGAACTCTACCAAGCGGCGGCGAACAAGATTGGCTGCAAACTCAATGTGGTGCGCGCACCTAAATTACGTATTCTGCGGGATCTCAAACTCGGCAATATCGATTTTTATCCCGGCCTTAATTTCACCGAAGAGCGGGCTCAATACGCGCATTTTATCCCCAATGGACTTTCACAACGTGCGATTGGCATTAGCCGTGCTGGCGCCGCCGATATTCGCTCCATTGAGCAGTTAGCCCATAATGAAATGACCCTCTTAATCGCTCCCGGCAGTTACGACTTTGGCGGCTTACCCGACAAAATTAAGGTACGCAAACCGCCTGAGTTAACCGTCCCTAAAGCCTTGGATTATTTGCTTTCAAACCAAGGGGACTTTTTTATTTATGATCAAACCACTTTGCATTATTACCTTAAAAATCGTGACCAAAGCCAGTTTAAACTCCACTATCACTACAGCGAATTACCGCAGGAAATGTACCTCGGTTTCTCGAAAAAAAGCCGCCACTACCGCGGTAGATACAACCCCAACTATCGCGCTGATATCCCCATCAGCCCAGATAACAGTCCCACTGTGTTAACACCAGATTCTAAAGTCTTTGAATTTGCCAAAGCACTCGCCGCTATGGATTCCCAAGGTGAAACTCAGCGCTTGTATAGTAAGTATTTTGGCTAGCTTAAATCCCAGAAATTAAAATGCCTCATTTGGGTTAGCTTAAATCACAAAAGTACCGCTAACGCAGAGTTCTATTGGACCTTTTATCAATTGAGGTACCAATAAAGAGCTAGGAGAATCATGCCTAACTGATTAAAAAGTGGAAAACTTGTCTTCTGCTCAAGCCATATTCTGATGTTTTAACTCGCTTTGTTACCCTCTGCGACAATATGCCGCACCTGCCACACTGAGATGCTCTTTATAATGCAGCGCAATTAATCCAAGTGAATGGAAGACAATAAGATGGCTGCAAATTCTGCGTATTTATCTCACCCGTTTAAAACTTCAGTAATTTCCTCATCCCTCGCAATCGCCATGGGCTTATCGCTAGCGCCACAGGCTATGGCTGACGACAGCGAATTAGCCAATATTGAACGCTTAGAGGTCCATGGCCAACAGACCGAAAACCGTAACGCCTTAGGCTCGGCTGAAAATCTACTGAAAGGGCAAGGAGTCGATTTCTCCGAAGCGGGCGGCGTATCGGCCCTACCTATCCTCAATGGTATGATGGGCGATCGCATCAAAGTGCTGGTTGATGGCGCGGACATTACCGCGTCCTGTGCAAACCAAATGAATCCACCGCTGTCCTATATCTCCGCCAATCAAATCACCACAGCCGAAGTCATTGCGGGTGTATCGCCAGTCAGTGCCGGTGGCGACAATATTGCGGGTGTGATCAAGGTTAGCAGCCTTAACCCTAAATTTGGTGAAAGCGAGGCCATCAAATGGAATAGTGGCGATATTTCAACTGGATATCGCAGTGTGAGTGACACCTTATTACTCGGCACCAACGCAACAGTCGCCAGCAAAAATGTCAGCCTAAGCTATCAAGGCGCCTATGAAGATGCCAACAGCTATAAAGATGGCAATGGCGATAAAGTCATCGATACCCTGTACCGTGCACAAAACCATGCTTTGACCGCCGCATGGCGCGATGAGACTCAAGAAGTTGCCATCAAATTGACCCACCAAAATATTCCATTCCAAGGTTTTGCTAACCAATACATGGATATGACGGATAACAAGAGTTACGGTGCCCTCGCCCGTTATCAACTCAAACTCGACGATGACGGTGAATTCAGTGCCCAAGTAAACTGGCACGGCGTGAAACACGAGATGGGCTTTTTCACCCCAGAAAAAACCGGCAAGATGCCAATGAACACTGAAGGTGATGACTACAGCTATCAACTGCACTGGCGCTTGCCAATGGGTGATGACAGCACCTTACTGGTCGGCCAAGAATACTATAGCTACCAGCTCGACGATGTTTGGCCTGCGGTGCCTGGCACTATGATGGCGCCCAATGACTACATCAACATCAACGATGGCCAGCGAAAACGCGCCGCCGTTTATGGCGAATGGCAGCAAGATTTAAGTCAAAGCTGGTGGTTATCGGCGGGTGTTCGCTTTGAGTATGTCACCACCAATACTGGTGAAGTCCAAGCCTATAGCAACATGCCTATGATGGGCATGCCCAATGTCGACGCAGAAGCGGCAAAAGCCTTTAATGCAATGGACAGAAAACGTGATGATAATCTGATCGATGCCACCTTACTGGCGCGCTATCAATTATCGACCAATCAACAACTTGAGTTTGGTTTAGCCCGCAAGAATCGTGCTCCGAATCTATACGAACGTTACAGCTGGGGCCGCGGCACTATGGCGACCACTATGATAGGTTGGTATGGTGATGGTAATGGTTATGTGGGTAATCCGGATCTTAAACCAGAAACCGCCCATACCCTGAGCGCAGCCTACAAATATAACGATGATAGCTGGCAAGTCTCGACCACGGCTTGGTACACAGCTGTGACTGACTATGTCGATGCCGAAGTCATTGGTAGCTTCAATCGCACCAGTTCGCCTGATGGCAAACGCAATATTCTCCAATTCACTAACTTAGATGCCAATCTCTATGGCGCACGTTTTAATGCGCTCTATCAGTTTGCCGAAACCAGCACAGGTAAATGGCAAGTGTTAGGCAAAGTGAATGTAACCCGTGGCGAGCGAGATGAGGGTGATGAACCTTTATATCAAATCAAGCCGTTGCAAACAGAGCTGGCACTGCAACATCAGTTAGGTCAGTGGGAAAACAGTCTTTCATGGCAATGGGTTGCGACCAAAGATCGCGTAGATGACCGCCGCCTTGAAAATGAAACCGACAGCTACTCCTTGCTCAATTTGAACAGCAGCATGAAATGGCAGGATCTGACTGTTACCTTCGCCGTGAATAATCTGTTCGACAGCTACTATGAGCTGCCACTGGGCGGCGTGAGTGTGGCTGAATTTAAGGCCGATAATACCAATGGCTTTAACCAGATTGCCGGTGCAGGTCGCTCGTTTGAACTCAGCGCAAGCTACGCATTTTAATGACCGATTTTAAAGGCACTGTTTTTAACAACATAGTTCTTAACGGCACGGCTTTTTAGGTCGAGCAGCCCTAATCGACGCGTTAAACAAAAAGGGCAAGCAGATTAAGTGATTAATCGCTTGCCCTTTTTATGCTCAAACCACATTCATGCTACTAGCACTAAAGCACTGAGACGACTTAAGCGCACTATAGCAGCACGGCAGAACGAGTGAGACTATGGATTAGTTACCCGCAATCTTCATTTCAGATAACAAGATACCGCCGGTACGAATCGATGAGCGCAGATCAAAATCCTTACTCACGGCTTGTACGCCACGGAACATCTCTTTTAAGTTACCCGCGATAGTGATCTCTTCCACTGGATATTGGATCTCACCGTTTTCAACGTAGAAACCCGCCGCACCACGGGAATAATCGCCCGTTACCATGTTCACGCCTTGGCCCATAACTTCGGTCACAATCAAACCTGTGCCCATGTCTTTTACCAATTCGTCGAAGGTTTGGCCAGTGTGGCCGAGCGTCCAGTTATAAATACCGCCCGCATGGCCCGTGTTGGTTAAGCCTAACTTGCGCGCCGAGTAACTGGTCAGCAAATAGGTTTCTAACATGCCACGGTCAATAATGCGTCTGTCTTGGGTCGCCACGCCTTCACTGTCGTAGTTCGCGCTTGCCAATGCGCCCAGTAAATGCGGCTGCTCTTCGATATTAAACCAATCGGGGAAGATTTGGGTGTTGATCGAATCCAATAAGAAACTGGATTTACGGTATAAACTGCCGCCGCTGATCGCACCGATAAAGTGGCCGATTAACCCTGTGGCGATATCTGGCGCTAATAAAATGGGTAAACGCGTCGTCGCGATCTTGCGCGCACCGAGGCGGCTTACTGTCTTCTCGGCGGTCTTTAAACCTACGGTTTCTGGCGCAAGCATCTCGCTGAATTTACGGGCGATAGTGTAATCGTAATCCCGTTGCATATTGCCTTCACCATCTTCACCGATCACGCTGCAACTCAAGCTATAACGCGAGCTGCAATACCCGTTTAAGAAACCGTGGCTGTTGCCATACACTTTAACCGCAGTGTGAGCATTGGCACTGGCGCCATCGGAATTATTGATACGTGGATCGGCATCGAGCGCCGCAGTTTCGGCGCGGATCGCCAGTTGCGCTAACTCATCGGGGGAAATATCTTGTGGATAATACAGTTGAAGATCGCGGATCTGATTTGCCATCAAGGCTTTATCGGCAAGACCACTGAATGGATCCGGAGAAGTATAACGGGCGATATCGTCGGCCGCTTTCACCGCTAAGGCAATGGCCTCTGGACTTAAATCCGACGTCGATGAACTGCCCTTGCAACCATCGCGGTAAACCGTAATTCCTAAGGCACCATCTTTATTAAATTCAACGGTTTCAACTTCTTTTAAACGGGTAGAAACCGACAAACCTTGTTGTTTACTGATCGCCACTTCGGCAGCGTTCGTTCCTAATTTGTTGGCATATTCCAGCGCCACGGCCACCGCATCTTTCAGCGCGCCCAATTCACTATCGATTCTGTTCAAAGACACAAAGCTACTCTTTCGTTGTCGGCAATTGCCGTAGCATAACAAACACAAATCCCATTCACATTAATTATTCGCGGCTGACTTAGGCTTGAGAGCGTATCCTATACCCAAACAACCTGAAGATGCAGGATTCAGCGGGAGTTTAACGCACTTTAGGCAAGGCGGTTATTTGCAGACCTAGCGGGCTAAGTTAAAAATAACCAACACAGCATAAAGTGCGTTAAAACCCGCCGGGACGGAGCGCCTAGGGCACTCCACTTCCGTGTTGCATCAATTCAAAAGGTGGCCGACATTCTGTCATTGATGCGCCTTGAATTGAAGCACCCTAGGCGCTCTGAAACTCGTATCTTCAGGTAGCTTGGGTATAAACACATTCACCTAGGCGATTTTTGGCTGGAGATGTTATTATTAGCCAGTTATTTACTTGAGGTTTTATCTATATGAAGATTGTTGGTGATTCAGAACATTTTAAACAGCCCTACGACATAGATGAAGATTATGTCAGCAGCAAAACAACGGACAAGCGTGATAGCGAAGCCGTGCAAAAAGTCGGTATGGAGCTTGTTTCACTGAGCAAGACTCAGCTAGATAAAATCGAGCTGGATGAGTTTTTGTACGACGCTATCCTGCAAACACGCAAAATCAAGGTTAATACTGAGGCGTATCGTCGCCACATGCAGTATATCGGCAAATTAATGCGTAATTTTGATATTGAGCCTATCAAGGCTTCACTCGCTATCGTGTTGAATAAAAACAACAACGAGACCGCGAAGTTGCAGATGTTCGAAAAAATGCGTGAACGCTTACTCACCCAAGGTGATGATGAGATTCAAACTGTCGTCGAGCATTATCCGCAATTAGACAGACAAAAACTGCGTACTTTAGTGCGTCAAGCCACTAAAGAACTGGCCAAAAGCCCAGAATCAAAATCATCTAAAGAGCTGTTTAAATATCTACGCAGCGAAATCCAAGACTAATTAACTTCAGCCCCACAAGGATGTTGCTTATGCGACTTAGCAAAACGTTATCGGTATTTTCTTGGGCATTACTGGGCGCATTAGCGCTCAGTGGTTGTAATGGCGCCGCTGATGGCACCGACACTGACGGAACAACAGACAGCTACAGCTTAACGCTGGGCTATAAAACTGTAGTTAACGACAAGTGCGCCGATGCAACCACCAATTTAAGCTTTGCCTCCGATACGAGTTTTTGTGCCGTCGCTACCTTAAAAAAGGGTTCGAGTAAACTTAGCGGCCAACTGATTAGCTTCGCTGCGACCTTAGGTACTGTTGCGCCAGCAACAAAACTCACCAATGCAGATGGCGTTGCTGAAGTCATCATTTCTAACCCTGTATTAACAGCAGAAGCTGGTACCGTAACGGCGAGCTATACGCCATCTGATGCAGACGCATTAACTGCAAGCCGGAACTACGAGTTCGTTGGTTCAGGTAATGGTAACACCATTGCAACACCCAAACTCAGCGCCAGTATTTTAAACAGCTCAGCCTTAGTCACTCGCTTTAAAGTCGATGAGTCGGTGCAATTACAAGCCATATTGCTCGATAGCGAAAGCAAAGGTATCGAAGGCACTAAAGTTACCTTTACTGCAGGTTCAGCGGCGCTCAATCCTGCCAGTGCGTTGACCAACACTCAAGGTATTGCGCAGGTACCCTATACGCCAAGTGCAACTGAATTAGGGGCAAATGCCTTAACGGTCACTGTGGACTATCAAGGTCAATTGCTGCAAACCAGCAGTTTGTATGAAGTCTTGAGTAAAGATGCCGTCAATCAAGAAGGCATGCTAAAACTCGGCTCATTTAATGGTGCAGTCTTTACCGAAGGTAAACTGGCTAGCACCTTAACCGCCGATGCCGATGGCGCATATAAAATCAGCGCAGGCGGTAGTTTTGGTGTAAGTGCAAGTTTAGTATTAGAGGCCAATGACGGCACGGTTACACGAGTACAAACCCCCTCTTCCATCAGCTTTAGCTCAGATTGCACCACAAACAATAGCGCCACACTCGATACCCCAGTTACGACTTTATCGGGTAATGCGAGCTCGACCTTCCAAGACACAAGTTGCAGTGGCAACAGTGAACGTAGCGACCAAATCATCGCCACAACCGTAGCTGGCAATCAGACGTTAACGGCGAATTTCCCATTTACTCTACAACGCCAAACGCTTGCTAGCTTAAGTTTTGAGTCGGCAGAGCCTGCACAAATTCGCATCAAAGGTGCGGGCGGTACGGGTTCAAGCGAATCCTCTTTAGTCAGCTTCAAAGTCACCAGCGCCAATGGCCAACCTGCAGCGCAACAGAATGTCAGCTTTACCTTAGATACGGTTGTCGGTGGTTTAAGTTTTGCCAATGGCACTGCGAATGCGCAAAGCCTGACTAACTCCCAAGGCATCGCCAGTGTGCGCGTATTATCCGGCACAGTACCCACGCCTGTGCGCGTGGTCGCCACTGCTGTTGATACTGATACTAAAGAAGTCATCACTAGCCAATCTGAACAGTTAACCGTGAATACTGGTCTACCTCAACAACTTGGATTTAGTTTAGCGACGAGTAATGCCAACCCTGAAGCGGGTAATATTGATGGTGAGAAAGTCACAGTGACAGCAAGACTGTCTGATAGTTTTGGCAACCCTGCGCCCAATGACACAACAGTCAACTTCACCAGTGAAGGCGGCCAAATAGAGCCAAGCTGCTTAACTCAAAATGGTGTCTGCAGTGTGACTTGGACATCAAGCGATCCAAGACCTCAAGACCATCGCATAACAGTATTAGCCTACGCTTTAGGTCACGAAACCTTTTTCGACACCAATGGTAACAACCAATTTGATTCGGCCGATGGTAGCGCCATTGCAAAAGCTTGCTTGATAAATGGTGTTCCTGTGGCTTGCAGTGGTAACGGCTTAGATGTAGAAACCTTCCACAACTCAGGCTTTAGCGATTTGCCGACAGCCTTTCGCGATGATAACGAAAACTTCGCCTATGATAGTGGTGAACGCTATTTCGATAACCTCGCTAGCGACACCTATAAAGGTGCCGATGGCAAGTTTAACGGCCCTCAATGTCAAGGCGCACTCTGCGGGACAGGACAAGCGAATAAGACTTATGTTCGTAAAGCAGTTGTGATGATAATGTCTGGCTCAAAAGCCTATTTCTCCCTATGGCAAGATGGTGTCAAAGTATATGAAGATCGCCTAGGTCAAAATATTCTCAACAATCTTGAGTCTTTAACGGCAATTCCTGCAGGGCAAACATCCGAATTTACCGTAAAGTTCTACGACAGTGCAGATCAAATTATGCCCTCTAGTACAACGCTTAATATCGATGCGGATAAAGGGGAATTGCTATCAACAACCTATACTGTGCCTAAAACGAATGATGCTAATGCAAGTATGGCGGACTTTTACCTAAAGAATACTGAAACCGCTAGCAGCCAAGTGGTACTAACTGTGAATACACCAAGTGGCGTTGAAACCTTGCTTAAGTTCAATGTGTTGCTGCAATAATAACGAACTGATAGATAATAAAAAGACCCGCTAATGCGTAATGCCGTTCACTTAAGAGTGAACGGCATTTTTCTTTGGTCTAACCGGGAACTTGTTTTTGCTCATTTTAAGAACTCGTGGATATGCCCTTTCCCGTTTACCATCCAGCTTAAATTGCCGTGCATTTCGTTCTATATCCAATACGTCTCTCGGGACATTCCCCGGTGTTTGTGATGACAGTTGTGTCAACTTGAAGATGATATAACTCGCCGCATCTCGAAAACTCAGTTGATTGGGGTGGACC